>JBMNOY010000086.1:0-5091 GCA_050943315.1 Syntrophomonadaceae bacterium
TCTCTGCCTGAAACCACAGAGCTACCAGATTTATGCAACATCTAGGGGGAAAGCTTAAGCAAATCGAAGTGAAATTCTGCGAAAAACGAAGATAAGTGAAGAAAACGAGAGTATATTAAGGGAGGTTATAAAATGGCTGATGAGACACAAATGGTGGTGTTCAAACTAATAGGGGACAACACAGTATGTGAATACGGAATTCCCATTACCCAAGTTCAGGAGATCATACCTATGGCCCAACCTACCAGATTGCCGCAGACTCCTGATTTTGTCGAGGGTGTAATAAATCTTCGGGGAAGAATTATCCCGATAA
Source organism: Syntrophomonadaceae bacterium (assembly GCA_050943315.1). GTDB lineage: Bacteria > Bacillota > Syntrophomonadia > Syntrophomonadales > Syntrophomonadaceae > JBDKUD01. Next base: position 314 of record JBMNOY010000086.1, read on the forward strand.
TAGATATTAAGAAACGATTTAATATGGGTTCATCGGAAATAACCAGTGAAACGCGCAGTGTAGTGGTTGATGTTGAAAACAGTACCGTGGGCATTATTGTTGACGAAGTGAGTGAAGTGCTGCGTTTACCAGCTTCCAGTATTGAACCCCCGCCCGTTGTGATGGGAGGTATTACTGCCGAGTACCTTACCGGGATTGGCAAACTGGAAGACCGGCTGTTGGTTTTATTGGATATGAACAAGATATTAAACGAGGGAGAAAGGGCGGAACTGGCCGCAATAAAAGACCGAAGATGATAAAGAGCCTTGAAATCCAACGGGTTTCAGGGCTTTTATTAATTCTAACCAGCCCTTTTGGCATTTACCGCAGAAAGTGCTTTAATAAATGGTAAATATTATTAGAGGGATGATATAAGATGTTGATAGGTGTTGACATAATAGATATTGACCGGATAAGAATGATTGCTGCCCGTACACCGCGATTCTTACACCGGGTTTATACTGCCGGGGAGCTTGAATATTGTTTTAGTAAAAGTGACCCCCATCCCTCTTTGGCAGTTCGCTTTGCAGCCAAGGAAGCAGTCCGTAAGCTTCATCCGGTTTTTATCAGGGGGATAGGTTTTAAAGATATAGAGGTAGTTACTGATAACACGGGTCGCCCCAGGTTAGTATTACATGGTGAAGCTTTGGCCAGACACCGGCAAGAAAACTTGGGGGAGATTGCCGTTAGCCTTGCTCATAGTAAGAATCAGGCAATAGCATCGGTTATTGCCAGGAAAGGATGGTAAATGTGAAACTGCTTACAGCCCAGGAAATGAAAAGCATTGATGCCCGAGCCAGCAGTGAGTTCGGAATTCCCAGTCTTATATTGATGGAGAATGCCGGCATCAGGGTGGTAGAAACGATTGATGAAACCCTGGTCACACCTAAGGGCAAGACGGTAGTAATTTTAGCTGGTAAAGGGAATAATGGCGGGGATGGGTTGGTCATCGCCAGACATTTGATTAATGCCGGAGTAAACGTTGATACCTTTATAATGGGTTCTCCTGAGGAGATGACCCCGGATACTTTTACCAACTATTCTATACTAGCCAGGATGACTGACCGAATCTATCCCCTGCAGGAGGATAAAGATCTGGACCGGCTGATGCTTTCATTATTTATTTGCGATCTTATTGTTGATGCTATGTATGGAATCGGTTTTAAAGGAAGTCTGAATGATTTTGATGCCCGGGTGGTAAAGATGGCTAATTGGTGTAAATCTCCCATCATAGCTGTTGATATTCCTTCCGGGGTAGAAGCGGACACCGGAAAAGTGCATGGTGAGGCCATTCAGGCCTGGCAAACGGTAACATTTGCATTACCCAAGATAGGTCTGGTGCTTGAACCGGGTAAGGATTATGCAGGAACCCTTACGGTAGCCGATATATCCATTCCGGTAGCTTTGCTAAAAGACCAGGCATTAAAAACCCATCTGATTACCGAAGCGATGGTTAAACCGCTTATTGGTCCCCGCCAACCTGAATCACATAAGGGTACTTATGGTCATACTTTAGTTATAGGTGGTTCAGCGGGTATGACCGGGGCAGTGATAATGTCCAGCAGCGCAGCTTTAAAGGCGGGGGCTGGTCTGGTTACCGCCGCAGTACCCCAATCGATGCTGCCGGTAGTGGAGACCGCAGTAACCGAAGTTATGACTGTACCCCTGGCCCAGACCCAGCAAGCCGCCATATCCCTGGATGCTTTGCCGGCTATTGAGAGTCTTCTCGCCAAGGTTTCAGTGTGTGCGATTGGGCCGGGTATGTCAGGATACCCGGAAGCGAACACCATTCTTCGCTTTGTTTTGGATATGGCCGGCATCCCCATGGTAATTGATGCCGATGGTTTGAATGCCCTGCAAGGGGATGTAGAGATTTTGAAGCACCGGCCGATTCCGGCGGTTCTGACGCCTCATCCCGGGGAAATGGCTCGCCTGACGGGAAAGAGTATTGATGCCATCCAAGCCCAGCGAATGGATATTGCTCGCGAGTTTGCTCGGGAATTCGGGGTTATTTTGGTGCTTAAAGGCAATAAAACGCTGGTAGCCACACCAACCGGCGAGTTATTCGTTAATCTGACTGGTAATCCCGGAATGGCTACAGCTGGCAGTGGGGATGTACTGTGTGGTTTAATCAGCGGATTCATATCCCAGGGACTTAAGCCTCAGGATGCGGCTGTGGCTGGTGTTTACCTGCACGGGCGAATAGGTGATATGGTAAGTGAAACCCGGGGACAACGGGGCCTAACAGCAGGTGATTTGCTGGCTGGCATACCGGAGATTTTAAGACAATTGGAAATGGCTAAAAGTTCCAGTTAGAAAAGAGGTTTGATTTATGGTAGCGAAAGATATAATGACCAAAGATGTTATAACCGCCGGTCCCGAGGAGCAGGTGGAAAAGGTTACGAAATTAATGCTGGAAAATAAAATTAGCGGTATTCCGGTGGTTGACAACGAGAGACATGTGCTGGGAATGGTTACCGAAAAAGACCTGATGGTAAAGGCCGGTGAGGTAAAGGTGCCGTTCTATCTTACTTTATTTGACAGTATTATTTTTTTGGAAAACCCCATACGTTTTAGTAATGACCTGAAAAAATACGCGGCAGTCAAAGTTAAGGATGTCATGACCACACGGGTGGTAGTTATAGAAGAGGATAAACCCGTAAATGAGATAGTAAAAATAATGCAGCAAAAGAAAATAAATCGCATTCCGGTAGTAAGACATGATAAACTGGTCGGTATAATTACTCGCAACGATATTTTAAAATCTTTGGTGAAAAGTAATGGATAATAAGACGCGAACGTGGGCAGAAATAGATTTAACAGCGATTAGATACAATCTAAGAAATATTAAGAAATTGTTGCGACCAGAGACCATGTTGATGGCTATTGTAAAAGCCAATGCGTATGGACACGGGGCTTACGAGGTAGCCCGGGCAAGTCTGGAAGAAGGAGCCTCGTTTCTAGGCGTAGCCACTTTGGAGGAAGCGATGACTTTGCGGGAGAGTGGGATTAATGCCCCCATCCTGGTCCTGGGCTATATTGAAGACGTTGAAACAGCTATAGCCAATAGTATCCGTTTTACCGTTTTTAATAGCTCTATGGCCTTGGATTTGGCCCGGGCGGCAAGCAGGCTGAATCAACCAGCCCGGGTTCATATAAAACTTGATACGGGTATGAGCAGATTGGGTTTTCAACCGGGGCAGAGTACATTGGATACAATTGTTGCAATCAGTAAATACCCGGGCATTGTCATTGAAGGTATGTTTACTCATTTTGCCGTAGCCGATATTAAAGATAAGACTTTTACTTATCAACAACTGGAATCTTTTCAACAGACAGCGATGGAACTGGAAAAAAGAGGTATCCATATTCCGCTTCAACATGTGGGCAACAGTGCAGCCATAATAGACCTGCCGGAGGCCCAGCTGGATATGGTAAGGGCTGGTATCGCGACCTACGGGTTATATCCTTCCCGGGAGGTGAATACAGAGCGGTTAAGTCTGATTCCGGCTATGCGCTTGATTAGTAAAATTACCATGATTAAGAAAATTGAGCAGGGCAGATCGGTCAGTTACGGCCGGACATTTGTGAGCCCGGCGGAATTAGTGGTGGCAACGGTACCGGTGGGATATGCTGACGGCTACAGCCGGTTATTGTCAAACCGGGCCTGGGCCACAGTTATGGGCCAGAAAGTGCCGTTAATCGGAAGAGTCTGTATGGACCAATGTATGTTTGATGTCAGCCAGGTGCCGGACATCAAAGAGGGAGATGAAATAATTCTGTTTGGGAGGCCGGAAGACGGTGTAACAGTTGACGATTTGGCTGAAATAATCGGGACCATCAACTATGAAGTAGTCTGTTTGATTACTTCACGGGTACCGAGAATTTATACATAAGCAGTCATGAGCCAGTGTTATTTATTGGATTTGCGAGCCATTTTGCTAACCTATATAATATAGACAATTAAGAAACGTATCTATCATTGGAGGTGCTCGCCTTTGCCGGCCTCAAAAAGAATTATAATAACCGTTCCTGAAAATCTTTTATCTGAGGTTGATAATATAACACTTGTCGAAAGTAAAAATAGAAGCCAGATAGTCCGTGAAGCAATTAAATTCTATGTTGGGGAGCGTAAGAAGAATTTGCTGAGAGAACAAATGAAAAAAGGTTACCTGGAAATGGCAGACATAAACCTTAATATTGCCAGCGAAAGTTGTGGGCTTGATGAGGAAGCCTTGTCTAACTGTTTAGATAAATTGTTGGAGTGATAATATGATAAAAAGAGGCGAGATATATTTTGCCCAGCTTAATCCGGTGATTGGTTCTGAACAGGGAGGTATCAGACCGGTTCTTGTGGTGCAAAATGATATTGGTAACCAGTATAGCCCGACGACAATTATACTGGCCATTACCTCGCAGATTAATAAAGCCAAACTCCCCACCCATGTAGAATTAAAAGCCAAAACTTACGGGATGGAAAGAGACTCGGTCATCCTGGCGGAACAAATCCGCACTATTGATAAAACCAGACTTAAACAGCGCATTGCAGTGCTCAACGAAGAAACCATGAATAAGGTCAACCAGGCCTTAGCAGTTAGTCTGGCTTTAAGTGAACTATAGTACATATTACAGACAAGGGTACTGGCAGGGTTTTTGCGACAGTGGGACGGTTTGGAAGCGGGGGACGATTCTTTGGAAGCACGGGGACGGTTCTTTTGCTTCCCTTTTTAAAAAGGGAA
>JBMNOY010000087.1:0-5087 GCA_050943315.1 Syntrophomonadaceae bacterium
CTGGTTTTGTTTGGTTTTGGGCGATTAAACAATAACACAGAATGAGCATACTTTTTCATTTTTTTATATATTTTTTTAATACCAACATCAAAAAGCCATCGCGCTAGCGATTTCGTTCTTCTTTTGCTTCCCTTCGCGAAGGGAAGCAAAAGAACCGTCCCCGTGCTTCCAAACCCTCCCCCTGCCGTGCCCTCCGTCTCGCGTCTGTTAAATGCTGTTTATCACCTGTTCTAAATCTTTAATCGAAGTTCCTGCACCCAGCTGGATAGTGAACGTGTCGTCGTTTAGTTTTCTTACCCTTAAATGTCCGGTGCGGTTAAGAAAGTCTGAAGGCAGGCTGGTCGCCAGCTGGATCTCCATCTGCTGGCCCTTGCGGCGCAATCCTTTAATTTCTTTATCCCGGGCCCTGATTCTAAGCCTGGCTATTTGCAGGAAGTTTTCCACCGGTGCGGGCAGCGTTCCGAACCGATCGAGCATTTCCTCCTGGATATCATCAATTTCTTCCTGTTCCCGGGCCAGTAATAAACGCCGGTAAAATCTCATTTTGGTTCCGGCATCAGGTATATAAGTTTCCGGGATATAGTAGTCTACGTCTATATCTACCTGTGGGTTTACTTCTGTTTGAGCCGTCTGTCCTTTCAATTGGGCGGTTTGCTGTTCCAGCAAACGACAATAGAGGTCAAATCCCACTGCCTGAATATAACCATGCTGTTCCGGCCCTAATATGTTCCCGGCTCCCCTTATTTCCAGGTCCCGCAGGGCTATTTTCATACCTGCTCCCATCTCGTTGAACTCTCTGATAGCGTTTAAGCGTTTTCCCGCTGCTTCGGTTATTACCCGGTCCGGCCGGTAAGTCAAATAGGCATAGGCCATACGGTTGGATCGGCCTACCCGCCCCCGCAGTTGGTATAACTGGGCCAGGCCCATTTTATCCGCCTCATCAACAATTATGGTATTTACATTGGGCATATCCAGCCCCGATTCGATAATAGTAGTACACAGAAAAACCTGATATTTACCCTTAACAAAATCTATCATCACCCGGGATAATTCCTCTTCCCTCATCCTGCCATGGCCAACCCCGATACTCACACCCGGCAATAACTGGGATAGTTTCTCCTGAACCTGGTATATATCATGGATGCGGTTATGCACAAAGAAAACCTGTCCGTCTCTTTCAATTTCCGCCCTAACCGCCTCCCGAATTACTTCTTCATTATATTCCAGTACATAGGTAGTTACCGGATATCTCTCCGGAGGAGGGGTTTCTATTACGGTTAAATCCCGCAGCCCGGTTAAAGACATATGCAGGCTGCGGGGTATAGGTGTAGCTGATAAGCTTAATACATCAACATTATTTTTAAAGGCTTTGATCTTTTCTTTCTGAGCCACCCCGAACCGGTGTTCTTCATCAATTATCAGTAAACCCAGATCTTTAAACTGCACATCTTTGGATAACAGGCGGTGGGTGCCAACAATTATATCTATAGCTCCTTTTTGCAGGTCCTCAAGAACCTCCTTTTGGCGTGCGCCGGATTTAAAGCGGCTCAATACCTCCACGGTAGTAGGGTAATCCTGAAAACGGGCCGAGAAGGTCTCGTAATGCTGCTCGGCCAGTACTGTAGTGGGAACCAGAATAGCTACTTGCTTACCATCCATGACGGCTTTAAATGCCGCCCGCATAGCTACTTCAGTCTTGCCGTAACCTACATCACCGCATACCAGGCGGTCCATAGGCCGGCTCTTTTCCATATCCCTTTTTACTTCCTGGATAGCTTTGAGCTGGTCCGGAGTTTCCTGGAAAGGAAAACTATCCTCAAATTCTTGCTGCCAGGGGGTATCAGGAGAGAAGCTGAACCCTTTAATGCTTTCCCGGGTGGCATATAGATTTAACAGTTCTTCCGCCATCTCCTGAATGGAATCAGCCACCTTTTTCCTGGTCCTGTCCCATTCGGTTCCCCCCAGTTTGCTTAAACGGGGCTGCTTTTCTTCCGAGGTGGTGTAACGATGCAGCAGATCCAGCTTATCAACCGGCAGGTATAATTTGTCGGTTCCCGCATATTGCAGGAGAATGTATTCTCTGGTAACTCCATCGGTTTCCACCTGGGTAACTCCATGATAGACACCTATGCCGTAGTTCTCATGGACTACATAGTCCCCCAGCTTAAGGTCCTCTACCAGTAGACGCTGCTCAATCCGGGCTGGTTTTTTGGTACGTTTACCAACCCGTTTGCCCCAAATGTCCTGTTCTGATAATAACGCCATTTTCAGGGTTTGACTGACAAAGCCGTTTTCAATAGTTTTGTCAACTATATCAATTCCCGTTATATGATGATCACTCAATTCCTGGCGCAGCCTTTGCAGGGCTTTTTTATTTTTAGCGGCTATTTGAATTGTATAGTTTTTCTCCTGCCATTCCTTTAGCCGGCTAAACAAAGCCTCATACTGGTTATGAAAATGTTCCATCTCCTGCTGGGCAATATGTTCCAACCGGGCAACACTAGCCTGGGGTATATTCCCGGGGAAGAAGGAATGGTAAACAATTGGCAAGCTGGTAATGAGTGTGGATAATAAATCCTGATCTAAAATGGGAATGTCACGAAAGCGCTTTTCCTTTTTTAGCGCCTCCCGGGTGAATTCCTTATATCTCTTACTGCTGCGGGCGAAAGCCTTGTTAAACTCGCGGGGTTCGTCCCAAAATAACCAGGCATCCCCGCCAATATAATCAAAAATGGTAGCCTCCAGGTGTTCACCGCTAAGTTCATCGGCAGGGAGTACTATGATTTTGTTTTCACCACTGGTAGAGCGCTGCGTATTAATGTCAAAGCGATGAATCGAATCTACGGTGTCCCCAAACAGCTCTATCCGGTAGGGATGGTCAGCAGCCATAGCGAAAATATCCAGGATACCGCCCCGAATGGCCATTTCCCCGGGACGAGTGACTGTATTAACCCTGGTATAACCGTTGTTAACCAGTTTCACCAGCACCTGTTGATAATCAAGTTCCTGGCCAGTTTCAATACTCAGTATCCCGGCCTGCATCTGGGCGGGGGACATAATACGGTGCAATAGTCCCCCCGGGGTGGTGATTATGAATCCCGCTTTGCGCGGATGGAGAAGCAATTCCTGCAAACTCAGAATTCTCTGGGCCTCCGTGTAAGTAGTGTTCTCTTTTAGAAAAACAAAATCCCGCGCCAGGAATAAGGTGATGCTGTTCTTATCTATAAACGGGCTTAAGTCCCGTACCAAATCATAAGCTCTTTCTTCATCGGCAACCAGGCACAACGTTTTTCCCTTGCGCCCGGCAGCCAGCCGGCTGATAACGAATGTTTTAGCACTCCCGGACAGTCCGGTTAGCATGATATTTTTCCTTTGCTTGAGACACTCCTGTAGAGATCCCAGTAGTTCATTGTTCAAGGAATAATCCTCCCCATGACTAAAGGTGAGCACCGCCAAACCGGCCCCCACCAAGCGTAATAATGTTTTGTGCAGGATATTTCAACACAGATTTTATAGCTTCACACAGTTTTACCTTAACAGGCATCTAAGCTATTTCCCTGCGCAGAAAAAACCTATCTATGATAGTTCCATCCGGGCAGGGAATACGGACTATCTAGATATCATTATCAGTGTTATTCGGTGTTGAATTTTCTAATTTTTAGTATGTGACCTGGCACCTGTAATCGAAATGCCTTACGTTAATTATAGAAATGCTGCCCGGTTATCGATGTTAAGGATCCATCTAAGCCCATTTCCCTGGTACAGTCTGTACAGGTACCCTTTAGTTCAACAGCTCCTTCGGGTCCCTCCACCTCAGTGGTTTTAAAAATCTGCTGACAACAATCACAAGTATAATACACCTTCATCTTACCTGCTCCTTTAACCCATTTAGTGCTATTTTCCCTGGGAAGGCAGGTAAATATACATTTTCCGTAAGTATCATATGCTGTTAATGACAGATACTCTACCCTTTAATTATACGCATTCATAGCCTTTGCTATGCCATCCTGCACCCATACCTGGAGTGCATCAGCAGCTTTAAGTACGGTGTCGGCAATGACTTTTTCGTCAACCGCATCAAATTTTCCCAGAACCCAACTGATCACATCACCATGGTCAGGGCGACCGATTCCTATACGTATACGGGCAAAGTCTTTGGATGATAACCATGCACTTACTGAAGCCAATCCTTTATGCCCGCCAGTACCGCCTTTTTCACGGATACGCAGGGTACCCACGGGCAGATCCATATCATCATAAGCGACGATTATATCCTTCAGGTCCAGTTTAAACCAGTTAACCAAAGGGCCAACCGCTTTGCCGCTGAGATTCATATAGGTTAATGGTTTTACCAGGAGGATCTTCTCGCCTTTTATCCGCGTGTGCCCAATTATGGCATCAAAGCGGCTTTCCTCTTTTTCCACCGGAAAGCGCCGGGCAAATTCCTCTACAACTCTATAACCGATATTATGGCGGGTTCCCTGGTATTTTCTGCCTGGATTACCCAGGCCAATAATTAATTTCATAGCCTACCTCTTATTTGGGGGATCTCTATTAGGATATTCATCTAAAATGTTGTTTACACCTGAGCTTTTTTACCGGATTATGACTAGTATACTCTGTTTCAAAAAAATAAAAAACCCCGGGTTATGAGCACCACCCGGGGGTTTAAAACAGTCTTATTCAGCTGCTTGGGCCTCTGCTTCGGCTTCTCCTTCACTTTCTTCCTGTGTCTCCACAGCCGCCCGGCTGGGAGCCAGTATAGTAGCTATGATAATGTCAGGATCACTGGTTATCTCAACCCCGGCAGGAATCGTAAGGTCGCCCACCACGACTTTTTGGCCGATGTCCATCTCCGAAATGTCCACCACGAAGCTCTCCGGCAAGTCTTTAGGCATACAAGTAACATCTACTTCCTTAGCCCCGGCCTGAAGGATTCCGCCTCGGGCAATAACTGCTCCTTCACCATGCAGATGGACCGCAACCGTACCATGTATCTTCTCATTCATATTGACGGTCTGGAAATCCACATGGATGACTTTTCCGCTAATAGGGTGCTTTTGCACCTCCTTTATTAGTGCCATAGC
>JBMNOY010000029.1:0-26457 GCA_050943315.1 Syntrophomonadaceae bacterium
CTTTCTGGTTTTGTTTGGTTTTGGGCGATTAAACAATAACACAGAATGAGCATACTTTTTCATTTTTTTATATATTTTTTTAATACCAACATCAAAAAGCCATCGCGCTAGCGATTTCGTTCTTCTTGCGTGCATATTCAGCTATAAAAATAAATTGCCTGGCAGGTAAACGCGGCTATGCACGCAAGAACCGTCCCCGCTTGCGTGAAGTGATATTGTTCCGGCAGGCTTTGCTCACTTCCTCCACGACTATAGCCTTCAAAGTATCCGGGTCTGCCTGTACCCGGGCATTCACTGTCAGCTTCGCTTCTTTTCCCGCTCCGGCTAATTCACGGATACTCTGGGAATTTTTTTGGCTGGTTATGTTGCCGATGGCAAAGCGGTTACTGCGTTCGGTCATGTAAAAGCTATTTATTGAAGCTAAACCATTAGTAATAAACCGTTTACCATCAGGCCGGTTCTAACTGAGCTCATAGTCAGATACTGTTGCACTTTTTCTATGTGTGTGTTCTAAAATATTTGATCAAAATTTTCCTACAACAAAAAAGGAAATATACGATTTCATATAGAAATATGCAGTAAAAATATTTTATGGAATCTATAGTATAACCTATAGTTATATTATAGGCCTGATAAGGAGGTAATATGGTGGATGGTCGCAAGTGGTTTATTCTTCTTACCGGTCTGATCATTGGCGCAATTGCAGCGGTTTTGGTTAAACTAGGTAATCCGGGCAACATGGGGTTCTGTTTAGCTTGTTTTGAGCGGGATATTGCAGGAGCACTGGGGTTACATCGTGCAGGTATTGTACAGTACATGCGTCCGGAAATTATCGGCCTTATCATTGGGTCATTACTTACATCACTTTTTGCCGGAGAATTTAAAACCAGGGGAGGTTCGGCAACCTTTGTTCGTTTTATTATGGGTATGTTTATGATGATAGGCGCTCTAGTGTTTCTCGGTTGCCCATTACGAGATATTCTGCGTATGGCAGGCGGGGACTATAATGCAGTAGTAGGTTTGCTAGGTTTTATATGCGGCGTTGGCGCTGGTGTGTGGTTCTTGAAAAAAGGCTTTAATCTGGGTAAGTCCGAGTATGCTCCCAATCAGGTGGGAGGAGTTATTTTACCTTTGATATTTGTCTTCTTCCTCTTCTTATTGTTAAAAGGCACCATATTTAACCCGGAAGCAGGCGGGCCTTTATTCTTTAGTAAAGAAGGACCCGGTTCAATGGCAGCACCAATTATTATAAGTCTTATTGCTGGAATAGTAGTGGGATTCCTGGTCCAGCGTACCAGGTTATGTTTAAGCGGGGGAATTAGAGATTTTATAATTACCAAAGATACTTATCTATTACTAGGATTTGCTGGCATTTTTATAGGTGCATTAGGATTAAACATTTATTTTGGTTTCTTCAAACCTGGATTTGCTGATCAGCCAATAGCTCATACTATGCAATTATGGAACTTCTTAGGCCTTTTCCTGGTAGGTTTAACAGCTACCCTTCTTGGAGGATGTCCCTTACGCCAGCTTATTTTGTCTGGGGAAGGTGATACAGATGCAGCTGCGGTTGTAGTGGGAATGATAGTAGGGGCAGCATTTTGCCATAATTTTATGCTGGCTGCCAGCCCCTTAGGTGTAGGTACTTATGGTCAGATAGCCTGCGTAGTTGGAATTATTGTTATGGCCATAATTGGTTGGACCTTCCGGGAAGAATAGGGGGGAATGATAATGGATATGGTAGATGTTCGGGGACTTAGTTGTCCGTTGCCGGTTATAAAGACCAAGAAGTTAATCGACCAAGGGATAAATAGTTTATTAGTGGTAGGTACAAGCCAGGTATCAAAAGAAAATGTTAGCAAATTGGCTATTTCTCATGGTTATAAGATTACTATGAAGGTAGATAAAAAAGACTCCTGGGAAATGCAACTGGATAAATAACTCTTACTATGGTTCTACCAAAGACCTCAGGATATATATCCTGAGGTCTTTTACGTGTGCCCGGCATGGGCGCAGTCTAATGGGTGAAGGTCCCTCGTGCGGGTTGATAGTGGAAGCACATAGCCAAGGGCAAGGGTGTCCATCGCGAGGTGGAATCAAGTAAAGAGAAACAAAGACGTGGGTGGAATCGATAGAATGCGATTGTCTTCTGTAGTAGGCTCCAGCCTTTTGTATTTTTTGGACAATCTAAAGGATTTTTGGGTTTATAGGGAGAATAGATGCAGAATGAGTAATTCATGACAAGGGTTTTTACGAAGAAAGGAGTGTAGTAATGAAAAAAACATTAGCCGTATTGTTTTTGTGCTTAGGGTTTTTATTATGTATATCAGCTGTTGCTGCAACTGATATAACTGATACCAACGGACATTGGGCCCAAGTACATATCGAGAAATGGATAAACGATGGATTAATTGCCGGTTATCCAGATGGACAGTTTAAGCCAGATAACTCAATAACCAGGGCGGAGTTTGTTTCCCTGGTTAATCGTGCTTTTAAGATCAAAAATAATGACTCAACAGGTAATTTTAACGATGTAGAGTCTGCAGACTGGTTTTACGATGATGTCATATCTGCCCAGGCTGCCGGTTACATTTCTGGTTATCCGGATGGTACTTTTAAACCGAATAACCCGGTTACCCGCCAGGAAGCTGCGGTTATGATAAATAGGTTACTAGGACTGGAAACAGCAGCAGGGGATGATGTTGAGCTATTTCGTGATAACACTAGTTTTGCATCATGGGCTAGGCCAAGTATTGAAAGAGTTGCAGCCCGTGGTATAATGAGCGGATTTCCCGATAAAACTTTTGGACCTCTAAAAAATATAACCCGCGCGGAGACAGTAGTCACTCTGGATAACGCCCTCGCCTATTCGCAGGAAGGATCGTCAGAAATAAATGGAATGGTGAGGATAGACAATCAGCCGGTAGGGGCAGTAACTGTAAAGATCTTTGCAAAGGATTCACCAGAATTACTCAAAGAAATTATAACTGGTCAGGATGGAACTTTTTCCTTTTCTCTACCTGATGGAAAGTATGAGATAACCGCATTAAAGGGTAAAAATGTTGGTTATAAAGAAATAACTGTCATTGAAGGTAATGCACCTGGGGATCAGGTGATAGTCTTATCTGAAGGGGCACAGGTTAGCGGTAAACTTGTGGATAATCAGGGAAAACCTCTGGCTAATGTTCCGCTGGTTTTTTGGACCAATCCCAGTTTTGCAGGAAGAACTGACAATAATGGTACTTTTTCAGTTGTGTTACCTATTTGGGGTAATAACGGACAACTATTATCCTATTCTGCTGTTTATATATATGAAGGTACCCGTACGACCTTTATGACTAATCAGCAGTTTAATGGTGATACTAACCTGGGTCAAATACATACAAATATCCCCAGGGATACTAACTCGGGCGGAGGAGGCGGTGGGCCGTCTCGGGACACTACCCCCCCAGTTTGGTCAACGGCATACCCTAAAGCTGATGACTTAAGCAGTGATGGGTTTAAATTATATTTCAAGACCAATGAGAATGGCAAAGTATATTATGTAGTTTTGGCTGATGCAGCAGCTGCCCCCAGTGCAGCCGAGGTTAAGAATGGTACCGGCAGCGGCGGTGCAGCAGTTATAGCCAAGGGACAACAAAATCTTCAAGCTGGCACAGAAATCAGTGCTGCCATCACCGGGCTAGCGGCTGATACAGCTTATGATATTTACGTGGTTGCCGAGGATACTGTGCCCAACTTACAGGCCGCTCCGGTGAAGCTGGAGATAACTACCAGGGCATTGGATCCTGGCGATATTACCCCACCGGTTTGGTCACCGGGATACCCTAAAGCTGATGACTTAAGCAGTGATTGGTTTAAATTATATTTCAAGGCCAATGAGAATGGCAAAGTATATTATGTAGTTTTGACTGATGCAGCAGCTGCCCCCAGTGCAGCCGAGGTTAAGAATGGTACCGGCAACGGTGGTGCGGCAGTTATAACTAAGGGACAACAAAATCTACAAGCTGACACAGAAATCAGTACCACCGTCGCTGGGCTAGACGCTGATACGGCTTATGATATTTACGTGGTTGCCGAGGATACTGTGCTCAACTTACAGGCCGTTCCGGCGAAGCTGGATGTAGCTACAATAGCATTGTCAGATAATTTACCACCAGTCCTTAATAGTGCATCAATCAATGGCAGTACACTCGTACTGGTATTTAATGAAACCCTAAACCCTATATCGGTACCCCAAAGTTCTGATTTCAATGTGGAAATTAACAATGTTGCTGCAGAGATTACCGATGTATCTATTACCGGCGTTCAGATCATCATCAATCTGGCAGTAGCAGCCGTGCATGGAGATACAGCTACTATAAGTTATAACGGGAATTCTATCCAGGATAAAGCGGGAAATGCTGCAAAAGCTTTCAGCAATCCAATTACTAATAATACAGGTTTATTAGTGGCTCCGCCTAATGATCCTACGGTAGTAACTTCCTTTTTAGATTCTACAGCTTTTTTGTATTCTGGTGACAGCCCGGTACAAACCAACTTAGCACCCGATACAGTTGAAGAAAATAGAGTTGCAGTACTCCGTGGAAGAGTCTTAAGCCGTGATAATACACCTTTATCGGGTGTAAAAATTACCGTGGTAAATCATGACGAATTCGGCGAAACATTTAGTCGTGAGGATGGTTTTTTCGATATGGCAGTAAATGGCGGCGGGAATCTAACCCTACGCTACGAAAAAAAAGGCTACATTACTGCCCAGCGTCAGGAAAACGTCCCCTGGCAGAATTTCACTTGCTTTCCTGATGTAGTTCTTATTCCTTATGATACCAAAGAAAATAAAGTAACTTTAACTAAAGAAAGCCCAATCCAAGTTGCTCAGGGCAGTCAGGTCGAGGACGCCGACGGCAAACGTCAGGCCACCCTTATTATCCCTGCCGGTGTAACCGCTCAGAAGGAAGACGGCTCGCCGATCAGCAACCTGACCATAAGAGCGACGGAGTATACGGTAGGTGATAATGGACCACAGGCTATGCCAGCTGAACTACCTCCCAATGTTGGTTACACCTACTGTATAGAATACAGTGCCGACGAAGCTGAAAATGTCAGATTCAGTGAGCCAATCTTTCATTACGTTGAAAACTTTATCGGCGCACCTGTGGGGGGCATTGTTCCCATGGGTTATTACGATTATGATAAGGCCGCCTGGATCCCCTCTGAAAATGGCCGGGTTATTAAAATTACTGGCATTAATGAAGGCATGGCTGAGTTGGATACAGTTGGCAGTCAAGTGGGTGTCGAACCGCTCAATATAACCGATGAAGAAAAAAGAAAGTTAGCCGAATTATACGGAGATAAAGTAGGTGTTGAACTATGGCGCGTACCTATTACCCATTTTACCCCCTGGGATTGCAACTGGCCTTACGGACCGCCAGAAGGGGTTAAACCTCCTAATTTACCAAAGCCAAAGGTAAATGATATATTTGACCCCTGTACGGGAAGGGGTTCTATTATCGAGTATCAAACTCAGGTATTGGGTGAGACAGCCAAGGTATACGGTACTCCTTTTACCCTAAATTATTCGAGCAGCAGAGTAGAAGGCAATAAATATATCCGTACTCTTGCAATACCGATTAGTACATCAAGTGATCTTCATAAAGACCTTAAACGAATTGACCTCGAAATTAGCGTTGCTGGCCAATTTATTACTAAATCTTTTCCGGCAAAACCAGAACAGACCTATGCATTTATTTGGGATGGTAAGGATGCCTATGGGCGATCAGTCCAGGGAGCGACCACGGCACATATACGTATTGGTTATGTGTATCCTGCAATTTACAATAACCCCATCCCATCAGACATTAGTTTCGGGCAAAATGGGACGAGTCCAGCTGGAGGGTGGTCTTCAAATAGAGAAAATCTCGAAGTTACCATATGGCAAGAGTCAGATGCCCTGCTATCATCCTTGAATACCACTGCGACCGGACTCGGGGGTTGGTCATTAAACATACATCATTCCTACGACCCTTACACACAAATGCTTAATCTGGGAGATGGCAGCAGGAGGATGACGAGCGGCTATGGCATAAGCACAGTGGCCGGTAATGGTACACCTGGTTACAGTGGTGATAATGGACCCGCGACAGAGGCGGAACTATATGAGCCAGGAAATGTAGCCGTTGGCCCTGATGGCTGCATTTATATTGCTGATCAAGTAAAACATCGCATTCGCCGGGTAGATAGGGATGGCATTATCACTACCATAGCTGGTACTGGAGTTTCCGGTTTTAGTGGTGATGGCGGTCCGGCCTATTTGGCACAAATGGATGAGCCCTGGGGAATTGCTGTAGCTCCGGATAATAGTATTTATTTTGCGGATCACACTAATCATCGTATCCGTCGGGTAGATACAAATGGTATCATAACTACCGTGGTTGGTCCCGGTGATCCTAGAAAAAGCGATGACGGCTTATCTGCCTTGGAAGCATTTATTTATCGACCCATGGGAATAGCCTTAGGAGCAGATGGCAGCCTTTTTATTTCTGATATGACTGAGCGTATCCTAAGGGTAGGTCCTGATGGCATAGTTACAACTTTGGCAGGCAAAAATGGCTACTATGGATATAGTGGCGATGGTGGTCCGGCTCGGGAAGCATTATTGAATACTCCACAAGGATTAGCTGTTGGTAAAGATGGCAGTTTGTATGTTGCTGATATGCAAAATAACTGTATTCGCAAGATAGGAATAGACGGTATTATTACTACCGTGGCCGGTAATGGTATATCAGGTTTTAGCGGTGACGGAGGCCCGGCCAACGAGGCTCAGCTCAGCTATCCTCGGGGTATTGCCATAGACTTTGTTGATGGCAGCCTTTATATTGCCGATGCTGGAAATAACCGTATCCGGCGGATAGGTACAGATGGGATAATTACCACGGTAGTTGGGAACGGTGTAACAGATGCTGAAGGTTTTGGAGGATATAGTGGTGACGGAGAATCACCCCTTTTAGCACAGCTTAATAACCCAACTGATGTGGCAATAGGCCCGGGCGGCAACTATTATATCGCTGATGAACTAAATCGCCGTATTAGACAGGTAGGACAGCCTACTCCCGGTATAATCACCGGCGGTGTGGTAATTCCAGCCCAGGACGGCACGGAACTATACATTTTTGATGAATCCGGTCGGCATCTGCGTTCAATTAATGCTTTGACCGGCAATGATATTTTCAATTTTAGCTATGATGAACAGGGTCGTTTGATTGAAGTTGAGGATGCCTTTGGCAATATTACCAGCATCCAAAGGGATGCAGAGGGCAATCCCACAGCCATTATTGCCCCTGGCGGCCAAACAACTTATCTGGAAGTTAACGAAAACGGCTACTTATCCAGTATTGCCTGTCCGTTGCTGAAAAAGACAGACCTGGAATATACCGAGGACGGACTTCTCACTAAATTTATCGATCATAAAGATAACGTACACAGTTTCACCTATGATGAACTTGGTCGGCTAATAAAAGACGAAGATCCTGCCGGTGGGTATACGGAACTGTCTCGCTCCGAACTCGGAAATGGATTCAATGTTGAAGTAAAAACTGCCCAGGGGCGTATTTCCAACTATAAAGTGGAATATCTTTCTAATGCCGATATACGGCGGGTAAATACTGACCCATTAGGTGGCATAACCGAAACTTTAATCAAAGCTGATGGAACCAGTGAAATCACCTATCCTGATGGTACAAAAGTAACTATGGTTCAAGGTCCTGATCCGCGTCCAGGATTGGGTATTATGGCACCTATTACCCGGAAGGTTACTGTCACTACCCCGGAAGGATTAACATCAACCGTTACCCGGGAACGTATGATAGAACCGGCTGATACCTTTGATCTTTTCAGCATAAGCAAAATAACTGATATTATAAACGCTAATGGTAAAGAATACAGGTTAACTTATGATATCAGTACTAACGATGAGGACAAAACGGTAACAATAACTGACGTTACACCTGAAAAGAGAGTTGCTATAAATATTCTAGACCAGTACGGCCGTCTTACTGAAGAAACCATTGGTACTTTGGCCGGTGAAACGGTTGTCAGTCTGGAACCAATTAAGTACAGTTATGATGAAAAAGGACGTTTGACTGATGTAGAGCAGAAGGATCAACACATAATCTATACTTATGATGATATGAACCGGATTACTGCTTTAGAGGATGCTTCAGGCAGCAAGTATCAATACAAATATAATGGTGCTGATCTGCTTACCGAGCTAATCATGCCCGAAGGGCAAAGCTACAAATTTAGCTACGATGCGAACGGTAATGTTAACAAAATCACGATGCCGAGCGGTGGTGTGCACGCATTAGATTATACCGTGTTAGATCAGCCTTTAAGCTATTCTCCACCAGCAAACGGCAGCTATCAGAAGAGCTATAATCTGGATCGGGAGGTTACTAATTTAACACTTCCCAGTGGACGCGAGGTACAATATCAATATGACGATAGTGGGCGTGTAACTGGTATGCTTTATGATTCCGTAACCGCAACTTTCGGTTATAGTGATAATACCGACCGGGTTTCCACCATCACACGAGATCCCGACGGCATCAGCTATGAATTTGAGTACGATGGGGCACTGCCCACAGCCATGATTGTAACCGGTTTAATGAATGACAGTTATAGCTACGAATATAACAATGACTTTAATCTTATTAAATCTACACTGGGAACAGATGATATTATCTTTAAATTTGATTTAGACGGACGGGTGATTCAATACGGAACTTTTGACATCACTCGTGATGATCCTTTTGGTCTGCCCACCCAAATCAGTGACGGGATATTGACCATTGATTATGAATATGATAACTTCGGCAGGCTGATAGACCGGACACATAAGGTAAATAATCAGCAGATGTACCAGTTAGGTCTCAGGTATGACAATACCGGACTAATTGAACAAAAAACAGAAAATATGGCATCAGATACCTTAGAGTTAAATTATGATTATGATGCCAACAAACAATTAGTGAGCATTACTGGAGATAAGGCTGAAAGCTATACTTATGACGAAAACGGCAACCGGTTGTCACATGGTGCGGAATATGATGCCCAGGACCGCTTAACCGAGATGGGCGGAATAGCTTACCAGTTTAATGATGAAGGATATCTTACCCAGCGAGGCAATGATTCATTCGAGTACACCGCTCAAGGCGAGCTGGTAAGAGCAACACTGGAAAGCGGCTCTGAAATCACGTATACCTATGATGGCATAGGCCGCCGAGTAGAACGTTGGATAAAGGATAACGGTGAAGAAACACCCACTTTAACCGAACAATATTTATATGGTAATCCAGGCAACCCGTTTGAGATAACAGCCGTGCGAGATAGCGAGGGAATCTTAAGCCAATACTTCTATGATCAGGTTAATTGCCTTTTTGCTATTAATAAAGGTTCTGACTGGTTTTACGTTGCCACAGACCAGCTAGGCAGCCCACGGGTAGTCAGTGATGCTGACGGTAATATTGTAAAGACTATCGAGTATGATAGTTTCGGCAAACTTATATCAGACAGCAATCTTGATTTCAAACTTCCTATCGGCTATGCTGGAGGAATTGCTGACCAGGATACCAAATTAGTTCATTTTGGGATGCGTGATTATGACCCAGCGGCAGGGCGCTGGACAGCTCGTGACCCGATTTTCTTTAATGGACAACAAGGAAATCTTTATGTTTACGTGAGCAATAATCCGGTTAACCTAAAAGATCCGTATGGTCTATTCTGTATAGGCGGTTCAGTATATTCCGGTGTTGGCATCGGAGGTCAGCTCTGCATTACCGGAGAAGGTGTCTCGGTTTGCGGCGAGGTTGGATTTGGCATAGGAGGCGGTATAGATATTGCTCCGATGGGAGGTTTAGCTAATACAGGAACAACCGTAGGTGCTCAAGCGGAGGCAACTTTCTATGGTATAGGACCTAGTGCCGCATTGACACTTGATAGCTGTGGCAGTTTACAGTTCACAAGTGCAATAAAAGTTGGGCCATTTTCTCAGTCTTTTAACTATGATTTCTTAGAAGGAAAATGGAGTACCGGCGATTTATCGGTAGGCGGAGAAAAAGCTGATATGAATAAAAGTTGGGCTGATTCATTTAAACCCAAGGTTAGTGCTAATGCCAAAGTTTACGGACAGGGATGTATACGGTTTTAACCTGAGATTAAAATAGAAGGGGCGGTTAACCCGCCCCTTTTCCCTTTAAATATCATAAATCCGCATTCTAGCACCAGGTAATTTGGTAACGTATACTTCAGATTAGCCAATAGTGAGATTAAGAGTTATATTCGCCTATACAGCCTTTATAGTTGTATCTAAAAAGGAGTTTACTTTGAAAGGCAAGAGTTTATTTGTGTCCCCCCGATTGCGTACAGTCGCTTCCAATTAGCATAGTTGGTTATTTAATTTCATAGCTTTTCAGGGTGGAAGTGACAGATGTATCTCCGCTTATAAACTCTTGTTTAACCATTCCAGTATCTTTTTTGAAGTATTGGTATATGGTACTGTTGGCCCCGGCAGATTCAACCTTAATGCAGTTATCGAATTTGCCTGCCGGAGTATCTACCACGGCATCTGTGTCTACTATAGATTTCCTGACGGTATCTGTGCCTCCCCAGGTAGTGCCTGTCTTAATAGGGGCCTGCAAAATGATATCGTTTTCATTAGTGGTAAAGTCAGTTTCCAGTAAATTTTCGGGCTCGTAGTCTTCACCTGAAAAATAGATAATTCTTACTGCCGTATCAGTGGTTTCGAAAATACGTGTAGACACGGTACCACCGTTATCTTCAGTAGTTTGGGCCAGGTTACCTTTGCTGAACAGAACCTTGCGGGTAAAGCCGGCAAACTCATTACCCATCCCTTCGTATTCCCAGTAACTGCCCACAGTTAGCGGATAATAGTCAGAGGGAAGCTCAGTCTGGGTCATCTGGTTGGGTTGAGCTTTGGTATCATTTTTACTTTTATCCATCGAGTTATTGGTACTAGGCTGGCAACCACTGATTATACCTATACATAATAAGAGTACTAAACTAATACTAATTCTTTTCATTCAGTTCCTTCCTTTCTAATAACAGGCTTATATACAAATATTGTTTAACATTTTCTGCTGAGTTAGTCAGCTAATCAGGCAGGAACCCAAGGGATTTGGAAGGTTGGCTACCCAAATAATGGGTAGCCTCCTATCCGATCTGTGTATTGGGCTGGTCGAAGCTATCCTATTGAATTAGATTATTTTATAATGCATATGATATATAAGAAGTCATAATATGTGCTAATCTAATAACAGAGCAGGTATACATCTTTTTTATATGGATAGGGGGTTATAGTATGAGCTTATTTAGAAAAGCATTTTATCTTGGGCTGGGAGCCATTTCCTTAACCAGGGAAAAGGCAGAAAAAACTATAAATGAGATGACCGAAAAAGGCGAAATGAGCCGAGAGGAAGCCAGAAAATTTGTAGATGAAATGATAATAAAAGGCGAAGAGCAAAAAAATGAAGTACGCCGGATAATAAATGACGAAATTGACAAGTGGAGAAAAGAGTTCGGTGTAGTAAGAAGGTCGGAATATGAAGCACTGGAGGCCAGGGTCAAACAGCTTGAAGACAAGATGGTATAATGCTTGAAAATAATGAATTCTATTTAACTGCCGGGGAGTGTTTCTCCGGCAGTGTTTCAAGTGCGCCCGTTTGAGGGGGGTAGGCAATGCGCTTACACAGATTCAATCACATAAAGCATTTTAACCGATTTAAAGAAGTATCTAATATCCTGGTTAAACACGGATTTGGGTTTATTTTCGATCGTATTGATTTGCGCGGCCGGATAGGTTTTGAACAGCGGAAAAAAGACCAGACTGAAATACCCCTGGGGAGCATTCCCCGGAGGCTTCGCTATGCTATTGAAGAACTGGGCCCAACGTACATAAAACTAGGACAACTATTAAGCACCCGGCCTGATGTACTGGGACCGGAATATATAGCTGAATTGGAAAAACTTCAAAATGAAGTGCCGCCTATTCCCTATGAACAGGTGTTGAACAGCCTTGTTGAAGAGGGAATCAATATCGAAAGGGATTTTGAGTACTTTAATCCCGAGCCCATCGCCGCAGCTTCAATTGCTCAGGTGCATGAAGCCTGCCTTAAAAATGGGGACCGGGTAGTAGTGAAAGTGCAGAGACCAGGAATTGAAGAGATTATTAGAGTCGACCTGGAGATTATTAGTGAATTCAGCCGTTTGCTGGAGAAAAGGACTGATTGGGGAAAATTATACCGGATTGGGGATGTTGCAGATGAACTGGCCCAAGCTATAACCAGGGAGCTGGATTTTAATCAGGAGGCCCGTAATGCTCATATATTTTGGAATAACTTTGCTGGTAGTAATAATATTAAAATCCCCCGGGTTTATTGGGATTATTCCTCCCGGAAGGTTATAACCCTGGAATATGTAGGCGGTGTCAAAATATCTAATTTCTCCGGTCTTAAGCAAGCCGACTATAGTACTGAGAAAATATGCCTAAACCTGGTTGATATTCTTTTTAAACAAGTCTTCGTGCATGGCTTTTTTCACGCTGACCCTCATCCCGGCAATATCGCCGTAACCACAGGAAATACCATAATACTTTACGATTTTGGCCAGGTTGGAGTCGTGGACGAAATGCTGAAACGAAATTGTATGGATATGCTTGTTGGCATGATGCGTTATGATGTGGCCGGGGTTACTCGCTCTTTGTTAAAGCTTGGGGTAGGTACCCAATACATAAACCAAACGGAGCTGCAGCAAGATATTTCACGCCTTCAGCAGAAGTACTATGGTATGCCTTTATCAGAAATTAAAATTGGGGAAGCTTTGGGAGAGTTAGTTCAATTGTCGACAAACTATCAGATACGGGTACCTCCTGAACTCTCGCTAATGGTTAAGATGTTCATGACTGTCGAGAGTATGATATCCCAACTCGACCCTACCTTAAGTATTATCGATGTAGCCGAGCCTTATGGGCGTAAGGTGCTTATGCAAAGATATTCTCCCGAACATGTAAAGGAGAAAGTAAGAAATATCGCGTTTGATTACGCTAATCTTATTGAGACAGCTCCACGGGAACTGGAGAATATTCTGAATATACTTAAAGAAGGCGAATTACGAATCAAGATGGAGCATAGCAACATTAACCGCCTGGGTTCCAGGATCGATATTATTTCTAATCGTCTGGCGCTGGCTATTATTGTAGCCAGCATTATAATAGGTACGGCATTGCTTGTCGACAAGACCGGTGATAACTTTATTAGGCAAATTCCTATGGTTGAGGTCGGATTTATAACCACCATGATTTTAGGGTTGTTTCTAATCTATTCAATAATTCGCAGTGGCAGATATTAAATCACATCTTGACTAAGAATACTAGCAAGTGATAAAATTACCGTTAATCGAATAAAAAAAGCGATGATCAGACGAGTAGCTATGGTACTCTGTTTCTAGAGAGCCGGGTCAGGTGCAAACCGGTAACAGGTCTGTAGTGAAGGCCATCTGTGAGTTCTGGTGCAAAGTGTTTATTTTAACACCTAAGCCGGACGGTTATAACCGTTATATTTTTTGAGTCGGGCATATGCCAACCAGGGTGGTACCGCGGGAATGTTAAAACTCTCGTCCCTTATAGGGATGAGGGTTTTTTGTTTTTAGAAAAGCTATAGCTTATTAAAAGGAGGTAAGGTTTATGGAGCTGGAAAAAAAAGTTCTGGCACTAATAGAACATGATGCCAAATTAAGTGCCAAAACAATCGCCATAATGCTTGACGAAAGTGAAGAAACCATTGTCCAAATAATTTCCAAGCTGGAACAAAATAAAACAATTATCGGATATGGAACAGTTATTAACTGGGACAAAGTAGGTGGAGATGGTGTTACGGCCATGATAGATGTTAAGGTAACACCGCAAAGAGAGGTTGGCTTTAATAGTATCGCAGAACGAATATCCCGCTTTCCCGAAGTGAGTTGTGTCTATCTGATGAGTGGACTATATGATTTGTCGGTAATTGTAACCGGTAAAACCATGAAAGAAGTAGCTTCCTTTGTTTCCCATAAGCTGTCTACCCTTGATAATGTGCAGAGCACGGTAACTCATTTCATACTGAAAAGATATAAACAGGATAACTTTATATTTGATGAACCTAAAACAGATAAAAGATTGGTGGTAAGTCCATGATGGAGATGAAAAAATATATTAACAACACGGTAAAGGTTATTCCGCCTTCAGGTATAAGAAAATTTTTTGACCTTGTATCACAAATGGAAGGGGTTATATCCCTGGGGGTGGGGGAGCCGGACTTTGTTACTCCCTGGCATGTTCGCGAAGCCGCCTTTTATTCCTTAGAGCAGGGGGAGACTATGTATACTTCCAACCATGGGCTGCTGGAGTTAAGGCAAGAAATCGCTGCCTATGAGAAAAGGAAAATAGGTGTGGAGTATAATCCGGAAAACCAAATACTGGTTACTATTGGGGTCAGCGAGGCTGTAGACCTGGCTCTGAGAAGCTTGCTGGAGCCCGGAGATGAAGTTTTGGTACCCGAACCTTCGTACGTATCCTATGGTCCAGGAGCTTTGTTGGCAGGTGGTCAGCCCGTTGCAGTTCAAACTTTCGATAGCGACCAGTATCGGTTACAACCTGGTGCTCTTAAAGATCATATTACCCCGCGCAGTAAAGTATTAATACTGGCATATCCCAACAATCCTACTGGGGGAATTATGTATAAAGAGGATCTGGAAGCACTGGTAGATATTATAGTAGATAATGACTTAATCGTTATTTCCGATGAAATCTACTCTGAACTGACCTATGAAGGAAAACATGTTTCAATTGCTTCACTGCCGGGAATGAAGGATAGAACCCTGGTTCTTGACGGTTTTTCCAAAGCTTTTGCTATGACCGGATGGAGGGTTGGGTACGCGTGCGGCCATGCGGATCTGATTGCGGCCATGACCAAAATCCACCAGTACACCATAATGTGTGCACCTATCATGGGCCAGAAAGCAGCTATTGAAGCCCTGCGCCATGGTGAAGGTGAAATGCGTAAAATGGTGGACGACTATAACTGCCGCCGCCGCATAATGCTCACCGGTTTAAGGGAGATTGGGCTGGATTGTTTTGAACCCCGGGGAGCCTTTTATTGTTTCCCTTCCATAAAGAGAACAGGAATGAGCAGTGAAGAGTTTTGTGAGCGCTTGCTGGCTGAAGAGAAAGTAGCGGTGGTTCCCGGAAATGCCTTTGGTTCCCAGGGGGAAGGTTTTATCAGGTGTTGCTATGCAGCTAGTATAGCCAATATAGAGGAAGCTCTGGAGCGGATGGGCAGATTTATAAATCGACATAAATAAAGAATATAATCAGAAAAAACTTTAGTTTTGAAGAATACTATCGAATTAATACGATAATTAACTAAAGGATTTGTTGTGGTTTAAGTTGAAGCTCTTTTAGTATAAAGCTAAGGGGGGGTTATTGTGTTTGAAGGGTTGACTGCAAACGACATAGAACTCCTGAACTGCTATCAGCTGCTAGCTGTGCACGGCAAAAAAGAACTTCATGATTATGTGAGATACCTGCTGTGTAAACAGTATCGACGGGAGTTAATGGCAGCAATTTTTCAGAATCAACTTATTCACAACTTGTGTCATAGTGTTCTTCATATTATTGATAAAGATGAATTTGACTTTAACCATCTTTCTAGGCGAATAAGACAAATTAAGGAATTATACTACGGGATCTATGAACAGGTGTACAGCAAATATAGTGAACATATAGAGAATTTAGACCCGATTGAAATCGTGAGGGAGTTCGGAAAAAACAGTTTTGACAATATTGAAAGGGCACTGCAGACTAAGGAGCATGTCTTGATTCGAGGAGAAATCATTGAATTCTATGAAGAATTTAAAACACTAGGCAAGCAAAAGGAAGCCAGAAAGATTGTTGCGGTATAAATGAAAAAAATATGGAGGATTAGACAATGAAACTAAAATTCCTGGGGGCAGCCAAGACTGTTACGGGTTCATTTTTTGTGTTGGAAACTGAGCGAAACCGCTTTGCTGTTGATTGCGGACTTTTTCAGGGAAACAAAGAAGTTAAGAATCGCAATTACCAGGGATTTTTAGTCGATCCGAAGTCCATAGATTTTCTCATATTAACTCATGCCCATATTGATCACAGCGGATTAATACCAAAGCTAAGCACCCATGGCTTTAAGGGTCCAATCTATTGCAGCCACGCCACAGAGGAACTGGTTAAGGTTATGCTCCCCGATTCCGGTTACATACAGGAGTCAGAAGTTGAACGTAAAAACCGCAAGCTAAAAAGGGCTGCCAGCCCTTTGCTGGAGCCTATCTACACGGCCCGGGATGCAGTAGAATGTTTATCCCAGTTCAGATCCCTTAACTACGATGAAATTATTAGTCTGGGAGAAGGGATCGAGGTTCGCTTGCGCGATGCGGGGCATATTCTGGGTTCATGTATTGTAGAATTGTGGGTTGAAGAAGACGGGAAAAAAATGAAATTGGTATTTAGCGGTGACCTGGGCAATACCAATCAACCCATTATTAAAGATCCTACCATCATTGAAAGTGCGGACTATTTAATTTTGGAATCTACCTATGGAGACCGCGACCACAAGGGTATGACCAGAAGACGGGAACAGCTTAAGGAAATTATTGATGATACCATGCGCAAAGGTGGCAACCTGATTATTCCTTCGTTTGCTGTAGAAAGAACCCAGGATTTACTTTTTGACCTGCATGCATTACGCAAAGAGGGACAGTTATATCCGGGTATAGATATTTTTATTGATAGCCCGCTGGCTATTGCTGCTACCCAAATATTTCAAAAGAGTATCGAAGACTATGATCATGAAACTAGGCAAATGGTCGAAGCGGGCAGTCATCCTTTGACTTTGCCGAATCTGAAGTATTCCAAAACGCAACAGGATTCAGTCCAGCTTAATAATATAAAAGGAAATACAATTATAATTTCTGCCAGTGGAATGTGTGATGCGGGAAGAATCAAACACCATTTGAAACATAATCTCTGGCGCCCGGAATCAACCATTTTGTTTATAGGCTACCAGGCTGAAGGGACCCTGGGGCGAAAAATATTAGAAGGACAAAAACTGGTTAAGATCCATGGTGAAGAAGTAGCTGTAAAGGCAGATATTAAAAACATCGAAGCCTATTCGGCTCATGCTGACCGCACCGGCATTATGAACTGGCTTAAGAAGTTTATGGTGAAACCCAGAACCGTTTTCCTGGTTCATGGAGAAGAACAGGCCCAGCTATCTTTAGCCGAATTGATAAAAAGTGAGCTTAACGTACCGGTATATATTCCCGACTGGCAGGAAGAGGTTGAGCTTACTCCTATCAACCGGGAGGGACGAGACGAACAGAAAATATCCAAAGCCATACAGGCAGAGCATATGTATTTGGAATACCGTTCCCAACTCCATAAGAGTTTTCGGGAGGAATTTGAAAAAGAGAATTATGATAAGATTATTCAACTCTTTAAGGACCTTAATTCAAAAATTGGCTAAACTTTTTGCAAAGCTAAAATGCACTTTTTACATCAGCCAGGCAACGCCTGGTCTTGCTTTTTTTTAAATCAATCCTTTTACTTCGAAAAGACAACTTATGGCGGTAATTAAATTAATTTATTACTACTAGCTCATTATTGCATTACTTGTATGCTGTTTTACTAAAGTGCTATAATTTGTTTACTTTAGACAAATGGGGGGGCATAACACTTTCTATGTTCAAAAATTCAGCACTATTAGAGACCCTTCGCTGGGGACAAGCACATGTCCCAGGGGTAATATTTTTCTATTCTCAGGAATTAGAATTAGATGTTGAGGACATC
This sequence comes from Syntrophomonadaceae bacterium, assembly GCA_050943315.1. Classification (GTDB taxonomy): domain Bacteria; phylum Bacillota; class Syntrophomonadia; order Syntrophomonadales; family Syntrophomonadaceae; genus JBDKUD01. The sequence continues at coordinate 17,927 of JBMNOY010000029.1, forward strand.
GGAATACTTTCTACCATTTTTTATACCTTTGAATCCAAATCAAAACCTTTATATCAAACGGGAGTAAATGTTGGTCAGGTATTACAATGTTGTCCGGCCCTCACCAAAAATAAGCTAGCTCGTAAGCTGGCCAAGTATGACCGTCTTAACTTGATTAAGGTGGCTCATGAAAACAGCAAAAACTTTACTGACCGGGTTATCTTTCTGGAACCGATGTTGGACAAGCTCGAGACCCTGGTGAACAGAGATCATCCACAATTTTCAGAGATAAATACCAACGATACCATTGATGCCGAAAAACAACTTGACGAATATCGCCAGTTAATAGAGCAGTTGGAACTGGAACTGGAAGAAGAAAAAAGTAAGCGGTTGGATGCAGAAACTAGAGAAGGTTCCAAGAACAGCTCTAGCTACAAGAAAATAGCTGATTTTATCGCCAGTAAAACTGGTAATCTTATGAGCGTAAAAATGGCTAATGAATTAAAGAAATGGCTTTATGATTTAAACTTCCAACCGGAATTCTTATTTTGCGTGTTGGAGATGTGTTTTGAGAGAAATATATCTAATCCGCGTACAATTACCAAGATTGCATCTGATATAAAAGAATATTCCATTAACTCCCTGGAAGGATTGGAAATGTATTTTAGCAACTATACCGGCAGTGATCAGAATAAGATGGCTACCATTTCTCAATTCAACCCAGATATAGCTGAGTTTGGGAGTTTTACCGGGATTGATATGAGTGCTGAAGCGAGGAAGTTAGTCTATTACAAATGGAGATATGACTGGGGCTTTAGCCATAAAATGATTATGAAAGCGGGAGAGGTAATGTGCCAGCGAACCAGAAATGGGGGCCTGGAATACATCGATAGCGTGCTTAAGAATTGGATGGCTAAAGAAATAAGACTGGTAGAAGATGCTGAAAAAGAGATGGAAGAATATAAGAATAGAACTAAAAAAGATAAGCCGGCAGCGACTTCAGCCAAAAAGACGGCTAAAAAGCAATCATCCGGGGATTACGAGATTTATGTTCCACCTGCCAGTATTAAATGATAGTGAATAAGTGTTGGGGATGTAGTAATTATGATAAGTGAAGAGAGACTGAAACAAGACTTCCTATTTGATCTGGAAAGTGAACGCAGGGTATTATCAGCCATGCTTCATTCCGAGGAGGCTTGTATTGAGGGTTATAATCTACTTACCAGCAAGGATTTTTATTCGCCTGAAAACGCCACTATTTTCGAGCTGACCTGCAGCCTTTTTGAAAGAGAGATTATTCCTACATATGTTGAACTGATTAAAGAGGCTCATACCTTGGGTCTGCTTACCAGTACACGTGATATTGAAAACCTGCAATATATTGTTGAACAATATATTGAGGATGAGAACATTAAATACTGGATAAAGAAGGTTAAAGACAAATCCCGTCTGCGTAATTTTGAATATTTTCTTCGCAGCAGTTATCAAAGTTTGTGTGAACAGCAGGATATTGATATTGAGCAGGCTCTGTTAACGGCAGAAGAGAAACTTACTAATTTAACCGCCCTGGAAATAGATGACCATATTGATACTCCCGAAGATTTGGCCAACCTTGGCTATGAAGAAGTTGAACGGCGGTTTTTGCGGTACAAGGAAATCATGGAACTGCACAAAGGGGTTCTGCCGCTGGATGGGTTGCCTACCGGTTTTGACAGCCTTAATAATATAACTCTGGGTTTCAAACCTGGTGATTTGATTATCCTGGGGGCACAAACCGGGCACGGCAAGACTGCCTATGCCTTACATACTGCCAAAGCTATAGCGGTTGAAGATAATAAAGGCCTGTTATATCTTAATACGGAAATGAGCCGGGAACAGATTGCCCTGCGCTGGGGCTCGATTCTTTCCGAGATTGAACATGACAGAATTCGCAGCGGTTCAATAAACGAAACAGAGTTATCAATCATTTTTGGAGGATATTCCAAACTACGCGACAGTGGCTTTTATTCCTATCCATGTCCTAATTTAACACCGGAAAAAACCATTTCTCTAGCCCGGAAGTTTAAAACCCAGAAGAATATTTCCATGATGATTATTGATTACATAGGCCGAATGGATAAATTCGACCCCCGTTTGCAGGAATGGCAGATATTGGAGCAAATTATTAAAACCCAAAAAATGCTGGCGCAGAACCTTAAAATTGTAGTACTATGCCTGGTGCAATTGAACCCTGACGGCAGTCTGCAGGGGGCCAAAAGAATGAAGAATGAATGTGATTTAATGTTAAAGCTTAGACCGATTCCTAAAGAAGACCTGGAAGAGAACGAGCAGCTAAAACACTATCAATCACCTAACTATTATATTGAAATAGAGAAAAACCGGGATGGCCAAAGCGGAATAAAAATTCCCATAACTTTTGATATGAGAAAACAGATAATGAAAGACGCTGCCAGGGTATCTTAATAATGGAAAAAGCAAACCAAAAACTAAAAAAGGTCTATGACGAAACTGCCAGTGCCATATTAAAACTTCGCTTCCAAAATAAAGTTTCTGAAGCGGAAATGACTTTTTTACTGAGTTTTTTGGACCTGGTGGTGAAAGGAAAAAACAGAGAGCTAATTGGTCTGGTCAGGAAATGGATGAACCTGAATAGTAATTCCGAAACAGACGAGTTCATTAAGACAACCCTGCTTAATATTAATTTCTCCGATTCATCATCTCTTGATCGCAGTAAAGAACTCATCGAGGAGATTCTTCTTTCCTATCCCGATAATCCACAATGATCTACAATAGTATTAAAAACATAGCGGTAAAGAGCCGGTTGGGTTAAAATACTATATTATAGAAAGATCTCATGTTGAAAATAAAACCTGTATATTCCAAAATATAAGGAGGATTTTTAACCATGACCGATTTTATTAAGAAAAAGGCACGTCCGGAGATATTCAGTATTAAACCGTATGTACCGGGAAAGCCTATTGATGAAGTTAAAAGAGAACTTGGATTAGAAGATATTATAAAGCTGGCTTCCAATGAAAACCCCTTGGGGCCATCCCCGGCAGCTGTAGCCGCTATAAGTACAGCCCTGCCCAAGCTGCAATTATATCCTGATGCTAATTGTTATTACTTAAAAGCTAAGATTGCTGCAGTTACGGGTTTAAATCAGGACAATGTAGTAATCGGAAATGGATCTGACGAGCTTCTGAAATTAATTGCCGAAACATTTCTGAACAAGGATGATAATATAATATTCGCCAACCCTTCTTTTTCGGAATATGAGTTTACCGCCCGCATAATGGGCGCCCAATGTATAGCGGTACCACTTACTAATTTTACTCACGACCTGGATGCTATGGTGCAGGCTATTACTCCGCAAACTAAGCTTATTTATATCTGCAATCCTAACAATCCAACCGGTACGATTGTCACCAGCGAACAGACTGATGCTTTTATGCGGCAGATTCCAGAAGATATCCTGGTTATTTTTGATGAAGCTTACTATGAGTACGTGGATAGTAAATCATATTCCAGTGGCATAAAATACATCAACCAGGGAAGAAATGTCATAGTATTGCGCACCTTTTCGAAGATATATGGATTGGCTTCTTTGCGGGTCGGTTATGGTTTGACAACACCGGCTATTGCCGGGGCTATCGAGCGGGTAACAGAACCATTTAACGTGAATACGCTGGCACAGGTGGGTGCTCTGGCAGCTATTGATGACCAGGACCATGTTTTAAAGAGTCACAAGGTTAATTCTGCAGGTAAAGAATACCTGTATGCGGAATTTGATGCACTGGGTTTAAAGTATGTTCCGACCGAAGCCAACTTTATTTTTGTTGATACCGGCAGGAACTGCCAGGAGGTCTTTAGCAAGTTGTTAGCCCAGGGAGTAATTGTTCGTTCCGGAGACATTTTTGGTTACGACACATTTATTCGGGTTACTGTGGGTACTCAAGAGGAGAATGCTAGATTTATTTCCAGCCTTAAGAAAGTATTGGAGGCATAAATATACTAATGCTGGTTGCTCAGGCTCACTATTCTGACCAGGAAGCAACAAAAAATCTGGTGGACGGGTTCAGCTCACTGTTAACCGGAGCAAGGGATGACCATGTGTTTTATTGTATTGGCTCCGACCGGCATATTTTAGATTGTTTTGGACCATTGGTCGGAACCATGCTCTCATCAATGGTCCCCGGACTGAAAGTTTTTGGTACCCTGGATCAACCTTTACATGCCAAAAACTTAATGCAGAAAATAGCTGATATCCAGTCACAATATCCGGGGCGGCTGGAAATTGCTGTTGATGCTTCACTTGGTCCGGTTTCTGATATCGGTATTATTAAGTTAAAAGATGAGAGCCTGCTGCCAGGCAAAGCAATTTTCAAAAAGCTGCCGCCGGTGGGACATTACTCTGTGATTGGAATTGTCGACAGCCAGGTTAACAGGCACCGGGTATCCGCTGTAAACAGCGGCAGTATAAAACATGTATATCATATGGCTAATCTGGTATGCAGGGCAATTCATGAATGGTATACTGGAAAGGGTAAATTCTGATAAAAACCTGAAGTATATTCGCACAGAAGCCTATTATCCTGTGGGGGTAATAGGCTTTTCTATACAGATTGTATGGTAAATTGGAGGAGGGACAGCATGAAAAGATTAATGATAGGCAATGAAGCAATCGCTAGAGGTGCCTATGAAGCCGGAGCTACTGTAGCTACCGCCTATCCGGGAACACCCAGTACAGAGATTGTGTCTAACTTCGCCCAATTCGAAGATGTCTATGCGGAATGGGCGCCTAATGAAAAGGTAGCTATGGAAGTAGGTGTCGGTGCATCTATTGGCGGAGCCCGCACTCTGGTAGCTATGAAACATGTAGGTGTCAATGTAGCCGCTGACCCCCTGTATACCTTTTCTTACACTGGTGTAACCGGAGGGTTAGTTATTGTTTCAGCTGATGACCCGGGAATGCATTCTTCCCAGAATGAGCAGGACAATCGCGGATACGGCCGTTTTGCCAAACTGGCCGTAATTGAACCGTCGGATAGTCAGGAAGCCAAGGATTATACCCGTCAGGCTTTTGAGATAAGTGAACAATTCGATACTCCCGTAATGCTACGCATTACAACTCGTCTGGCTCATTCCCAAGCCCTGGTCGAAGAGGGCAACCGGGAAGATGCAGTATTATATGATTATAAGAAAAAACCGGCTAAGTACGTAATGCTTCCCGGATTTGCCCGGGAAAGGCATGTGGAAGTGGAAAAACGTATGCAACGGTTACAGGAGTTTAGTGAAACAACCAGTTTGAACCGGATAGAATGGGGCGACAAGAGCCTGGGAATCATCACCAGCGGTGTTGTTTATCAATATGTTAAAGAGGTCTTACCGGATGTTTCTATTCTCAAACTGGGACTGGTTAATCCCCTGCCCAGAAATCTGATATCATCTTTTGCCGATCAGGTGGACAGGCTGATAGTAATAGAAGAATTGGAACCGGTTATTGAAGAACAGATAAAATCCTGGGGTATTAGTGTAGAAGGCAAAGAAATATTCGGCCTGCTGGGCGAGTATAGCCCAGAGATGATTGCCGAAAAACTGGCCGGGATAAAACCTGCCGATGGGTTTAACCTGGATAAAGAGATCCCCGCCCGGCCACCTTTACTATGCCCGGGTTGTCCTCACCGGGGGGTATTTTATACCCTTAATAAAATGAAGCTTACGGTTATGGGTGATATCGGCTGTTACACCCTGGGGGCTTTGAGTCCGCTGGAAAGCATGGATGCCTGCGTTTGTATGGGTTCCAGTATTGGAACGGCGCTGGGTATGGAAAAAGCGCGCGGAAAAGATTTTGCCAGCCGGATGGTGGCGGTTATTGGAGATTCAACCTTTGTTCACTCTGGAATTACTCCACTGATTGATGTTGTCTACAATAAGGGAACATCGACGGTACTAATATTAGATAATGGTACTACAGCCATGACTGGACACCAAAACCATCCCGCAACAGGGGTGACGGTTAAAAATGAGCCTGCACCCAAATTGGATATCGAAGCCCTGGTAAGGGCAATTGGGGTAAACCATATTCGCACCGTAGATCCCCTTAATCTCAATGAGCTTAGAAAGACTCTGGAAGAGGAGCTGAATCGGCGGGAGCCTTCGGTAATTATTGCCAGACGGTCTTGTGCCTTGTTGCCAAACTCTCCGGAAAAAGTCGAGTATTATGTTGATACCGAACTTTGCAAAGGCTGTAAATTATGCCTTAAGGTTGGATGTACCGGGGTTAAATTCCTGGACGAAGAGAAAAAGGCAGTTATGAACACCTCTTGTGTCGGCTGTGGCATTTGCCCGCAGGTATGTACATTTGACGCCATAAAGAAAGTGGAGGGATAAATATGCAGAACCAGACCATGAACATTCTTATCGTAGGTGTGGGAGGCCAGGGCACTCTGCTGACCAGCCGTATAATAGCTGATGTGGCAGTTCAGATGGGATACGATGTAAAGGTATCAGAGATTCACGGCATGGCCCAACGAGGTGGCAGTGTGGTTTCCCAGGTAAGGTATGGGGATAAGGTATATTCACCAATAATTAAAAAAGGTGATGCCGATATTATACTGGCTTTTGAGAAAATAGAAGCGGCTCGCTGGCTGGATTATTTAAAAGATGATGGAATGGTTATTATAAATAATGAAAGAGTTGACCCGCTGCCAGTAATGACCGGCAAGGCTAAATACCCGGAAGACATTACTGCCAGGATCGAGAAATTGGTTGACCGCACTATTGTGGTAAATGCCACTGACATAGCGCAAAAATGCGGTAATATCCGAGTTGCGAACGTGGTCTTAGTAGGGATTTTAAGTACTGCACTGGGATTATCAGCAGAAGAAGTGGAAAAATCTATAACCAGAACCGTACCTGCTAAAGCATTAAAAGTTAATTTGGAGGCATTTCGTAAAGGATGCGAATTACTGTCTTTAGAGCAGCGGGTAGGATAAGATTTATTAGTATTCTTAAATCAAAATTATAGTACAATGAGCGGAAGGTTTTTACTTTCCGCTTTTTATTCAGGAGGTAAATTAGTTGCGCTGTACTATTGAAGGGATAAGCTATGATGGGGCGGGAGTTACCAGAATAAAAGGCAAAGCCGTGTTTATACCGTTTGCTATTCCCGATGAAACCGTAGAAATCGATATTGTTGAGGAAAGAAACAAATATTCTACCGCAAAGCTGCGCGAAGTTGTGAAACCATCACCCGAGCGGGTTGAACCGGTTTGTTCTTACTATTACCAGTGCGGTGGCTGCTCCTACCAACATATTGATTACTTCGGGCAGCTAAAGTACAAACGCCAGGTGGTGGTTGACAATCTAACAAGAATTGGAAAGATAACGGTTCCGGTAAATACCATTCTTGGAATGGAGTGCCCCTGGCGTTACCGCAATAAAGTCACCTGGCATGTGAGAAATGGCCGGCTGGGTTATTATGCTGATAATACGGTTAGTCTGGTTCCTGTTGATGCTTGTTCATTGATAACCGAGCGGTTAGAGGAGGTAAGCAGAGTTCTCGCCCGGCAGCTTATCCAGACAAACAGCTCAAGTGATGGTGAAGTGGTTTTGCGGGAGTCGTCTGTCAACGGTGATATCATGGCAGTATTCCGACAAATAGAAGTGGTCCCTGCCCTGGTTGAATCACTAAAGCCTCATTGTTCTTCCATATATAATATGGAAGATAACCGGTTTAAACATATACATGGAAAAGCATTTCTGGACGAAAAAATTAACGATATCTCCTTTCGATTATCCCCGGGCTCCTTTTTTCAGGTTAATCACCGGCAAACCCTGATATTAATAGCTAAAGTACTAGAGTATTTGAATTTAAAAGGGGATGAAAATGTCCTCGATGCATATTGCGGGATCGGCAGCATTTCTTTACCGCTGGCCAAAACATGTAAAAGTGTACTGGGCGTAGAAAGCTTTACTGCCGCGGTGGAAGATGCCCGCCTTAATGCGAAGTTAAACAACCTGGCTAATTGTGAGTTTCTGAGCGGTCCCTGTGAAAGAGTATTGCCCAAGCTAAAGAGAAGTTTTGATGCGGTGGTGCTTGATCCTCCCCGTGCGGGGTGCAAAAGAGCAGCGATCATGGCAATTACCGATAGGTTTCCGGCTAAAGTGGTATACGTATCCTGTAATCCCGCCACCTTGGCCCGTGACCTGGCTGTCTTTACTGAGCAAGGATATAGGGTCAAAGAAGTGCAGCCGGTGGATATGTTTCCGTGGACGCGGCACGTTGAGTGCGTGGTATTGATGTCGCGGCTGTAAGCCTTGATATTACTGGCTTTTCGCGTTTACATTCAACTTGTCTACTCGAGAGAAAGAGGGAAAACGCGTATATGGGAACATGTCGAAAACTCATATTTAATCCCCAAAAATTGATGGGGTTGAGTTAACACATTAGATAATGCCCATTTTTACATAGGATTGGGTAGCCAGAATGGATGTACATTTTATAAAATCTGTCGATATTGTATTTAGAATAATATTTATTAAATCCA
>JBMNOY010000030.1:0-25731 GCA_050943315.1 Syntrophomonadaceae bacterium
CAAAAGGGCCACCAGGGCAACCTGCCAGCCCAGGGAGCGCAAAACGTTGGTTGCTCCAACATTACGGCTTCCTCTAGTTCTAATATCGACGCCGCCTATAAGCCGGCTAAAAATAAATGAGAATGGAGTAGATCCTATTAAATAGCAAATAACAACTATAACAACTTCTTTCATAAGAAATTCCCCCAACAAAATACTTTCCTACAGTTCAGTTTTGTTTCCACGGTTACGAGTCAGGAAACGAACCGGTGTCCCTTCAAAACCGAAATTTTTTCGAATAACATTTTCGAGATATCTTATGTAAGAAAAATGAATCTCCTCCGGAGCATTGGAAAATAGAGCAAAGGTCGGCGGTGCAGTACGTACCTGGGTAGCATAATATATCTTGATCTGTTTGCCTCCCCCACCAGGCAGGGGGTTAAGCATAACCGCTTCACTTATCACCTGATTAAGCTCTGAAGTTGGAACCCGGTAATTATGCTGTTCCGCTACAAAGTCAACCAGTTCCAATATCTTGAAGATTCTCCTTTTGGTTAAGGCCGATACATACAAGATAGGAGAATAGGCTAAAAACTTGAGCTGCTCCCTTATGCTCAAATCATATTCGTGCATAGTGTGGCCATCTTTTTCCACCAGGTCCCATTTGTTTACCACAATTATATTGGCCTTGCCTTGTTCATGAACATAACCGGCAATTTTTTGGTCCTGTTCGGTGACTCCTTCCAGGGCATTAAGCATAAGCAATACTACATCAGCACGCTCAATACTCTTTAAGGCTCTTATTACACTGTATTTTTCCGTCGGTTCTTTTATCCGGGAACGTTTTCTGATCCCGGCGGTATCAATTAGTATATATTTGCGATTCTGGTATTGAAAGGGAGTATCAATAGCATCCCTGGTAGTTCCGGGAACATCGCTGACTATAACCCGTTGTTCTCCTAAGAGGGAATTTACCAGTGAAGATTTGCCCACATTAGGCCGGCCCAGTATCGCGATTTTAATCGCGTCTTCATCGTATTCAGCTGCTGCTTGGGGAGGGAATTTTTCAATAACCGCATCCAACAGCTCATCAGTATTCATTCCATGCATGGCTGATATAGGGATAGGATCACCCAGTCCCAGTTGGTAAAACTCATAATATTCCATCTGTTTGCTGAAATTCTCTACTTTATTGGCCGCCAGTACTACTGGTTTCTGGGAGCGCCTTAAAATGGAGGCTACCTGTTCATCTTCATGAGTAACACCGTCATGGGAGTTGACCACAAAAATAATAACATCGGCCTCATCGATAGCCAATTCGGCTTGAAGCTTGACTTCGCGGGTAAAAATATCACCTTCATCAAAGCGAATTCCGCCCGTATCAATAACAATGAATTCCCTTCCCAGCCAATCGGAGTTGTCATAAATCCGGTCCCTGGTTACCCCGGGGGTATCTTCCACAATAGCTTTGCGTCCCCCCACCAGCCGGTTAAAAAGGGTTGATTTGCCTACATTGGGTCTACCCACTATAGCCACCACAGGTTTTGTCATTAGCTACCTCCTAATAATGCGTGCTCCTCCCACAGCAGGATTTATGCTAAAATGGCCCTTACCAGACCAGCCGCAGAGCCATCAACAGTCACAATTTCAGCTTTAGATAATTCTCTGATTTTGTCCAGGCTAATATCATCCAAAAAGACATCTTCGCCTGCCTTGAGGATTATTTCGGGGATTATTACTCTTTTTCCTTCATAGCTTTGCCCCAGAGCAGAAATTATATCACTGCCCGTAAGTAATCCGGTAACCGTTACTGCACCGCCAAAGTACTTATTCACCACCGGAAGAATGGTAATTTTCAACCCCTTTATCCTGCTCATCATCCGGCAAACGATTTTACTCAGTATAGGTGCCGCCGATTCCCCGGTTACCAGATAAACCTCCCTGGGCTCAACACTGGCCGGAAGCAGTAATTCTTCCCGGCTAAATTCGTCCAGTAATACTCGCGCCAAGCCGATTCCGTTTTCAATCTGAGGGAAATCATCATAGTATAGTGTATCCGGAACTTCCTGGCCGGCTTTGACAAAAAATTCATCGGCCAGGTAAACCAGACCTGTTCCATACTTGCTGCGAAACTGCCGTTGGTAACCATTTATCAGCTTAATTAAACTGATGGCCTCATCTTGACTGACTGGTTTTATTTTAGCCAGCCGGTCCCGAAAGCCGGTTAACCCCACCGGAACTACGCCTATCGAAACTACCGACGGGTAAAATAAGGCCAGTTCACTGATAGTATTCTCTAAAACCGCTCCATCGTTAATACCGGGACATAAGACAACCTGGGTATGAACTTCTATTCCAGCGTCAAGCAAACGTTTTAAGTCCTTCTTTATATTGCCGGCCCGGGGATTATTAAGCATCTTTTTTCTAAGTTCACTTTGCGTACAGTGAACCGAGACATATAAGGGGCTTAATTTCATGGTAACGATTTTTTGCCAATCAGCTTCAGTAAGATTGGTAAGAGTTATGTAATTGCCATATAAAAAAGAATAGCGGTAATCATCATCTTTTATATATAAGGTCTGGCGCATCTTAGGCGGCATCTGGTCAACAAAGCAGAAAATACAGCGGTTCTTGCATATCTTCATCCGGTCAAATACAACCCCGTCGAATTCCAGGCCCAGAACCTCATCATATTCCTTTTCTATTTCAATCGACCATAACTCTCCATCCGCTTTCCTTATATCTACGGTCATATAATCATCCTGGCTGTAAAACTGGTAGTCCAGGATATCATTAATCGCACAACCGTTAATTGACACCAGGATATCCCCGGGTTCTATACCAACTTCCGCACCTATGCTGTCCCCGGCTACTTTTTTAATAACAGCTGTCATATATCTGCCCCTTATCCAGACCTAATCTCACTAACCAATTATCCAATAAAACATCTATTATCGCAAGTCATGGAAAGAAGTCAGGGAAGTTGTTTTTTTAGATTGGCTACATTGTTGGCTATATTCGAAAATTGATTTTTTATCAGTAGTTTAGAAATAAATGAACTGAAAATCTTTCCGCCCAAAGCCTCAGGTATCAATTTTAATAATAACAGCAGGGTTTCGCCTTTTATAGTTACTGGATGCACTATTAAATCCCGGGAAGTGTATCCTAGCAACTCTACTAACTGTCCAATAGCCCGCTCTGCCACCTGGACTTCCCTGCCCACACCTAAGGCATATACCTGATTGCCTTTACCATCATCATCAACTAAGATAGGAAATCCGCTTTCATCCAAATGATCATCAGCATATCCTTCTACTAAGTGAAAATCAGATTTATGCAGCCGGCCTAAAAAAAGGTGGGCAGCAACAAGGGTATGATGTACCCCGGTGGTACCAATAAAGAGGATTTTCATAAGATTACGGCACCTGCACTTTGCGCATAGCTTTTAGTCTCGTTATCTCTACCAGATTAACCAGGTCAAAAAAAGCATTTTTGGTACCCCTGACAACTACCGGCCGCCCTAGAAATGATATACCCATACGGCGGGAGGTAAACCCTCCTAACTTCATGCTCAGGTTTACCCGGTCCATGGTGTTTACTACTATTATTTGGTTAGCTTCGCCTAGTATTTCGGCTACTCCGGTAAGGATATGGGAAAATCTATCCCCCAGACTTTTCTTGCCCAGGACATAAACCTCATTGCCGTATTCATCTACGCCCATGAAATGAATCCGGCCAAAATCATTATTACTGGTTTTATCATAGTAGGGCAAACTCATTAGCTCATCTTGGGTGGGCGGACGGTGTTTTTCCAGTAAACCCAGGTGCAAAGCTGCCGCCGTAACTGATGAATGTGAGCCTCCGAAACAGTGGTAAATAATCTTCATATATCCTCCGTTTTATATATAGCGCCGATTACGCGGATTTGGTTTGAATTGATAACCTTTAATGCTTAACTATTATATATACCCCGTTCTCCAGATCATGTACTATACCGCCTAAAATTCGTGCCAGGTACAAGCCTAACTTTTCTTGTTGTTCTGCATTATGAGCAAAGAAAACGGGGCAACCGGAGCCACTAACCAACTGAGGATTAGTAGTTACGATAGCCAAAATTACATCTTTTATGACAATATCCATTAGTCTGCCGCCTTCCTGCCAAAATAGCTTTTTAAGGTCGTACCCCGGGCGGTTTCTAATACCGGTACCTTTTTAACTATTTCCATCAAGTATTCTATGTCAGGCTCATTACACAGCACAAACAAGCATAAATAACCCCTGTCCACATGCATCCGGGCCAGGGGACCCAGCTCGGTTTCACCGATATCCACTTTGGTACCCAGAATAGATACTACATCATGAATTATCGCCATGCGCTGCCCCGGTGAATGTAGAGTCAACCGGGCATCATCGTCATTAGGCTTAATGACTACACCGATACCTTCCTTTAAAATCTTTTCCCGGGTTTGGGGAAGGCCGATATTCTTGATAACTACGTCCTCTATCATTAATAAAGCTCCGTCAAAATAAGGCTTGGCCGCTGTAACTTCAGCGATATCCCCAATATGCCAACCACTCATTATTTTGGTGGAAATAATTATACAAACTGCTCCAACTGCCAGAGCATAGGGCCATCCCCAGATAGCAGTTGCGGCACTGGTTAATAGAGCGGTAAGTATGACCAGATAGTTTCTGGCCTCAAATACCATGGCAATTCCTTCTATATAGTCTTCACCACGGGCCACCAGTTTTGTGTGCTCTAACTTACCCAGGGTTTCTCTTTCCATATTGCGTACATCTCTAAATTGCTGCGCTGCCAGTACCAAAAATGTAACCGCTACATAATCGGGTTTGGCAATAGCCGGTACTGCTACCGCCCCAAGAGCAGCAGCAATAAGACCATGGGCGAGGTGGGTTAATTGACCATGTGGGTAAGTAGGGTAGTGGCGGTGATCATTGCGCAGCATTACCCACCGGTCAATGAACCCTACTACCACGCCCGTTAAAATAATAATTCCATACTCCGGCATATTACTTGCGGATTGCACCGCGGTTCAAGAAATAATAGCCAGCTGCTGCTGCCCCTACAACGACTGCGATGATTAATATTGTAGTCCAGGCACCTTGATTCTCCTGGGTTGCCGGTTGTCCAGTAGTTTGACCGGCAGAAACTCCCAGTACAGCAGGCATTATATCAGCAAAGAGCTGTACCCCGTTTTTAGCATCACTTTTGTTATTAGTGTGGGCTCCAACCTCAATCAGCATTGCCCGCGGGCTTAAATCCTGATTAAAATCTCCCTTGCCAATGAAAATTCCGTTGGATAGTCCTGGGGCTCTATTGTCCATGACCGCTTTTATTCTTTTGGCAAAATCGAGATTAGTTTTCATATTAGGATTTGTTCTGCCTACTACCAGTTTTATCTTGGTAGCCTCTTCACCCTTAACATTTGTCTGGTACTGACTGGCTGGAACAGCATCCCGGTGAACATCAAGAATAACATCCGGTGAGGTTTTTAGCAGTGCTGCAGCTGTACGCCGTGAGCGGTGATAGGCATTTATATCATGGGGATTATGATTGTTTTTACTATATTGCACATTGAATCCGCGCTTTCTCAGTTCGTTAACCAGGACCTCACCAACATCGTATATTCCCCCATTGCCCTCTATACTTTCCTTGCCGTCGGTAGGAACATAAGATTCATCACTATGGGTATGGTATACCGCAATAGTAGGAGTCTTATTGGCAGCTGCAGGAATATTACCACCCGGAAGAGATGCATTTTTGGTTTCCTTTATATCCGGCATTGTCTCTTTACCCTGATAAACACAGCGCGCCGTGTTGGCAGAAATTATTTCTACGACCTGGTAGCGGGAGTTATCTGCAGTAATATAAATATCCCCTTCGTAGACCTGCATTCCTGTCTGGTGAACAATTTTGTTTTGCTCGTCCACCAGTGTAAAATGCTGACCAACTGGTCTTTCGCTGTTGCTGGCATGAGCTGACCCGTATAGCCCTAAAACTAGAACGCTGGCAATAAGCAGTACAATTAAACGCTTACTCATGGCGTTCACCCCTTTCACCTGTATCCTCTTTTCCAGCCTGTTCTTCCTTCCTGAATTCCCCGGGATGACTGGCTGTATCTTGGAATTCTTCGTTAATAGGTTTTTTGGCCGGTTCGGGTTCTGGCTCCTGCAAGTTTCTTATCAATTCTGGGGATCTTCCCTCAGTTACCGGTCCTCCCTGCATTCTTTCCAAACTTTCGCCAATCAGTTCAGCCAGTAATACTGCTAGTATACCAGCGAGAATCAACGAGTCGAAGGCGCCCCCGCCGCCCAGGTGAACAGTCCCTCTGAGCCCATTGCTTACCAAATAGATGTATTGAGCAATATCTATAAAAAGTACGCCGAAGACGGCTGCAAAGAAGGCCCCCCGGCGTGAACGGCCGGCCAAGTAACCGACCACACCGGCTACCAGGGGGTAAATGTAGATAGGATCTATAAAGATTTCTTCCGGCTCTGCTCCCAGATACCGTGCGGCTAAAAATAGTGCCAACCCGGTAACTACGGCTGCGATTACCGCCCTAACTTTTTCGTAGGCGGTTCCGGCACCAAGTAAAACATAAAGAGCCAGGGCAATGGCTATAGCCCCGCCCAGGTTGACTACTATACGGGCGCCCACCGGTATATCAATAAAACTGCCCACGATTATAGCAGCAATAACTATCAGGGCAGACCTGTCGTTCAACCGCAAACGGTCTAGAACTCGGTGGGCAACTCCAAAATAGATCAATATGGATACTACGATCAACGCAATCATACCGATAGGAAAATTACGCATACTAAATCCATCCCTTTCAAAGAAACTTCACCACATATGTTTCCCTAAAAGCATGGATTTATTATCATTTTTCAAAAGAAGCAGCAAAGTAAGTATTTTAACGGCAGGCCCATAAAGCAGGGTCAATATTGCGGGCTCTTAGCCATTGTGCGGTTGGGCCGCTGATGATTACCGGTTTGCTTTTTATCTCCCGGCAGTCTCTGGCGCCCGTCATTAAGAATATGGCTTTTAAACGGTAGATAAACTCTTCCATCCGGCGGTCTAATTCCTCTGCACCATCCTGTAAAAGTGTTTTCAAGAAAGGTGCAGCTATGGCCGTTAAATCCGCACCCATGGCCAAAGCTTTGGCTACATCGGATGCTTTCCGAATTCCCCCGGAGGCTATAATGGTGATAGGCAGCTGTAAAGATAAAACCTCACCCAGGCTGCAGGCAGTAGATATTCCCCATTCATCAAGTTCTCCCCCGAACATTCCTCCGCGCTGGTCTTCGATAACAACAAAATTAGTACCGCCCTGGCCAGCGATGTCAAACTGTCTAACCCCGGCATCATATAGCTTTTTAACTGCCTCACGGGACAATCCAAAACCTACTTCTTTGGCAATAACCGGAACACTTGATCCGTCAACAATGCGGGCTACATTATCAATAATCCCGGTAAAAGAGCGTTCCCCTTCCCGCATGGCTAATTCCTGGGAAACATTAAGGTGCAGCTGCAAGCCATCGGCATTAAGCATATTGACTGCCTCCAGGGCATCTGCGAGAGTTGCCCCAGCACTTATATTGGCAACAATTACTCCATCTGGGTTATATTCCCGGACTACCGTAAAGCTGGCCTTTAATTCCTTCTTTTCGATAGCTATGGTCTGCGAGCCAACTGCCATAGCCAAGCCATGCTTATGAGCAATGGAAGCCAGGCAGCCATTAATCTTTTGCGCCAGTTCGGTTCCACCAGTTATCGCATTAATTATTACCGGGTATTTTACCTCTTTTCCTAAAAAACTGGCCTTCAGGTCGATATCATCCATGGCCAGTTCCGGTACCGCATCATGAACCAGTGAAATATCGCTAAATCCGCTTTCTGCCGGCCCATCGGAAGATTTGTTAGCTATGAGCAAATGTTCATTTTTACGTTGCAGTCTAATTATAATAACCTCCTGGCTAAAATTCTGGCCTGGTAAAGGGTTTCCGGATCGTTGACATTCAGAAACATCTCTCTGATATCCCCAAAATGTCTGAGTTCCGATTCCTTAATCTTTCGAGTGTTAAGCTCATTAAAAACCAAGACCAGTTTGAGTAAGTTATTGTTCAGACAATTGGTAAGCACGGAAAGACATTTTTTGCTGTAGGCAGCGGAAATAGGCTGAAGATAGCCTTCTATTTCCGGTACCGCCGCCTCATGATCTTCTAATTGTTCTATCATATACCGGGCCAGTCCCATACTCATAAACGGCATATCACAGCCCAGGACAAAGACTTTGTCCATACGGGCATAGTGAAGAGCAGCATGAATACCGCTTACAGGCCCCAGGCGCGGATATACATCACTATAGGTAGGAAGGTTAAAAACAGCATACTGCTCTGGGTCATTTGAGATAATTATAGTTTCGGAAAAAGTATTGATGAACTTATTTATAATAAAACATATTACTGGTTGACCGTTTATTTCCGCAAAAGCCTTATTAAATCTCATGCGTGAACTTCGGCCACCTGCCATTATAACCCCTGTTGCCTGCATATTATCCCTCCTAAAACCTTACCCTAAATCCCCACTCCCTTGTATTCATAAAAAAGGCTGCCGACCGGCAGCCTAATATCAAATGCCTCATCCACCACCGTATGCCCGGCTGCAACTGTGGCAAGCGTCCCTCATCACCGGGCTTCCTCCGCTCTTGCCGCCAGTATTGAACAAGGATAATTTTTGTTCAACCTTAGCCGAGCCACACTGTGGGCATCTTACTTTGTCTTTATCACTATTTGAGATCATAACATCAAACTTGTTTCCGCATTCACTGCAGGCAAAATCGAAAATAGGCATATGATCACTCCACATAGTTATTTTTGAAATCAGTATATTTAGAATGTTGATTCCTTATTACCAAAGCGCTTCGCTATATGGGCAGTTCATGCTACCTAATTATTTCTCATCTTAACCAGTCTATTCTGCACTTTCCTGTGCTGCTAAATATTGTTGGGTCTCATCGTCTTCGGCTTGCTGTTGGGCTTCCTTAATCGAGAGACTTATGCGTTTCTCCTCCGCATCAATATTTAAAACTTTAACATTAACTTTTTCCCCGGGGCTGACAATGTCTTCTGGTTTTTCCACCCGCCGGTTGGCGAGTTGGGATATGTGTACCAGGCCATCCACTCCAGGTTCAATCTCAACAAACGCCCCAAAGGGAGCTGTTCGTACAACTGTACCTTCAATTATGTCACCTTCGTGGTATTTCTCCAGGACTATTTCCCAGGGACTTTTGAGTAATTTCTTGCGGCTTAAAGATACTCTCTCTTTTTCTCTGTCCAGGGCCAGGATATAAACTTCAATCTCACTGCCCTCCTGCAGTACATCACTGGGATGTTCTACGCGAACATGATCGATTTCCGAAACATGCAACAGTCCCTCATAACCACCCAAATCAATAAATGCGCCATAGTCAACTATGCGTTTTACTTTGCCCACACGGGTCTGTCCTTCTTCGATACTATCCCAAAACATTTCTTTCAGCTTGGCCTTTTCCTCTTCAACCAATTGTTTCCGGGATACTACTATCTGGGAACCTCTTCTCTTATTACGATTGAATTCAATAATCTTAAAATTAAAGGTCTTACCCACATATTCGTCCATGTTTTTAACATATCCGTCATCAACATGGGAAGCCGGCAAAAATGCTACTACTCCAACATCGACCAGAAGGCCGCCTTTAACCGTACTCAAGATAGTACCTTGGATAATCTCATTATTATTGTATTTTTCTTCCAGGCTATCCAGGGCCTTTTGTGCGTCAACCTTTTTCTTGGAGAGAAGGATAGTACCATCATCATCCCATTTTAGTACTAATACTTCGATCTCATCACCAACACTAACCAGTTCTTTTGCTGAATTAACATCCTTTACTGATAATTCGCGAGCTGGAATTATGCCTTCTGATTTTCCGCCAACATCTACCATTACCTCATCATCAAGCACCTGAATAACAGTTCCCTTTATGATATCCCCCTTGTTAGGGGTAGTGAAGTCTGCCATTTCAGCTTCCATCTTAGCAAAAGATTCTTCCTTGGCACCTACCTCCTCACAGGCAACCATTTCCTGGGTCTGCTCCTGGGGAGCATTCTCGTCAAACGAACTCATTCTTTCCAATACCTCCTTAATTATCCAGTCCGGAGTTGAGGCCCCGGCAGTAATTCCCACGCTAGTTACTCCCTGGAACCATTCAGGATTAATATCCCGGGCATTTTGAATCCTGAAAGTTCTAACTCCGGTATCTAAACACTCCTTAACCAGAGTGGCAGTATTCGAACTATTATTATCACCTATAACCAGCATTACGTCCACCTGCTGGCACAGTGTTCGAGCTGCGGTTTGCCTGTCCCGGGTAGCTGGGCAGATAGTGTTAAAAGCCCTTATTTCCGGGACTCCGGGGAGCAATGCCGCTATTAGTTCATAATAGCTCTGGGTGTCCTTGGTGGTCTGGGATACGATTCCCAGTTTACTATGAAAGCTATGGTCTTTAAGCTGTTCAATGCTTTCAATAACCGTTGCTTGGCGGCACCATCCCAGTATTCCTTCGACTTCGGGATGATGGCGATCTCCATAAACAACTATTGCATAGCCTTCATTTTCCAATCTAGCTACCAGATCATGTACCTTTTTAACCAAAGGACAGGTAGCATCTTTTATGATTAATCCTTTTTGCTGTGCATGGCGAATCACCTCTGGTGTAGTACCATGGGATCTTATTATTATTCCCCCCAGTTCAGCATCCTCTACAGCATTTACAGGATTAATTCCTTTTTCCTTAAAATAATCAACAACTGCATCATTATGTACCAGGGGCCCTAAGGTATACCATTTGTTACCTTGTATAGCTACTTCTTCGGCTATCTTTACGGCTCGTCTAACCCCGTTACAGAACCCTGCCTTGTCAGCTACAGTAATTCGCACAACTGCACCTCACAAATAATATATATATTTGGTATTATGCTACCTAATTCCTTCTTTATTTAGACAAAAGGATATTAATTTCTTTCATAATTTCTGAACTAATTTTTTCCATGGTTGCCGAGTTAATTTTTTGACCTTGATATTCCTGCCAATACATAGGTTTGCCCACCCGGACCAGTAAGGGACTAAACCAGCCGCAGGGAAATTTACGACCGGTTCCAATGCAGGCCACAGGTACTACCGGAGCCTGGGATTTTAATGCCAACATGGCTATTCCAGCATGGGCTTTACTTTCCGTATTACTCTTGTGCCTCTGCCCTTCCGGGAATATCCCCAGGACTTTACCTTGAGCAAGTATATCCAGAGCCTCTTTAATAGCCCTGCGATCGGCTGTACCACGTTTTACGGGAAAAGCATGCAGTTTTCTAAACAATTTGTTCAGAATTATATTGCTAAATAATTCGGCTTTAGCAATAAAACATATGGTGCGCTGAATAGATATAGCAACCATTACCGGGTCCCAGTTGCTTACATGATTTGATGCTATGATAACCGGACCTGTGGAAGGTATATTGTTTAAACCTTCGGATTTTAACCCAAGTGGCCAAAAAATAACCTTTAAAATCATACGAATACAACGATAAAGCATTTTAATCCTTCCCGATAATGGAGATAATTTTTGCCAGGACCTGATCTATAGTCAGGTTGCTCGTGTCAATGACTATCGAATCACTCAAAATTTTAAGAGCTCCGACCTCTCTGGCTGCATCCATGCGGTCCCGGGCGGCTATTTCCTCGATTATATTATTAAGCGCAAAGCAATATCCCTGGCTTTCCAGTTCTTTAATCCGCCTCTCGGCCCTTGTCTCAATACTGGCGGTAAGAAAAAACTTATAATCAGCATCAGGCAGTACACACTCACCAATGTCCCGTCCATCCATTACTATGTCGTGGAACTGGGCCAGCTCCTGCTGTTTCTTAACCATGACCTGTCTGACCAACGGGTGGGCAGCCACCTGGGATACTGCACCAGTGACCTGGGGTGTTCGTATTTCTGTAGTTACATCAATATCATTACAGAAAATATGCTGAATGGAGTTATTCTCGAAATGAATCGTCAATGATTGGGCAAGCTCAACAAGTGCTGTTGAATCTTCAGGTTTTATTCCTTCCTGCAGGGCCTGCCAGGTTAACGCCCGGTACATAGCCCCGGAATCAATATAAATGAAGCCAAGCTGTTGGGCTAATTTCCTGGCTATAGTGCTTTTCCCTGCTCCGGCGGGGCCATCAATAGCTATTTTCATTAACATACCATCCCTAATAATCTAATATATTTTATCATATTACCAGAAGGTAGGGAAGTATTGCCCTGGTAAGGTACGGTCAAAGGTTGCTATCGTCCCAGGACAGCTAACAGATCCCAGAAACCGGGAAAAGATATGGAGACTGCCTCTGCACCGTCAATTACGGTCTCTCCCCGGGCAGCCAGGCCTGCTACGGCCAGACTCATGGCAATACGGTGATCACCGTGGCTATTGACACTTGCTCCGGCCAGGCCTTCCGGCCGCCCATTGACAATAAAACCATTATCTGTCTCTACTATGTCAACACCCATTTTGCTCAGTTCCATGCATATTGCTGATATACGATCAGTTTCTTTAACTCTGAGTTCACCGGCATCCTTTACTATCGATTGGCCCTGGGCAACCGCCATGGCGACTGCCAGTACAGGTAATTCATCGATCAAGCGGGGAATAATCTCTCCTTCTATTATTGTTCCCTGTAAGGCCGCCGAAGCAACCACAATATCAGCAATAGGCTCCCCGCCAACTATATGCTGGTTTTCCAGTTTTACCGAGCCTCCCATAGCCAGCAACACATCTATAATTCCTGAACGAGTGGGATTTACTCCGACATTTTTAATTATTAGTTCCGAACCTGGTATTATAGACGCGGCAACCATGAAAAAAGCCGCCGAGGAGATGTCACCGGGAACTACAAAATTCTGGGGCATAAGTTCCCGACCTGGTTTTATGCAAATCTGTAAATCAGCTATTTTAAGATCAGCTCCCATACTGGCAAGCATTCTTTCCGTATGATCTCGGGATTTTTGGGGTTCAATGACTACTGTCTCTCCCCTGGCATAAAGACCGGCCAAAAGAATAGCCGATTTAATCTGGGCACTGGCTACCGGCAATTTATACTGAATACCCTTTAACTGCCTCCCATTAATGGCCAGCGGTGCATAAGTTCCCCGGTTGCGGGCGATTATGTCCGCACCCATCAGTGTCAAGGGGTCAATGACTCTTTTCATCGGTCGTTTATGCAAGGAATCATCTCCCCCTAGCATGCTATGAAAGCTTTGTGCTGCCAGCACCCCGCACATCAAGCGCATGGTAGTACCCGAATTACCGCAGTATAATATTACCCGGGGAGCTGTCAGTCCATTTAGTCCCTGGCCCTCTACGGTCAAAACCGACCCCCGTTGCCGGATTCCTATGCCCAGCTGCCGCAGGCAATCACAGGTACAAAGGGTATCTTCCGCCAGCAAAAAGTTCTCCACCCTACTTTGGCCCTGGGCCAGAGCCGCAAAGATTACAGAGCGGTGAGAGATCGATTTATCCGCCTCTACAGTTATCTCACCCCGCAGCGGTCTTGACCTGCCAACACTTTTTATCATCTATAATCCTCCTGAACAAAGCGAATCTTCTAGTTCATCCATGCTTTAATTCCCATTGACAGCAGTACCTCTACAGCTCGTTGGGCGTCTTTTTCCAGGGGAACTCCCAACCGCATGGTTCCCCCATCTCCTTCACGAGCCCGAAGTATTTCAATATCTACGATATTGATACCATATTTCCCCAAAACGGCACCTATTTGTCCTATCATTCCCGGTCGATCGGGGACTATGCAAATAATATCACTGAAACCGGGTAATAAACCTTTGCTGATACCCGGAATTTTATCTCTGATGTTTCTAGCTGTTAAAAGCATATCCTTAATGGCATTTTTGTCCTCATTAGCCAGTGCTTGTTTAAAACTGCCCAGGGCAGCTATTAATTCATCCAGCTTTATACCTATCTGCTCTTTATTGCTTATCAAAATATCTTCCCAAATACCTGTTCCTGATGATGCTATCCGGGTCGTATCCCTAAAACCGCCTGCCGCTAACAACAAGCTATCTTCATCTCCCCTGGTTATATTAACCAGAGATACGGCGGCAATATGGGGAACATGACTGATGGTAGCTACCAGTTGATCATGCAGACGAGCTTCCATTATCTTTACCCGCGCACCGGTCGCCGTCAGTAAACTGCACAGCTTTTCTAGAATGCCCGCCGGAATATATTCCGGCGGAGTTATAACATAAACAGCATTCTCAAACAGATACCGGTCCGCACCCCTAATCCCCTTTATCTCTGAACCGGCCATCGGATGCCCGCCTATTCCCCATACCTTGTCGGGCAGTAAAGCGGAAAAAGTGTCCATAACCTGCAGTTTGGTACTGCCAACATCCGTAACTATGGTGCCAGGATTTAAACAAGGTTTGATAGATAGCAGCAATGCAGGAAAGGTACTTAAAGGAGTACATAATATTATCACCTGAGCTCTCCTGACTCCTTCGTCAAGATCCGCTATCAGATCAATAGCCCCCATATCCTGAGCCATAATAAGACTTTCCGGATCAGTGTCATATCCGATGATTTTATCCACCTGCGGTGATTCGCGCAGAGCCAGCCCTAATGAGCCTCCAATAAGGCCCAACCCTATGATTAACACATTTATCCGCATAGTTGGCCAATCTCCTTTAACCTAGTACCTCTGTCATCCGTTTAACCTGCTCAACTAAAAGGGCAAAGGTTTTCGGCTTAAGGGATTGGGGGCCATCTGACAAAGCCTCACTGGGATTCTGGTGAACCTCAATCATCAGCCCGTCACAACCGGCTCCAATGGCTGCCAGTGCCATGGGCACCACCAGTTTCCATTTGCCGGTGCCATGGCTGGGGTCAACAATTACCGGCAAATGGGTCAGCTGTTTGATAATAGGTACGGCGCTTAAATCCAGGGTATTACGGGTATAAGTCTCAAAGGTTCGTATACCCCTTTCACACATGATTACCTGGCTATTACCACTGGAAATAATATATTCCGCCGCCATTATCCATTCTTCGATGGTTGCTGAGGGGCCTCTTTTGAGCAATACCGGTTTATCTAATTTGCCCAGTTCCCGCAACAGGAAGAAGTTCTGCATGTTGCGAGCACCAACCTGTAAAATGTCACTATATTGAGCCACCATATCAATCATACGGGGATCCATTACTTCTGTTACCACGGGCAATCCTGTAATCTCACGGGCTTCGGCCAGAATCTTAAGGCCCTCTTCTTCCAGCCCCTGAAACGAATAGGGAGATGTACGCGGTTTGAAGGCTCCCCCTCTCAGCATGGTTGCCCCCGCTTGTTGGACTTCCCGTGCAATTTCCAAAAACTTATCCCGGCCTTCAACTGCACAAGGACCGGCAATAATCTGAATACTGCCATCACCGATGGTGACGTTGCCAGCCCGAACCACAGTCGGTTTTGATTTGAACTCGCGGGAGGCCATTTTAAAGGGTTGTACAATAGGCACTACCTTTTCTACCCCGGGCAGTGTCTCGAACAGTTCCATAATAGCCTCGGTCCGTTTTCCTACTCCGCCAATAATCGTCCGGTCCACTCCTTCTGATAGGTGAACCTGGAAACCATGATCTTGCAGTTTTTCACTAACGGTACCTATCTGTTCACGGGTTGCTGACTTTTCCATAACAATAATCATAAATAATTCCTCCTTTTGGGGGAGGTAAGAAAAGCAAAACATTCCATTAGTGAATTATATCACTAATGGAATGCCTTTTACACCTATTTCTCACCATCCTGCCATACTTCCTGCTAGTTTATTGATATCTGAGCCTACCTTCCTACATAAATCAGCATACCACGAAGCACACGGTTATTCAAGGTAAATAGGGTGCCTGGTACCTGTCCGGACAGATTCGAGTCCCGCTTCGCCGGATCAGTCTGTTTTACGCTTTACCCAGATAGGCCCGGCGTACTTCATCTTTTTCAGCCAGTTCCGGTCCGGGTCCTTCCAAAACAATTTTTCCCGTCTCCAGAACATACCCGTAATCAGCTATTTGTAATGCCGCCATGGCGTTTTGTTCGATAAGCAGAATAGTCATGCCCAGCTTATGAATGTTTTGAATAATGTTAAATACTTCCTGTACTAGAATAGGTGCCAATCCCAGGGAAGGTTCATCCATCATCATTAACTTAGGACGGGACATAAGGGCTCTGCCGATAGCCAGCATCTGTTGTTCGCCCCCGGAGAGTGTCCCTGCCGATTGCCAGGCCCTTTCCTTTAAGCGCGGAAATAAGTTGTAGACGTTTTCAATATCCTCCTGGATACCGTCTTTGTCTTTACGCGCATAGGCTCCCATGTGCAGGTTTTCCAGGACAGTAAGATTGGAAAAAACCCTTCTTCCTTCGGGTACCATAGTTATACCGCTTTTAACTATATCAACCGTTTTCTTCCCAGTTATATCTTCACCAAGGAAGGAGATATTGCCGGCTGCTGCCGGTACCAGGTTGCTGATTGCCCTTAAGGTTGTACTTTTACCGGCGCCATTGGCACCAACCAGAGTAACAATCTTATTGGCCGGCACCTCCATGGTTATACCTTTTAAAGCGTGGATACCGCCATAGTAAACCTGCAAGTTATTAATCTTAAGCATTAAGATTTCACCGCCCCTAGATAAGCTTCAATAACCTTTGGGTCATTCTGAATTTCTGCCGGGTTCCCTTTAGCCAGGGTTACTCCATAATCTAAAACATATATGCGTTCGCATATACCCATTACCACTTCCATATGATGCTCTATCATTAATACCGTAATATTAAACTCATCCCGGATACGGGCAATAAATTCCATGAGTTCTAACGATTCATTGGGATTCATTCCGGCAGCCGGTTCATCGAGGAGTAGCAGTTTCGGCTGAGTAGCCAGAGCCCGGGCAATTTCCAAACGTCTCTGTTTACCGTAAGGCAAAGAAGTAGCTGCCTCATTGACCACGTCGTCAAGCTGCACCTTCTTTAATAGCTCCATACATTCCTCATAATGGGCTCTCTGAGCCCGAGTATAGCGGGGCAGCCCCAGGATAGCTTCCACCAGATTGGCTTTTAACCGCACATGTTTGGAAATCATTACATTCTCAAAAACCGTCATCGACGGGAATAGCCTGATATTTTGAAATGTCCGGGCAATTCCCAGCGCAGTTATTTGGTCCGGTCTTAAGCCGGTAATGTTTTGCCCCTGGAAAAATATTTCTCCTTTGGTAGGTGTGTAAACACCTGTTATCATATTAAAAACCGTAGTCTTACCGGCTCCATTAGGCCCGATTAAACCAATGATTTCGCCGCTGGAAATATCCAGGGAGAGATCGGAGACAGCTCGTAAACCACCAAATTCAATACTTATTGATTTAGTTGCCAGGACCTCGGCATTTTTCCCAGGAATGTCTTGAGCGGGTTTCTGGTATATTGTACCTGTGCTCATAGCGATTCCCCCCGTTCTTTTATCTTCAGTTTATTCAATACCCAATCCCAGTTAAACTCCCGGGTACCCATTAATCCTTGACGGTAGAACAGAATTACCAGCAATAACAGTACTGAAAAAATAACCATTCGCATTCCCGGCAAACCAGGCAGACTTAACATTCCGAATAATTCCATGGGTTGTTCCACCACACGCAGCCATTCCATCATAATGGTAATAATTACTGCCGAGATAACTGAACCGGTCAAGCTCCCCATACCCCCCAGGACTACAATCAAAAGTATCTGGAAAGTGAATAAGAACCTGAACATGGTTGGATCTATAGATGTTATTAAGAAAGCCATTAAGGCTCCGGCAATTCCAGCGAAGAATGAAGCTATGGTGAAAGATAGCAACTTATGTTTAAAAATACTAATTCCCATCGCCTCAGCAGCTATTTCGTTGTCCCGAATAGCCTTAAAAGCCTGTCCCCAACTGCTGTTTATTAACCTTTTGAGAATGATCACAGTTATTACCGCACATCCCCAGTAAACCCACATACTCTTTATGGAAGGAATATTTTTTAGTCCCAGCGAACCATTGGTTACCGAGATGAGATTGGTAACCACAATTCTTAAGATTTCTGCAAAACCAAGAGTGGCAATAGCCAGGTAATCATCCCGGAGACGTAATGCAGGAATTCCTACTAATAATCCAAATAACGCGGCTACTACTCCAGCCGCTATAATAGCCGGAAAAATCGGCCATTGTATATTGGCCAGGGCCGGAACGATCGGCTTCATGTAATATATTAATTCCTTGCTGGCTGGAGACATGGTAAGAATTGCTGCCGTATAGGCCCCCAGACACATAAATCCGGAATGTCCCAGGGAAAACATTCCCGTAAAACCGATTACCAGATTCATGCTCAGGCCCAGGATAGCAAAAACCGCAGCCAGGTTTAATATTCTGATTTTAAAGCTGTCCAAATTGTTTTCCGCCCAAAATATGGCCAGGCATATTACCACCAGGGTAACGATGGTCAGTACGTTTTTAATTCCTTGTCGGTTTTCCATGCATTACACCTTCTCCACAACATTCTCACCCAAAATGCCTCCGGGTTTGAACAATAATATTAATATGAGTATTATGAATGCTAACGCATCCCGGTAACCGGAGAAGCCGGGCATAAATCCCACCAGCATGATTTCACAAAAGCCCAGTACAAAACCACCCAGCATGGCTCCGGGTATGCTGCCTATTCCTCCCATTACCGCAGCGATAAAACATTTCAGGCCCGGAAAAACCCCCATCAAAGGGTCTATTTGGGGGTATTGCATACTCCACAATATTCCACCCACGGCTGCCAGGCTGGAGCCAACCGCAAATGTGGCAGTAATAACTTTATTAACATCAACCGCCATAAGGCTGGAAGTTTCAAAATCACGCGAAACCGCCCGCATAGCAATACCAATTTTAGTTTTCTTAACCATAAAAGTTACTGCCAGTAACAGTATTATGGTGACCACAGGAATAATGATGGTTAAGGACAAGAAGGAAATATTCCCAACATGGATATTCCAGACTAGCTGCTCCGGCCGGGGAAAAGGTTTGGGCCGGGCGCCGATGGCTACAATACCCAGATTTTCCAATAGAAACGACACCCCAATAGCAGAGATGAGAACTGATATGCGGGGTGCATTGCGTAAAGGCCGGTAGGCTATTTTCTCAATACTAATTCCCAGTAAGGTGGTTAGCACTATAGCAATAGCAAATGAAACATACCAGGGCATGGAAAAGATAAGTATGCCATAAAAAGCTACATATGCTGCCACCATAAGCAAATCAGCATGGGCAAAATTAATTAACCTGATAATACCGTATACCATGGTGTATCCTATGGCAATAAGAGCATACAGACTGCCCAAAGTAATACTGTTGGCAAGATTCTGCAGCAAAATGTCCATGGACAAAGTGACCACTCCTTTTACTTTGTCAATAGTGAATTAATGGCAAATTAGATTAAACAAACAGATACTCCCCTCCTGAATAACAGGAAGGGAGTACCGCATAAGAGGCACCAAACCTACTGGGGATCGACTTTGCTGTCGTACATAAATTTGCCATCCATGACCTTTTTAATGATAGCTGTCTTAGTAGCATCCCCGTTTGCATCCAGAGTTATAATACCGGTTGCTCCTTTAAAGTTTTTGGTTTTCGCCAGCTCATCCCGAATAGCATTACTGTCAGCAGAACCTGCTCTCTCAATGGCATCGAGAGCCAGAAGATAAGCATCAAATCCTAAAGCACCAAAAGCATTAACTTCTTTGTCCGGATAAGCCTTTTTAAATTCTGTGATAAATGTTGAAGATACATCGGTTACAGGCTGTTCGGCAGTAAAATGAGTGCTAAAATAAATATCCTTATAAGATTTAACCTGATTTAAAAACTCTTCTGCTTCCCAGGTGTCTCCGCCCAGCATCGGTACGTTAATTCCCATTTCCCGTGCTTTGGCTACCAGAATGCCACACTCCAGGAAGTTACCCGGGGCAAAAATAACATCCGGATTCTTAGCTTTTACTTCTGTCAACTGGGCTGAGAAGTCTTTGTCTCCGGTATTATAATTAACCTTGGCAACAATAGACTTGTCCCCATTAGTTTTCTTAAAGGCCTTTTCAAAATAATTGCTCAAACCGACTGAATAGTCCTGTTGAACATCCTGAATAATAGCCGCTGTTTTCGCTTTTAAGGTTTGGGTAGCATAATTGGACATTACTGTACCCTGGAAGGGATCAATAAAACATACGCGGAAGTAATAATCATTTCCCAGAGTAACGGCGGGATTGGTCGGTGAACAACCAATGACCGGAACTTGAGCATCTTGAGCCACCGGGCCGCCGGCCATAGCTAATGAACTGCCATAACTGCCAATAATTACATTAACCTTTTCTTTGCTTACCAATCTCTCTACCGCATTAGCAGCTTCCTGTTTTTCACTCTTGTTGTCAACAATAAACAATTCCACTTTTTTCCCGAGAACTGTAGGATGCAGCTTGTTAGCCAGTTTTATACCTTCTACAGTCATCTGGCCACCGGCAGCATTGGTACCGGTTAATGGTTCATATACACCCACTTTAATTACATCAGAGGATTTCGTGTCGGTAGAACCTGACTTGGTTCCGCCACATCCAACCAGCGCCATTGATAAAAGTAGCAGAACAGAGATGAGGACCAGACATTTTCTTCGGAACGCCATGTGTTAACCTCCTTATAAATGTAATATATTGGATGTGTGCCTGCCACTGATGGACAAACGTACATCCGAAATAAACGTACCACTTTTATTCGAAGAAATCAAACAATCTTTTTTTATATTTGTCCTGCTACTTTAGCCCCGGTATTTGTATTCTTATTTTCTATTTTGTCATAATTTTGTTTTTATTTTTCATTATTCGTGCAATATTGCTTTTTATGGTATATTTATGTAAATAAATTGTAAACTTACTGTGTTCCGCTCCTCGCGGACATTTATGACCGTGATAATAAACCCAGAAAACAAAATAACCCCGGATAATTCCCAGGGTAGAGGAAGTTTAGCTCAGTTTTTTATTATCCATTGCAGCCAGCCTGGTCACCTGAGCATACATTTCTTCGAAGTGCTCCGGGGTGAGGGATTGCTTCCCATCTGAAAGGGCCTGGTCGGGGTCCTGGTGCACTTCCACCATAATCCCATCGGCACCTGCGGCAATAGCTGCTTTCGCAACCGGCGTTACCATTTTCCACATGCCGGTGGCATGACTGGGGTCTACTATAATGGGTAAATGAGACAGTCGCTTGATAAGAGGTATGGCGCCAATATCTACCGTATTGCGGGTGTAGGGTTCAAATGTCCTTATTCCCCTTTCACATAGAATAACCTGGTGGTTTCCTTCGGCGAGGATGTACTCCGCAGCCAGCAGCCATTCTTCAATTGTTGCCGCCAGGCCGCGTTTGAGCAGAACAGGCTTGTCAATTCGCCCCATGGCCTGCAGCAAGGAGAAATTCTGCATATTCCTGCTGCCCACCTGAAAAATATCTATATGGTTATACATGTTGTCCAGGTCACGGACATCCATAATTTCGGTAACTAAAGGCATCCCAGTTAATTCCCGGGCTTCAATCATAAGCTCAAGACCGGCAAGCCCCAATCCTTTAAACGAGTATGGTGAGGTTCGGGGTTTAAATAACCCGCCCCGCAAGAGTTGTGCCCCGGCAGCTTTTAAACGACAGGCCAGATCGAGGTAAGTATCCCGGCTCTCCACTGCACAAGGACCAGCTATAATCGTACAATAACCTTCCCCAATAACTACTGGTTGATCCGGCATCGGCACGGTAATTAATGTATCTTGCGGGTGAAAGTCCCGAGAAACAAGCTTATATGGTTTCATTGATTAGCCTCCACAAAATTTATAATATAGAGTACTTTAAAAATTATTATTTCTTAATAGACGGGATTTAGCAGACTGCCCCAAGTATCTTAAAATAAAGTGCTCATCCCACTACATAATGGCACTACTTTTCTTATAGAATAAGTATAGCACCGGAAATATAATAATTCCTACGCAAAGACAAGATTTCTACAATAAAGCTAATTATTCCATAATTTGATGATATGGAAAATTAAGTTAGTTGGGGGATTAAATATGCTTAATAAGATTTCAGCCGCCATCTGCCAGTTTAAGGTTGGAGAAAATAAAGAGAAAAACTTAATCAAGGCCGGCGAAATGATGCGCCAGGCTGCTGAACTGGGAGCAGAGTTAGTAGTATTACCGGAAATTTTTAACGGTCCTTACGATTCCCGGCTCTTTCCAGCCTTTGCGGAAAGGTTTCCCGGTAAGACCACCGAATATCTTATGCAGTTTGCCCGCCAGAATAGAGTTTTCCTGGTAGGAGGCTCAATTGCAGAAAAAGGACCTGATGGGAAGATATATAACACCTGTTATATATTTGATCAGAGCGGACAATTAGTAGGCAGACATAGAAAAATACATTTATTCGATATAGACATCCCGGATAAAATTAGGTTTCAGGAGTCGAAAACCCTTAGTCCGGGAAGCTCTATGACCATAGTACAACATAATAACGTGAGTCTGGGCGTGATGATATGTTATGATGTAAGGTTTCCTGAGTTGGCACGGGCTATGGCCCTTAATGGTGCACATATTCTTGTAATCCCGGCAGCATTCAATACTGTTACCGGTCCTGCCCATTGGGAAATAACTATGCGTAGCCGGGCTGTCGATAATCAGGTATTTGTTATAGCCGCTTCCCCGGCAAGAAACCCGGAGGTCAGCTACCAGGCCTGGGGACATTCCATGATCGTAGATCCCTGGGGGACTATACTAAATGAAGCGGCTGCCGGAGAGGAAATCGTAATGGCTGAACTAGATTTGTCTTTGGTCGCTAAGGTGAGGGAAGAGCTTCCGCTATTAAGCCATCGCCGCACCGATCTTTATCAATGGGAGTTTAAAAAGTAGCTGCCCCGAAAAAGCTCCACTTAATTATCAGCCAGGTCCTGACGCAATTTACAGGCCTCTCGTAAATAAACATGTTTTATTTCTGACTGGCTTTTGGTGGTGTTAATAGTCACCAGTACTCTGATGCATTGCCCCAGAGCACCGTTTACCTGCATATCCTGAAAACACAATAAGGGGACCATATCCCATCCTAAATCCCTGGCCGCCTCAGCCGGGAAAGCCGATTTCAGATCAGGTGTCACTACAAACAAGACACTGACAATATCCTCTATCTGGAAATCATTTTTATCATATATTCTCTTCAGTAACTCCCGGGTTGACTGCAAAATATCCTCAGTTGTATCCCGTGCTACGGTTATCGCACCTCTAATGCCGCGAACGGCCATCATACCATCCTACCTTTCCCATTCTTCTACGATACTGCTCTATGGCCCAGACCGATCGCCACTTCATCCAGATGCAACAGGCCTATTCCCATAAATATGGCCACGCTTACATGGTCATTATGGCGGGCTACACCAATCTTGCCTCCGACATTAAGCCCCAGGGCCTTGGGCATTATCTGGGCAATAGCTTCCCGGGCTGCTCCAGCCACGGCTCCTTCTTCAGGATGGGTTTCCCTGACCACCCCTTCCCGTTTGGCCGCTACCACAGCTCGTTCTACAATTTTTCCTACTGAACTAATGAATTCGCCCCCGTAGTCAATAGCCACCGCCTTAACATTCAGTTGTTCCAAAAGTTCTTTTTTTAATGCGGTCTCTTCCTGCCGGGAGGCTGATAAGGCCATCTTTATGGCCGAAGTGGCAACTACCTTACTGCCTATGTCCATTAGTTAACCTCCGCTTTCGCTAATAATTACCGAATATTATTCTATTTGAACCTTGCCTACCATTACTATACTTTGGTTTCCGGTGTATTCCCGGCCCTTAACCGGATAAGATACATTATCCGAGATGCCGGTAATCTTATAGTCTATGGGGAAATTATAATACCGGGAATCAATCTCGATCACATCCCCATCGTTTATTGTAAAGGATATGGTGGGATCTGCAAAGTTACCCACCTTATAGCCGTTTACCATTATGATGGATTTGGGTAGAGAAGAATACCCAACAATGGAAATACTCATTTCGCTGGAGGAATTTTTAATTACTGGTTCCGGCTCGGTTATGTCCATTTGGGTAGAGTTTACCGGAAAATTTATGGATTGACCTTCCAGCTGTTCTCCCCAGCTTAAAAACAAGCGATATTGTTCCCGGGTCATTAACGCCTGAACCATCACCATAAGAACCAATCCCAATACAACGATCCGGACCAGTGCTTTTTCCACCTTATCGACAAACCTTTTCAACAGGATCATCTCCTTTAATAAGGGCATTATCTTCTCTATCTTATGCCCTGCTAATGAAGATTATCCATCTTTTGTCTTTAAAATGGAGAACGCCAAACTGGCTGCCCCAAATCCATTATCTATGTTTACCACTCCGACCCCGGTGGCACAGCTGTTTAACATAGCCAGAAGCGCAGCCAAACCGTTAAAACTGGCCCCATAACCAATACTAGTAGGGACAGCAATGACCGGACAGGAAAGCAGGCCCCCCAGCACGCTGGCCAGAGCTCCCTCCATTCCGGCGACCGCTATAACCACCTGGGCTTCCTTTATTACCGCCAGTTTATCTAGTAGCCGGTGTAACCCGGCTACTCCTACATCATAAACCCGGTCAACAACCGCACCCATTACCTCCAGGGATATGGCTGCTTCCTCAGCTACCGGTAAATCGGCCGTTCCTGCGCTAACTACAGCTACGCGTCCGGCAACTGGGGCCTTTGCTCTTCTAAGGTATAATACCCTGGACATCTGGTCATATTGAAGATCAGGAACCGATTTTAATAGTTCCAGAAATGTTTCGTAACTGGCCCTGGTACCAATTATGTTGGCATTACTGGTCGCCAAGCGCTCAAAAATAGCTTTTATTTGTGAGGTGGTTTTGCCCTGGCAAAAGATAACCTCAGGAAAATTATCCCGTAAAGCCCGGTGATGATCAATCTTGGCAAAACCAATGTCTTCATAAGGCAGTGATTTCAGCTGCGCATAGGCGGTATCGGTATCTGTTTCACCCCTGGCCAGACTCTCCAGTAATTGGTATAACCAATCCTTAGTCATTTTAATCCTTCTTTTTTAAGAATGTCTCTCCTTATAAATTGCTACCAGTTTTGCCGGGCATATTCCACCCCGGCCAAAAATGCCTCACGATTCTTTTCAATTACTTTGTCCTTTTTTCCCTGGAAAATTACATCAAAAAGACCCAAAACTTTATCGACTTTAACAACCTCGGTCTTGGTAAGATATGCCCCCAGTAACAGCATATTAGCGCCTCTGGGATTGCCCATTTCCTCAGCAATTTCATTAACTGGCATTTTTAATACCTTAAGGTCATCCCGCAGCGGATTTCTTTCCACCATCGATGAATTCAAAACCAGCGTTCCATTAGGTTTTATTTTAGGCTCAAACTTATCCAGTGATGGCCCGTTCATAATTATAGCCATCTCTGGGTTTTCGGTAAGTGGTGAACTTATTTCCTCATCAGCAATAGTTACCAGGCAATTAGCTGTACCACCGCGCATTTCCGCACCATAAGACGGCAGCCAGGAAACGTTTTTACCGGTCT
>JBMNOY010000088.1:0-4794 GCA_050943315.1 Syntrophomonadaceae bacterium
GGCGATTGATGCGATTAAATATAATTAGTTTTAAGCATAAGTAGTATTGTTATGCTGTAAATTGCTCATAGCAATACCCGCGGCGATGATACAATAATACTAATAGGTTAGTGTGGAAGGGGGAGCCGGGTTGAAAGATAAAGTAGCTTTGTTTTATAATCCGGTTGCTGGCGGAGGTAATTTCAGATTCAAATTGGACGACGTCATTCATTACCTGCAGAGCTCGGGGCTGCAGGTTATACCCTACCGCACTAATAACAACCAGGATATCAAGAAACAGATGGAAAACCTTAACCCCCAGGATTACCATACCATTGTCGCCGCAGGAGGGGATGGCACTATTCATGGGGTGGTAAATGCCATGATGTATCACGATATAAGCGTGCCATTAGGAGTATTCCCGGTAGGCACCAGCAATGATTTGGCACGCCAAATGAAAATAGCCAACAAAATAAAAGACTACTGTCGGGTGATTACCGATGGAAAATTAACATGTATCGACCTGGGTAATGTTAATGGGGAATATTTTATAAACGTGGCCGCAGCAGGTTATTTAACTGATACAGCTCACGAGGTTAATTACAATTTAAAAAACAAACTGGGCAAAGCAGCTTATTACCTCAAGGTAGTTGAGAAGCTGCCGCAGATGAGACCGCTGCAACTACGTCTTCGTGTTGATGACCATACTTATGAAATGGAAATATTGCTATTTATTTGTCTAAACGGGAACACTGCCGCAGGTTTTAAGGAGATTTTGCCCACCGGCAGTATTAGCGATGGTAAGCTTGATTTCATGGCTTTTAAGCCCTTGCCGCCGCTGGGTGGGTTGGAACGTTTGCTGCTGAATTATTCCCGTGGCCAGTTAATAAAGGATGAAAATGTCTTCTACTGCCAGGGGACAAAATTTTCATTAGAACTTACTCCAGCAGTAACGACGGATTTAGACGGTGAGAAGGGGCCCAAGTTACCCTGGGAAATCACTGTATATCCCAGCGCCCTGCAACTGCGCATCCCCGGATAGGATGAGATTTTTACCAGGGGTTATTTAATCCAACGGTCAATTTGCTCATATACCATCTCCGTCAGGCGCGGCAGTGAAGCCGCTACCGTTTCAGTAAGCTCGGTTCCCCAGCCCAGAGACTGAGGCTGTACTCCCAAAAGCACTAAATGTGCGGGCAAATTCCTTCTTAACCGGGCTAAAGCCAGGACCTCCTGAAAGCCTATCTGGTGGACTGATATTTTTGCTGCTAAGCAAAGTGGTATCTCCTCCCCAACAAACCTTCTGATGCTGCCCGGATTAGCATCTGCGTTAACCGCGTCAATTATCAGCAGATATTCTGCTTCTTCTACAATCCCCAGCAAAGCCAGGGCATCAGTTCCACCGTCAATCAACTCGGCCCGCCGGGTAATATTTTCATTCATTAATTTATGAATCATATGAATACCCAGGCCTTCATCTTGAAAAAGGGGGTTGCCCAGCCCCAATATGACCGGTTTACTCTTTTTCATGGCTTTCCCGGGCATCGGTAATTACAAACTTATAGCCGCTTATTATTGATGACACAGTTCCGTCATCATCCAGCAACTCCTGGCGAATTACCAGATAAAGATGAACCACAATGAAGGCAACAAATATCCAGGCTACTAAATGGTGTGCTAACCTGAGCGTATACGATTGCCCAAAAAGTGGCAGCAACCAACCGAACCATCTTTCCTGCAGTCCCCCCATGGCTATCTCACCCTGCAGGGCCAGACCGGTTAAAATCATAAACAGAGAGCCTATCCACATTACTAGAATGTAGGCTAATTGGGCGATAACATTATGACCAGTGTGGAGGGTATGCTCCTTTTTTAAGAAAAGGTAATATTTCAAGGTTTCGATTCCGTCAGTTACAAAGCCCTTACGCCATGGTTTAAACCGGGCATGTTCATTTCCCACCAAAGCCCAGTAGAAGCGGAAGATAAAATTGGCAATAAAAAGCCAGGCAGCAATGCCGTGCCATATGCGCATTTGTCCCATGAGGAAATTAGCATAGGCATCTCCAGAAGACACCAGCGAGGTAGTAAAAATCGGTTTGCCAATGAAAAAGCCGGTAACCAGCAATATAATAATCAGCACTACATTTACCCAATGGTAAATACGGATAGGCGCTTCCCAGACATAAACTGCTTTTTTCAGCAACTTTCATCCCCCCTAGTAAAACAGGCATTCACCTACGGTTTGCCGGTTATTCAAATCAATAATATGAGCAGCGCAGGCTATACAGGGATCAAAAGAATGAATAATCCGCAAAATCTCCAGGGGTTTTTGAGGATCAGACAGCGGAGTTCCGATAAGGGCTTTTTCATAAGGTCCTTTTATCCCCTGTTCATCTTCCGGGGCGGCATTCCAGGTGGTCGGCACTACTGCCTGGTAAAGACTGATTTTACCCTTAGCGATTTTAACCCAGTGTCCCAAAGCTCCCCGGGGTGCTTCTGTGAAACCAACCCCTTGGGCTTTATCCGGCCAGGTGGAAGGGTCCCATTTGGTACCGTCAAATACCTTGCTGTCACCCGACTTAATATTAGCCACCAGCTCATCATATTTCCTTTTTAAATAGTCAGCCATTATTTTGGTCTCCAGCCCCCGGGCAAGAGTACGTCCCAAAGCGGAAAAGAGTATTTCCTGACCTACTCCCAGACGGTCGAGGGCCTCGTCGACACTTGCCTTAATAGTATTATTGCCCCGGGCGTACCCTACCAACATACGGGCCAGTGGTCCTACCTCCATAGGTTTACCTTTCCACCGCGGTGTTTTTATCCAGCTGTACTTACCGTCAGTATCCAGTTGCTCATAGGGAGGCTTAGGGCCGCTGTATTTTACCCTGGTTTGGCCATTCCAGGGGTGACGGCCGCTTGGGCTGCCGGTGTACTCATACCAGGAATGGTCAACCACCTCCTGGATTTGATTTAAATCACGAGTACTTACATCGTAAACTTCTTTGAGATTACGGTTTAATATGACTCCACCTGGAAACACATCCGTTTGGTCGCTTCGCTCCCGCTGGTGGGCAAGAGTTCCATAAACCAGATAATTGCCTATACCCCCGCCATAGGTCCAGTCTTTATAGTAAGCAGCAATGGCAAACAGGTCGGGTATGTATACTTCATTCACAAAAGCGATAGCCTTATTGATCTCTTTCGCAACAAGATCAAGTCTTTCCATATTAATGGTGTTAACATTGTCCATATTAATGGTACAGGCCATGCCTCCCACCAGGTAATTGGGATGTGGGTTTTTACCTCCGAAAACAGTATGTATCCGGGCGATATCCTTTTGCCAATCAAGTGCTTCCAGGTAATGAGCTACGCCAATCAGATTAACTTCCGGAGGCAGTTTATAAGCCGGGTGCCCCCAGTAGGCATTGGCAAATATACCAGGCTGCCCGCTATCCACAAAATTTTTAAGTGTCTTTTGTACATCGGTAAAATAGCCCACCGAGCTTTTGGAATGATTTGATATTGATTGAGCTATTGCGGAAGCTTCCCTGGGGTCAGCTTTTAAAGCCGCAAGCGCATCAATCCAATCCAAACCATGCAAATGGTAAAAATGTATTATATGATCCTGCACAAATTGAGTCGCAGTCATAATTTTACGAATCAGAATGGCGTTTTGGGGTACATTTATGTTTAAGGCATCCTCGACTGCCAATACGGAGGCAATAGCGTGAATATGGGTACATACTCCGCAGATACGCTGCATGAATGCCCAGGCATCACGGGGGTCCCTTCCCTGCATAATCCTCTCGATACCTCGAAACATAGTACCGGAACTAAAAGCATTGACTATCTTGCCGTTATCTACTTCCGCCTCTATCCTTAAGTGTCCCTCGATTCTGGTAATGGGATCAACTACGATTCTCTGCGCCATTATTAAATCTCTCCCTTTTCTTCCCGGTTCGGGTCTTTTTTATTGTGCATAAGAATTCCTGTTGCCACACCGTGTACGGCGACTCCGGCTGCGGTAATACCGGTTACCACTTTTCCCAGCCGGTCAGGATCATATGGACGGGCGGTTCCGGGAATATGAGCCAGGCGCCCATACATGGGAAAGTGGTCATAAAAATTAGGTTCTGAGCAGCCGATACAAGGATGTCCGGATTTAATAGGATAACTAACCCCGTTGTTCCATTGCGTAACCGGACAGGCATTATAGGTTGTGGGCCCTTTGCAGCCCACCTTGTACAAACACCAGCCGTTCTTGGCACCTGTATCATCAAATTCTTCCACAAACATGCCGGCGTCAAAAAAGGCCCGGCGGTTGCAGTTGTCATGAATACGGTGGCTGTAAAAAGCTTTGGGGCGGCCCAACCGGGTCAACTCGGGGAGTCTGTCGAAAGTGATATAGTGAACAATAACCCCGGCCAGTACCTCTGCTATGGGTGGGCAACCGGGAACGTCAATAACCGGCTTATCTTTAACCAGGTCCTTTACAGCTACGGCTCCGGTCGGATTAGGGTGGGCCCCCTGAACACATGTATTGGTGGCACAGGAGCCGTTGGCTATTACGGCCACCGAATCCCGGGCCGCTTCCAGCAAAATATCGCGCGCCGATCTGCCGCCAATAGTACAATAAATACCATCATCCTTAAGGGGGACACTCCCTTCCACTACCACCAGGTAGCGTTCCTTGTAATCCCGCATGGTTTTTTGCTTGGCTTCCTCGGCTTGAACTCCCGCTGCAGCCTGAAGGGTCTCCATATAATCTAATGATATGATGTTAAAAATCAGGTCTGCTATTAACGGATGTGCACT
>JBMNOY010000032.1:0-24974 GCA_050943315.1 Syntrophomonadaceae bacterium
GGGATATGGTAGACTGGCAATACATTCGCCTGAGCACTGTTTTCGGTCACCGGAAAACGCCTTTTAATTATGTAGGAAATTAACGCACCGACCAGCCAGCTTAATATAATAAGGCTCGACATTACTATGGTGGCATGGGCGGGGGTGAAGAAGGCGCCGGCAATATACAAAATTACGCCAATCCTGGCCGCACAGGGGGTAAAGGTGCTTACTATCATCATAATCAAGCGGTCAACCCGGTTGGGGATATCCCTAGTACTTATTATAGCCGGCACACTGCAGCTAAAACCAACTATCAAGGGAGTAAAGGACCTTCTATCCATATTAATTCTGGCCATGGGCTGACGCATCAGATAAGCAATACGAGCAGAGTATCCGGTATCAGATATCAGGGTGTAAAACGTAAAAAATATTATCATCTGCGGAAAAAAAGCCAGTGCTGAACCTATTCCTCTTAAAATACCGTCAGTAAATAAGCTCATGATAAGAGGGGGCAGGGACCTGCCCAGTGAAGATTTTTCGGCAGCTATGGCTGCCTGGTCAAGCAGAGAGCCTAACCAATCCGATACTGGTGCGCCCAGGGTAAAACTTACGGCAAATAAAATGGTAAAACACAGTATCATTATAGGGAAACCAAGGTAGCGGTTTAATAAAATGGAATCAAGCTTGACCGTCAGGTGGTCATGTTTACGACCATTATCTTCTGGTGATTGGTCAAGTTCGATAGTACATGCTTTTGATAAATCTTTATTTATCATTTCATCCTCCGGCTAGTCGATTTTTTAATTGGGGAAAATATAATATTGTTTCGTTATGAAGTAGTTAAGATTGAGCATCCCCGCAACATAACCATTAGATAATGATAATCATTATCAACGCCCGGTATTTATTGTACAATGGCAGCAGTGTATTTGCAATGGTTATTTTGGCAAAGGGAGCATTTAGATTTACGCTAGTTTACTCTACTTTGCATTACAATAAATAAAAGTATATTTTGTCCTATAAAAAGACTAATGTATTTGTTAGTATAAGAAATACTAGAAAAATTAAGCAGCAAATTATTCCATTGAACATAGTTTAAGGGGGAGACGGTTTGGAAGAGCAGAAGGTTGTTGATATTATAAGAAGAATGCGCCACGATTTTGGCAACTACCTGCAGGTCATTGGCGGTTATTTGGAGCTAGATAAAAAGGAGCAGGCGCAATATTATATCCGGGAGATAGCCGGCCGGATGGCTCAGGAACGTATAATATTTGAGCTATTGCCAGCTGACCAGGCACTTTATTTTTATCAACAAGTATTATTGGCCCGGGAATTGGGTGTAATACTAGTATATGAAGATTTTGATATCAAGTCCCTGGCTGTACTTGAGGCTTACCAGGAACCAGGGAACACTCTCAAAAAACTGGCGGATGGCATTAACAAGGAAAATGATGTGGTTATAGCTTTATCTTTATATGAGGATGAAAACGGTATAGAATTATTGTTTAAGAGTGATACTTTCCGGGATGGCCCGGTACGCTTGAGATTGAACAGGGAGTGAGTTAATGTTTATTGACCAATCAAGGATATATGTCAAAGGGGGAGACGGTGGAAATGGAATAGTAGCCTTTCGCCGTGAAAAGTATGTCCCCATGGGCGGGCCATCAGGCGGAGACGGTGGTCGCGGTGGTAATGTGGTTTTTATCGCCGACGAGGGCTTGCGTACTTTAATGGATTTTCGGTACAATAAACATTTCAAGGCTCAGCGGGGTGCGCACGGGCAGGGAAAGAATATGCATGGTGCCCGCGGAGTGGACCTGGTGGTTAAAGTACCCGTAGGTACCATTGTTAAGGACGATGATAGCGGTGAGGTTATTGCGGATTTGGTTACCCCGGGGCAAAAGGTCATTGTTGCCAGGGGTGGCCGGGGAGGCAGGGGTAATGCTCGTTTTGCTACTCCGATTCATAAAGCCCCTTCTTTTGCTGAAAACGGCGAACCAGGAGAAGAAAGATGGGTCAGGTTGGAGCTTAAGCTGTTGGCCGATGTGGGCCTGGTAGGCTTCCCCAATGCAGGCAAGTCTACGCTTATAGCCAGGGTCTCGGCGGCTCGTCCTAAGATAGCAGATTATCCTTTTACCACTCTAGTACCAAACCTGGGAGTAGTAGTTACCCGCAATCAAGATTCCTTTGTGGTCGCTGACATACCGGGCTTAATTGAAGGAGCTCACCAGGGGGCTGGACTGGGTCATGATTTCCTGCGTCATATAGAGCGGACCCGGGTATTGCTTTTTATACTGGATGCGGCCCAGACTGAAGGTCGTGACGTTCTGGATGATTACCGTACCTTGCGTCGGGAATTGGAGTTATATAACCCCCGGTTAATTGAGCGTCCTTACCTGATTGTAGCCAACAAAGCGGATATACCGGATGCAGCAGAAAATATAGCCCGGCTTAAGGCGGAATTTGGTGACAAGGTGCATAGCATTTCAGCGGTAACCGGCCAGGGGGTGGAAACGCTGATGGAAAAGGCATATGATTTATTGGCTCTTGTGCCCCGGGAGGAGCATATCGGTGAAGAACGCGTTGTAAGGCGCTTTGAAGAGGAAGTGCCGTTTAAAATAGATGTTGTAGACGGCGTTTATGAGGTTTCCGGCAAACGCATTGAGAAGTTGGTAGCTATGACTAATTTTGATAGTGAAGAAGGACTACAACGATTTCAACGCACAATTGCCAAGATGGGGTTGGAGGAAGCTTTAAAAGAAAAAGGGATAAAACCGGGCAATACTGTAAAAATACAGGACCTGGAATTTGACTATAGCGAATAGGTTGGTTGGAGTGTTTGATTAATGAATATACGTAATTGTCTAAGTGATTGTAAACGTATTGTGGTAAAAGTGGGGACCAGCACCCTGACCCATAGCAACGGTAAGTTGAACTTGCAGCGTATCGAGCGACTGGTTCGGGAACTGGCTGATTTACATAACCGGGACAGAGAGGTTTTGTTAGTTACCTCGGGTGCCATTGGTATCGGTGCCAGCCGTATGGGTTATAAAAAAGTTCCCCGGACCATGCCGGAAAAACAGGGGCTGGCAGCAATAGGTCAAGGTACTTTACTTCATATTTATGAAAAAATATTTGCTGAATACGGCAAAACCGTGGCTCAGGTTTTGCTAACCCGGGAGGATTTGGACGAGAGATTACGCTATCTTAATGCTACCAATGCTTTACAGGCAATTCTGAACATGAAGGTTATTCCTATAATTAACGAAAATGACACGGTTGCCGTAGAGGAAATTAAGTTCGGGGATAATGATACCCTCTCCGCTCTGGTTGCTGGTCTGATTAATGCTGATTTTTTGTTAATTTTATCCGATGTTGACGGTTTATATGATTGTGACCCACGAACCCATAAAGAGGCTCGCCTGCAAAGTGAAGTCTATGAAATTACTGATGTGATGCAGGAAAATTCCACCCATCGCGGTTCCCGTTTTTCCAGTGGGGGAATGTTGACCAAGCTACATGCCGCCCGCATATGTATGGCCTCCGGAATACCGATGATAATTGCCAATAGCAATCAGACGGACGTTATCCGGCGAATTATAGACGGTGAACAACTGGGTACACTATTTGTTCCCCGCGAAGAGAAGATGCATGCCCGCATGAAATGGATTGCTTTTGGTACTGTCCTTCAGGGCAGTATTGTAATTGATGCCGGTGCCCGTACCGCACTGGTTGATAAGGGCAAAAGCCTATTGCCGTCAGGAATAATCAGAATCGAAGGCGAATTCGATCGGGGTATGGTAGTAGGTGTGGTAACCGCTGATGGCCAACAGGTAGCCCGGGGTATGGTTAACTACAACAGTCAGGAGCTGCAGCTTATTGCCGGGAGGAAATCCCAGGATATTGAGAAAATCCTGGGGGCCAAAGACTACGATGAGGTAATCCACCGCAATAATCTATGGGTAGAGGCTTGACCGAAAAGATTAGTATTAAATATTATACTTTTTATAAGGAGAGATGGGGATGACCAATTGCACAGACAGAACTCCGGATAACCTGCTGGAAATTATAACCAAGCAAGGTAGACAGGCTAAGACAGCAGCCCGTTTTTTGGCTACCGCTTCTACAGATTTGAAGAATCAAGCTCTCCTCAATATGGCTGATAAACTGGAACAGCGCAGTGAGGAGATAATTAGCGCCAATCGTGAGGATATGGAGCAAGGTGCTGCGAATGGCTTAAGCCCGGCGTTATTGGACCGCTTAATGCTTGATGAAGGACGGATTAAGGGAATGGCCGCCGGGCTGCGGCAAATTGCCGGACTTGCCGACCCTATTGGAGAAGTTATCTCAATGGTAAAAAGGCCTAATGGGCTGGATGTGGGTCAGATAAGAACTCCTATCGGGGTAATTGGCCTTATTTATGAATCCCGTCCCAATGTAACTGCCGATGCAGCCGGCTTATGTTTAAAGTCCGGCAATGCCATTTTATTAAGGGGCGGGGAAGAAGCTATCAATTCTAACCGTAAAATAACCTCTATTATTTCCGCTGCGGCTGAGGAATGCGGCATTCCTGGGGGGGCAATTCAGCTGGTAGATAGTTTAGACCGGAATGCGGCTATTATGATGATGAAAATGAATGATTACCTGGATGTTTTAATCCCCCGGGGCGGGAAAGGGCTAAAAAAAGCGGTACAGGAGAATGCCTCCGTGCCAATAATTATGACCGGCATGGGTAATTGCCATGTTTATGTTGACGAATTCGCTGATTTTACTAAAGCAGTCAGAATTGTACATAATGGCAAGGTACAAAGACCATCGGTCTGTAATGCCATTGAAACCTTACTGGTGCACCAAAACATTGCACAGGAGTTCCTTCCCCTGGTGATTGCTGATTTACAGGCGGCCCAAGTGGAAGTCCGGGGATGCGCCCGGTGCCGGGAGATTGTAAGTAATATCGACCCGGCTACGGAAGCGGACTGGGATACCGAATATCTTGATCTGACTATCGCAGTAAAAATAGTTGACAGCCTAAAGGAGGCCATTGACCATATAAACAGGCATGGAACCGGACATAGCGAAGCCATAGTAAGTGAAAACTACTCCCGGGTACGCCAATTTATGTCCGGGGTAGATGCCGCCGCCGTTTATGCCAATGCCTCTACCCGTTTTACCGACGGCAATGAATTTGGTTTCGGTGCTGAAATGGGTATAAGCACCCAAAAACTGCACGCCCGGGGGCCTATGGGGTTAAAAGATCTAACTACTGTAAAATATATAATTTATGGTGATGGGCAGATAAGGGAGTAGATATTTAAAAAATTCAACGCTG
The DNA here is from genome assembly GCA_050943315.1 of Syntrophomonadaceae bacterium. GTDB lineage: Bacteria > Bacillota > Syntrophomonadia > Syntrophomonadales > Syntrophomonadaceae > JBDKUD01. The sequence continues at coordinate 5,312 of JBMNOY010000032.1, forward strand.
ATTACGGGGATATTAATAATAAAACCACCCTTTTGAGGGTGGTTCTTATTTCATGAATCATATACTTCGTTATGGAAATCAATCAAGTTGGGGGGCTTGTCTTCATCCGCGTTAATCATACAAAAGTCCGCGTAATGCGCGTTGAATTCCTACTCAATCACCTCAAGATTATAGTTTGCCAGCTTGGTGAGGTCTTCTTCGCTCAGAGCGTATTCGCGTTCCAGGAGCTTGCGTTCGGCCGGAGCACCACATAGTTCGGTGGACAGATAACGCAATCCATTGTCATTTACCATGGTAACTATGCGTTTTAAGTCCGGATATTTCTGAGCAATTTTGCGGGCGGCGGCTACATTGCATCCGGAGGACACTCCGCAGAAGATGCCTTCTTTTCGGGCCATGGTGCGGGATGTCTGCATGGCCTCCTCTGAGCTTACCAGAACAACTCCGTCCACATACTGCAAATCCAGTACATCAGGAATCAGACCGTCAGCTATGCCCTGTATCTTGTGGGGGCCAATTTTTCCGCAGGCCAGTATAGGAGATTCCTTGGGCTCAGATATGTATATCTTAATATTAGGATTTTTCTCTTTTAAGTATTTGGCGGTGCCGGTTACTGTACCTCCGGTACCCTGGCACATTACAAAAGCATCCAGATTGCCACCTGTCTGCTCCCATATTTCCGGTGCCGTATGTTCATAATGGGCGTTGACATTATCTTCGCGATAAAACTGTCCTATCTCGAATATTAGGTCCCCATTTTCCTTTTTAATTTTCTCAACTTCTTCCAGAACCAGGTCAACATCAGTTTCTGCGCCCGGGGTTAGTACTAATTCTGCCCCGTAAGCGCGAATGGTTTTTTTCCGCTCCTCAGTCATACCTTCAGGCATTACAATAATAACTTTGTAACCTTTAGCTGCCCCTACCATACAGGTAGCAATACCAGTATTTCCGGTGGTGCCTTCCAGCAGTATCATACCCGGTTTAAGTTCTCCCCGCTTCTCGGCGCTTTCAACAATATGAGCCACTATCCGGTCCTTGAGACTGCCACTGGGATTGGAATACTCCATTTTGACGCAGATTTCGGCATTAATATCTGGCGATAAGGAACTCAACCTTATCATGGGAGTATTGCCAATGGTTTCAAGCACATTTTCGCAGATGAAATCATTAGATCTACCGTTCAAACCTTACATCCTCCTCCTTAATAGTATAGTAAAACACTAACTCTATGTTTGGACCATAAATCACGCAGGTATTTTACAGCGGCCATTCTTGATTATATTCTATGCTGCGTGTTATCGTTCTAGATTCTGTTTGGGGAAAGTCCTTGATAAAATCAGGTAATGAACCAACTTCAATAGTGTATAACCGTAATAATTCCTGCATGAAATCAGGGCGCAGAGCCGGGTTGCGTAAAGTTAACCCCTTTTCTGCCAACCTGGCGGCTAATTTATTGTTCAGATCAATTTCGTAAGCAAACAGTTTATCAAAAAACATTTTCCATTCTTTAAGATCATCATTAAGCCATAATCCAATTCCCGGGCACACAAAATGGCGGCAAATCGATTCACGCAAGTCCTGGCTCAATATACAGCCGTTCTTGGTAGAATGGAATTTACATTTGTAGCTCTCGCCGTCAATGTCATTATTGATGGTAACGGAAGCGTCTAAGATGGTTGCATCCTTTAGGCTGAAAATATAATCAATCAGCTCCGGTTTATTAATTGTTAAATAAGCCAGGTCGACGGGATAAAAAACCGGGGAATAATTACCACAACATCCCTTGCCGTCCTGACGGGGACATTCCCGGCATAAGTCAACCTCAATAAAACTGCGCAGACCGTGGTTATGAAATACCACTTTGACTTCCTTTTCCATACAGGCTTCCTTTCGAGACCATAATTATCTACTATGATTATAGGCATTTTGCTGGTCAGAAGAAAGGGTATTTTCCCGGAAAGCCGGTTTAGGGGCATTTGCATTTTTCAGCAGCTATGATTATTATTTACCTAAAGAAATCCGAAACTAGGTGGTATGGGAGTGCAAGCAGTAAAATCTTTAGGCATTTTGGGGGGAACATTTGATCCAATTCATTATGGGCATCTTACCGCGGCTGAATGTGCCCGTTATGAATTCCATCTGGATAAAGTTTTATTTATTCCTTCCGCCCGCCCACCACATAAAGACCGGGATTTGGTGTCGGATTGTACCCATCGTTATACTATGTTAAGCAAAGCTATCGCTGATAACCCGGTTTTTGCAATATCGCCCCTGGAAATACAGAGAGAAGGTTTATCTTATACGGTCGATACTGTAGAATATTTTTTACGAAAATATCCGGAAACGAAAATTTACTTCATATTGGGTATAGATGCTCTGCTGTTGATGGATACCTGGAAAGAGGCCGAGCGATTAGCCGGATTATGTGAATTTATAGCTGTAAGCAGGCCTGGCTACCAGATTAATAGTAATGACCCGCAGCTAAAAAAATTACCCGCCGCCCTGTGGGATAATCTCCATATCATGGAGATACCAGGCAACACGGTTTCATCCTCGGATTTAAGAAAAAGAGTATTTAACGGGAAACCGATAAAATATTTGCTTCCACCCGCGGTTGAAGAATATATTTATGCGCAAGGGTTATATATTAATAAGGAGAGTAAAACATAAGTATGATAACTGAACAACAGGCAACTGAGATTATTAAACAGAAGTTATCCGTGAACCGTTTTGAACATTCGCTGCAGGTAGCGCAAATAGCTCGTAACATGGCGGAAAACTTTAATGTTGACAGCGACAAGGCATATCTGACCGGACTTTTACACGATTATGCCAAGGGCATATCAGGTCAGGAGCTGCTCCAAACGGCCATAGATAATAACCTGATTAAGGAAGAAATGGACAAGCAAATACCTGACTTACTGCATGCTCCCGTGGGAGCCTTCTTATTAAGGAAGGAATTAGGTATTCAGGATGAGCAAATACTGAAAGCAGTAAGCTGTCATACTCTGGGGGCACTGGATATGAACCAGCTGGATAAAATTATTTTCCTTGCCGATATGATTGAACCTGGCCGTGATTACCCGGGGGTGGACAGACTGCGCTGCCTTTCCATGCGTAATCTTGACGAAGGAATGCTTTTCGGACTAGAATCAACTATCAAGTATTGCATAGATAACCGGAGATTATTGCATCCCCTGACCATACTGGTTAGAAATCAATTTTTACACCGGGCAGACAATCAATGTTAGTTTATTACCGTTAATATTAAGGAGGGTTGTTATTGATAAGCGAAGACAAGTTAGTACAGATTATTGCAGATGCAGCACTGGATGGTAAAGCACTGGACGTAGTAATCCTGGATGTTCGTGATCTGACCGTCATTGCCGATTATTTTGTGATAGCTGGCGGAAGAAGTGTGGTACAGGTAAAAAGTATAGCTGATATAGTTGAGGAAAAGCTAGCCGAATATGGTATCATGCCTATTCGCAGGGAAGGACATGAAGAAGGAAAATGGGTAATACTGGATTATAACTCCACCATGTTACATGTGTTCAGACAGGAGGAACGGGAACACTACGCTTTAGAGAACCTTTGGGGTGAAGCCAGATCAGTAGAAATAAAAGAAGTCGTTAAAGGGTAAATACTAACTGTCGTGAATAGTTTCATCTTTTTGATTGGAATTAATAACCATGCGCTCCATCTCTAGCATTTCCAATTTGGTTTTGACTCCTCCAGGGGCTGAAAACCCACCGGGGCCGTTTTGAGCGACAACCCGGTGACAGGGAATAATAAGGGGAAGCGGATTAACACTTAGCGCCTGGCCGACAGCCCTGGCGGCCCCTGGCTGGCCAAGGGCACAGGCTATTTCACCGTAGGTTTTTACTTCCCCATAGGGAATGGTGTATACATATTGTAAAACTCTGCGGGTAAAAGGCTTTAGGTTGGATAGATCCAGTTTTACATTCCAGTTCTGGACTATTTGTCCAGAATAGTAATCTCTAAACTTATTAATAATTACCTGAGATTTGTCTTCACATGAAACAAACCGGACTACTGGTCCGGTTTTATTTATAATATATGATAGTGTTGTTAGGGGGGAGGGGATGGGCAGCACTGACGCGCTAATAATGCTATTATCCACACATACAGCAGCCCAACCCCGGGGGGTGTAAAATATATACCAACACATCATTGGTACCTCATTTATTTAACAACTAGGTTAACAAGCTTACCAGGGACTGCTATTACTTTAATTATTTTTTTATCCTTTGTCAACTCGACAATTTTAGAGGAATTAAGAGAAAATTGTCGCAGATCATCATTAGAGGCATCAGCCGGGACTTTTATGTGATCTTTAACTTTTCCGTTAATTTGCACCACTATCTCTACTTCATCCTGTACCAAAGCGGTTTTATCAATTTGCGGCCAGGCTCTTAGGCAAATGCTTTCATTATGACCTGTCAGGTGCCACAGCTCTTCACATATATGAGGTGAAAAGGGGCTTAACATTATTAACAGGTTGTCAATACACTCCTTAACAACACACAGGTCCTGCTCCTCTTGGTCGCTATAAGCGGTCAGGGTATTAACCAGCTCCATAATAGCACTGATGGCGGTGTTGAAGTTAAACCGTTGTTCAATATCTTCGGTTACTTTCTTAATTGTGGCATGTGTCTTAAATCTCAACTGCCGGGCATCAGGACCTAGTTCACTAAATTGTTCGGGGAGGTTAACATCCTTGATCTTCCCGGCATATTCGGTTATTATTCGCCATACGCGGTTTAAAAAGCGGTAACAGCCTTCAACTCCCTGGTCGTTCCATTCCAGGTCTCTCTCCGGAGGTGAAGCAAAAAGTATAAATAGCCTGGCGGTATCAGCCCCATAGGTACTGATAATGTCTTCCGGGCTGACTACATTGCCTTTGGATTTGGACATTTTGGAGCCGTCCTTGAGAACCATTCCCTGGGTTAGAAGGTTAGTGAAGGGTTCCTGGATTGAAAGCATTTTTATATCATATAGAAATTTAGTGATAAACCGGGCATACATCAGATGAAGAATGGCATGTTCCACACCACCTATATACTGATCCACCGGCATCCAGTAGTCAGCAGCCTCTTTAGTAAAAGGAATATGATCAGCATGTGGACTGCAATAGCGGTCGAAATACCAGGATGAACAGACAAAAGTATCCATAGTATCCGTTTCCCGCCGGGCAGGTTGTCCACAGCAAGGACAGGTAGTCTTATAGAAGCTTTCCACATACTTTAAGGGAGACTCACCGTTGGGTTTAAACTCCACGGCATCAGGCAGCAATACCGGCAATTGGTCTTCAGGTACTGGTACTGTGCCACAATTATCGCAGTATATGATAGGAATAGGTGCACCCCAGTAGCGTTGCCGGGATATCAACCAATCCCGCAGGCGGAAGTTAACCGTGGCGTGTCCGATATTATTTGCTTCCATAAAGGCAATGATTTGTTTTTTACCTTCCTCTACACTCAGACCATTATAACTGCCCGAGTTAACCATAACTCCATTACCGCTATAAGCCTCGGACATTTCCGATGCATCAGCCGGAGATTCTTCGCTTTTGATAACTACCCGAATCGGTAGGTGATATTTTCTGGCAAAATCGAAGTCTCTCTGGTCATGGGCCGGCACGGCCATAATAGCCCCGGTGCCATAATCCATTAAGACATAGTTGGCGATCCAGATAGGAATCCTTTCACCGTTTAAGGGGTTAATCGCATAGGCACCGGTGAAAACGCCTTCTTTTTCCGTATCTGTAGCAGTACGGTCAAGATCACTAATGAATTTCATCTTATCGATAAAATCCTGTACAGCTTGTTCCTGAGCCGTGCCCTGAGATAGTTTTTTCACCAGGGGATGCTCCGGAGCCAGTACCATATATGTGACTCCAAATACTGTATCCGGGCGGGTGGTAAAGACGGTTAAAATATCCTCTGTACCGTCTATAGCCATAGAAAACTCACAGCCCTCGCTGCGCCCAATCCAGTTCTTTTGCATAGTTTTAACTTTATCAGGCCATCCCGGCAAAAGTTGCAGGTCATCCAGTAATCTTTGTGCATAATCAGTTATTTTGAAGAACCATTGTTCCAGTTGCTTTTTTTCTACTACCGTTTCACACCGTTCACAGGCACCGTCAACCACCTGCTCATTGGCCAGCACCGTTTGGCAGGAAGGACACCAGTTTACAGCGGCATTCTTTTTGTAAGCCAGATTATTTTCATAAAGCTTCAAAAACATCCACTGGGTAAACTTATAATAATCAGGTTTGCAGGTTGCCACTTCACGGTCCCAGTCATAGCTGATACCCAGTGTCTTTAACTGTGCTTTCATATTCTCTATATTGGCATAGGTCCATTTAGACGGATAGGTTTTATGCTTAATGGCTGCATTTTCCGCCGGCAGTCCAAAAGCATCCCAGCCCATCGGGTGCAGAACATTGTAGCCGTTCATTCTTTTGAAACGGGCAACTACATCGCCAATGGCATAATTTCTGACGTGTCCCATGTGAAGATTGCCGGACGGATAAGGAAACATCTCCAGGTCATAGTATTTTGGTTTGGATGGGTCTTCATCGACCTTGAAAAAGTTGTTTGTCTCCCAATACTTTTGCCATTTTGGCTCAATAATTTTAAAATCGTACCTGTTATCCATAACGGCCTCCTTCAATTTACTTGTTAATGGTATATATTAAGTTATTATCCCAGAAAAAACAATAAACTCTCATCCCCACCAGGGACGAGAGTTATACCCGCGGTACCACCCTTATTGACAAAAATTATAATGGTGGAGCTAGTGGGATTCGAACCCACGGCCTCTTGAATGCCATTCAAGCGCGATCCCAACTTCGCCATAGCCCCACAACAAACTGTCCAACTCAATACTTATTAACGGAAGTCCCGTTGCAGATTACTTATCACCTGCAAGGCTCACCGGCGAGTTCAACAGGTAACTGTTACCTTACACCAACCGGTAACTCTCTGTACTGCCTGTCTAATACTCCGGCTCATCGCCGTTATCAATGTTCAATTGACAATAGCAATTATAAAATAATTATCGATTGAAGTCAACATATAGGTGCAAGAAATTATATAACCATTTCAGGTAATTAATTTATAGCCGTATAATTAGTCTTCAACTAAACAAAATAATAATGAAAATTTAGTAGGAGGGATTAGATGGCAGAGTTAAAAGGTCAGCAGACGATTGAATGTTCAGTAGAGACTTGCAGTTTTCATGACAATAACTATTGTACCTTAAAAAGCATTCAGGTTGCCCCTTGTGGTCATATAAACAATGGGGTTCCCGAAGATGAGACTCTGTGTGCCAGTTACGAAAGAATGAAGTAACCGGTTCCCAGAGGTAATTTATAAGGACTGCAGCGCATACCGAGGGGGATACCTTATACAGGGGGGCATATAGCCCCCCTATTTTTTATTCTTTGCCGAGGCTTTTCAATTCCTGAATTCTATCTTCTGCCTGGCGGTTAATAATAGGGCTTCCTCCTTTATGGACTATTGAATTGCGGAAGTGAACCAGAGCTTCACGAGACTTACCGATACGCAGGTTTAATTCTCCCATTAAGAGGGTTAGTCTCTGGTCTTGTTCAATTGAGGTGTTCCGCCGGCCATTATAGTATGATTCCTCAAATCCTTTTAAAGCTTGTTCAGAGGCATAGCAGTACATATCCTGGTCCTCTACATCCTCGTACAGCCAGGCCAGACGCAGCCAAATCTTGGCGAGTCGGGCGGGGTCAGATACACCATCTTTTAATCCGTTTATAGCCAGATAGTAGGCGGTAAAAACCTCATTCAAGTTGCGTGGACTGCTAAACCGGGGATTAATCTTATCCTGAAGTGTTTCCAATTGCTTTTTGATATTTTTTTTAATTTTTTCGTTGACCTGTTTAAACTCGAAGTGGAAGTTAGCATAAAAACAATGAGGACAAACCCACATAATATACCATAAGGGGTTAAAATTTTTAAACCTCTGGCGCAGATCACGATCAACCGCTTCCAATTTTAGTTTTGATGACCTGATCATCTTAACCGGAAAGCTCTTGGTGCACACTGGACAGACGGCTTCTTTGGTAAACAAGTAGTCTTCATCGGATGCCGGGGCTACCTGGGCGTAGGTTTTGTGCTGCGGGGGGAAAAGTCCGCTATCTGCCGGAAGGTTTAATTCTGCCGCAGCAATATCACCTGATTCAACCGTGGGGGTATTCTTAGCCGACAGCTCATCTTTACCTTTTACCACTTTTTCTTCATTCAATTGCCGCAGGCGTTGGCTCATCCCTTTCATTATTCGAATTGCCAGGCTGGGCTGGTCCGCGATAATCTGTTCAAAATTGTCTTTAGTTATAACCATAGCCAGGCATTCTTCGGTAGCCATGACCGTCGCGCTCCGGGGCAAGTTTTCCAACAATGACATTTCACCAAAAAAATCTCCTTGCTTAACCTCACTAACCGGTACCGTAAAGCCATCTACCGAATTTATCAAAACCTGAGCCTTACCCTTTAACAAAATGAACATTTCATTACCGGGGTCACCCTGATCGAAGAATACTTCATCAGTTTGGTATTTTCTGATTATTCCTGATTGAGCAAGCCTACCAATATCTACCATTGATATCCTCCTTAATAGCTCAACTTAAACCACAAGTGGAGCCGGATATACGCTAAAGTTGAATTATTAAACAAAACCTATTTCTATTTATTAAAACTAATTCCTTCATGTTTTTGCTTTTTTGCAAAAAAAGATTCCGGTTAACCCGGATATTGTCAATTAATATAGTAATAATAGAAAAAATTACAGTTATATGAAGAACTAGGAGGAAAATAACAGCCAGGTGACGAATACTTGTGTTGAGGTGGATTAGATGATTGATCTCAACAATGTTGATCGGCGCTATTTGTATGCTGCGGCCATACTGTTGATTATTCTTGTTTTTTCCGGCGGCTTTTCGTATAGCAACTTCAGAAATGCCCGCCACCTGGAAGAACAAGAAGAGATAAATAAACTTCTGGAAGAAGAAAAGCCCCGGGTTGAAGAAAACGGCCCTGCCACCATTAAGGTCTATGTTACTGGAGAGGTAAAAAACCCGAGAGTTTGTGAACTGGAGCAGGGGGCCCGGGTTTTAGATGCAGTCGAACAAGTTGAGCTGTTACCCGGAGCAGATATCAGAAACATTAATATGGCCAGAGTCTTACAAGACGGGGAAGCAGTAGTAATTCCAGCTGTGGGACAAAATGAGGCGGTTTTAGCAGGTGAGCTTAGCGGCGCCCAGAATTTAAATACTATCTCATCTAGCAGTAGCTCCGCTCGGGTTAATATCAATACCGCACCTGCCAGCGAACTAGATGATAAACTACCCGGTATAGGTCCCACCCTGGCAGAAAGAATAGTTGCCTATCGTACTTCTAACGGTCCTTTTACCAGTGCCGAAGATTTGAAGAATGTCAATGGTATTGGGGATAGTAGATTCGCCCAGATTAAGGATTTAATCGTGGTCCGTTAGGGGGGAGTTGTAATCTGCTCCTGGTTTTGGGTCTTCATATGTATGGCAGCCGGTATTGTATTAGCTGTTGCCGATAAATGGTGCCTGGTAATTACTATTCTCCTGTTTTTATCAGTGTATCTAGTTAAAAAAGAATTAACCGGGCCGGTAATCACGGGAATAATAACCATGTTACTCAGCCTGGCTTATTTTAATCTGGTTAGTATTGAACCGCCGGACAAGCTCCCGGAAATAAAAAACAGCAAATTAACCGGAACCGTTCTCAGTTATCCGGTGCTGGATAATGACAAGAGCAGTTTCTTTATAAAGACTGAATCAGCTAGTATATATTGCCGCAAAATCAGGGTAGTAATTTACGATCAGGTTAAAGTATCCAAAGGTGATAAAATTGAACTTCGGGGTGATTTAAAGCCACCGTTTCCGCCCTCCAATCCGGGAGAATTTAATTATCCCGCCTACCTTGCCAATAATGGTGTGTTCTATATTCTTTCGGTTAAAAATGCTGATAGTTTATCTATATTATCCAACCCGCAAGGCCCGTACAAGTGGATAAATGCCTACCGAAGCCATACTGAAAAGCTTTTTTATGAAGCTCTGACTGATACGGAAGCTGGAATAATGCTGGGAATGCTGCTGGGCAAAATAGACGGAATAGATGAAGAATACTATGATAGTTTTCAGCAGACGGGAATCGTACATATATTCTCAGTGGGGGGGCTGCATGTAGGTTTCCTTTTACTCCTGAACGGTTGGTTGATGTCTTTGTTAAAACGGTCTACCCGCTTTAAAATGGCAACCGGGATCGGTTTATTAATTTTCTACGGTACGATAATCGGATGGCCGTTGCCGGTAGTAAGATCAGTAATTATGGGTATATTAGGGCTGCTGGCTTATTACAGCCGCCGCGAAAATAGTATGCTGAATGCTTTAGGACTTTCCGGTATAATAATTCTTTTGTTTAATCCCCGCGCCTTATTTACGATATCCTTCCAATTAACCTACATGGCAACCTTTGGACTGGTATATATTTATCCATTGTTGCGCAAGCATATAAGGGCTCAGGGCTGGTGGATGGACCTGGTTCTGGTACCCCTGTGTGCGGAATTTGCGGTACTTCCTCTTATTGCCTGGCATTTTAATATGTTTTCGCCGGTTTCTTTGCTGACTAATGTACTAACTACCTATCTGACCGGTGGCGCTGTAATTCTGGGATTTGTAGCCTTTCTGAGCGCAGGAATAGCTTCCGGCATAGCGGCAATATTTATCTATCCGGCGGGATTACTTATAGATCTCATTCTAGTTATTGTTGATTATATGAAAATAATTCCCGGAGCTTATACCTGGGTAGCAACACCGCCCATATGGTTGGTTATGCTGTATTACCTGGGCCTTTTTACCTTACTTAGAGGATTGATTTCTGGCTGCCGCCGGTTAAGGGCTGGCGGCGCAGCTGTTTTATTGCTGGTTGTAGCCAGTTTTTATATACCCGCAGGCTGGTATCACCGGGGCCAAATGGAAATAGTTTTCATAGATGTGGGGCAGGGAGATTGCATTCTAATAAAAACCCCCCGGGGCAGGTTTATACTTGTGGATGGCGGCGGCAGTCAATTTTATGATGTGGGAAAATTAAAAGTTTTGTCTTACCTGCACCACCGCGGTATAGACAAACTGTACATGGCGATAAACTCACACCCTGATCATGATCATCTCCTGGGCCTGGAAACAGTCTTAAAAGAAACCCCGGCCCAATTGATAGCTGTGCCTGCCAGCATAAGCGACGTTCCTGAATACCAGCGTCTCAACCACCTGGCTGAAAAGCAAAGTATTACCCGGGTTCCCCTGCATCAAGGGCAATCTCTGCAAATAGAAAAAGATTTTAACTTGACCGTTCTTCAACCCGGCGAGGCAATTTATAAGGATAACAGTTTCAACAATCAATCACTGGTGTTGAAAATCAGCTATAGGCAATTCTCAGTGTTACTGACCGGAGATATAGAGGAGGAAGCTATTAAAAACTTGATTGCCGAAGATGTTCTGACCACCGCTACAGTGGTTAAAGTTCCCCATCATGGAAGTAAGACCTCGGTTAATGCAGAGTTTTATGAACGCATAGAACCTTTTGGCGCGGTAATTTGTGTAGGAAGGGATAATACCTTCGGCCATCCTCATCCTTCAATACTAAAGCTTCTGGATGACAGGAAAATTAAGTGTTTTCGTACTGATATTAATGGAGCCGTGCAGTTCTTATCGGACGGCAAAAGTTTCCGGGTTAAATTGTTTTACGACTGAGCATGAGCCGCATCAATTGATATTGTTTGCCGGGCCGGGAATTACCAGTACTGGTTTTAACACCTAATGGTCCGGGACCATCCCGCAAGGCTTGAAACTATTTCCCAAGAATCCTATTCTACAACTGCTATTTGAGAATTTTACTATTACTACCTTCATAGGTTTAGAAAGGAAGGTAGTGATACAATTAATAAGAACACGATTCTCAATGACTCAGTCGGTTTACTGCTCATCAAACTCTCGGCTCCCGCGATGAGCGGTATGATGGTTTTCTCTCTTCTCAGTTTGGCGGAAACCTACTTTGTGTCCCAACTAGGTGCCCGTTCCATGGCTGCCCTGACGTTGTGCATTCCGGTTTATGCCTTGGTCGTTTCCACAGCCTCAGGCACCGGAGTTGGCGTAACATCAGTTATTTCACGGACTCTGGGGGAAGGCAATATTAAATATGCTGACAATGTGGCCTGGCATGGGATATTAATCAGTATCATCTACAGTGTGGTATTTATATGGGCGGGACTAAAATACATCGATTCATTATTAATTCTATTTGGGTGTACCCCGGAGATATTTGCACTTAGCAAAGGATATCTGATAATAAATCTGCTGGCTTGTACGTTTACTTTCCCGGCGATGATGATAGCCAATATTATACAGGGAGAGGGTAATACCGTCATTCCTATGTTAACGATGCTGATGGGCATGACTCTGAATGTACTGCTCGACCCTATTTTTATTTTTGGCTATGGACACCTAAGAGCCCTGGGTCTGAACGGAGCGGCGTTGGCCGGGGTGTTGGCGCAACTTTTAGTAACAATAATGCTGGTTGTACTTTTATTTAAACGCAGGGGATATTTAACCTGGTCGATAAGGAATTTCCGACCTGATTTAAAGGTAATGAAGGATATTTACAGCGTAGCCCTCCCCAGTACGGTTATGGAGATTTTGGGAGTATTGGTTATGGTATTCCTTAACCGTATAGTGGCCGGATTTGGAGTAAAATCCCTGGCTGCCCTGGGAATATTTCTGCGTATACGTTCTTTGGCCTTTATGCCGATATATGGTATATGTCAGGGAGCTTTGCCTGTTATCGGGTTTGCTTATGGAGCTAGAAAATATGACCGGGTTAAGGAAGCCATTATTAAGTCCCTGGTAATATCATGGTTATTTGCTTCAGCCGCCTGGCTGATTATTCAACTGTATCCGGTATGGCTTATAAACTTTTTCTCCACTGACCTGGTATTAATCCGGGTGGGAGCAGAGGGCATGCGCTTAGCCACCTTCTTTTTGCCGGTAATGGGTCCCATTATTGTTTTCTATACCATCCTTCAAGCTATGGGCAAAGGAGTAACCGCCATGTGGCTTTCACTTATTCGGCAGTTGGGGCTGTTTTTGCCGATGTTAATTGTTTTTCCCCGCTACACCGGTCTAAGGGGAGTATGGTGGTCATTTTCATGGTCAGAAATAGCATCCGTCTTCTTGACCATCTTTTTCCTGGTTAAGCTATGGCGGGAACTGCAAAGCAGAAGAAAACTGGCCATGCTCATGTTACTAAGACCCCGGTTCTTTTGGAGGCGGCTAACTGCCTGGTTGCGCTGGTGAAAAAATAATATGCGGTTACGGGGGCTATAAACGAAAAAGTATTTTAAGCAAATTAACTTCATAGGGTCCAACTGGACAACGAATATTGTATACTTAATTTAGAGTATTGAGCCTTAATTTTGACAATATTCGCAGCATAATCTTAGTAATGACTGTACACAAGGCCCAAGATAGATCTGGAACTAATTTCCCACATGCTATTGAAAACTGAATAAAGGAGGAATAATTGTGAGTTTAAGAATCGTCGAAGCTACGGATACTAAGCAGACGAATGTGTGGGAGAGATTTATCACCAGCGGGAAAGCGGATTTTGATGTGATTAGGCCGGAAATACTCGAATCATGGCAGAGATGCTATAAAGCCAAAGTGAATCCTTATGATGGCACCAGTCATCTGACTCTCTCTGAACAAGAACTTGCCCAATTGCGGTCCAAGTATGCATATCTTATTGAAATAGCCCGGCATTTTATGGAAAAACTTTATACATTTGTTGCTAACTCAGGATTTGTAATACTCCTGTCCGATGATCGCGGCTATATTTTAGATAGTATTGGGGATTATGACATTATGAATGATGCCTCCCAGGTGAACCTTAAAGTAGGCACCGGCTGGATGGAGGAAGAAGTAGGCACAAATGGCATAGGTACAACTTTGCAATTGATGAAACCAATTCAGGTATCCAGCCAGGAACACTACTGTAAGAAACTGCATCCCTGGACCTGTTCGGCTTCCCCCATTTTTAATGATGACCATCAGATAATTGGGGCCCTGCAAATGTCCGGGCCATCCAATGAAGTACATACGCATACTCTGGGCATGGTTGTAGCAGCTGCTGAAGCAATTAGTTATCAGATTAAGGTAAGAAAACAAAATCAGCAATTAACCATACTGAATAACAGCCTGCAAAATATTTTTCAGACCATGTCGGATGGAGCAGTTATTATAGACCGGCAAGGAACTATCATCCAGGTGAACCCGGTAGCGGAGAATATTCTGGGTAATCAGTTAAGAGGTAGACCTATAGAGTATTTATTGGGCTCGGCTCTCCGCACCCATAAGGTTCTGGATAAGGGTCAGGCTTATACCAACGTTGAAGTCAGAAATAATACGGAGACGGTTAATTTCCACTGTCTGGTTACCGGCAAACCTATAAAGGACGAAAAAGGTAATGTTACCGGGGCACTGATATGCTTTAATCCCATTAACAAGGTAAAAAAATTAATCAACCAATTTAGTGGTGCTCATGCCACTTTTCACTTTGAAGACATTATCGGCAGTGAGAAATTGGCGGTGTCGGTAAGAATGGCGAAAAAGGCGGCAACTAAATCAAGCAATGTATTAATCATGGGTGAAAGCGGTACCGGCAAGGAACTATTTGCCCAGGCTATTCATAATAGCAGTATGCGCCGTAAGGGACCATTTGTAGCCTTGAATTGTGGTGCAATACCCCGGGAATTAATTGCCAGTGAACTATTTGGCTACTCGGAAGGTGCTTTTACGGGGGCCCGTCGAGGCGGAAGACCAGGTAAATTTGAGATGGCTGCGGGTGGAACCTTGTTCCTGGATGAGATCGGGGATATGCCTCTGGAAGAACAGGTATCTCTTCTGCGGGTGTTGCAGGAACGCAGTATAATCCGCATAGGGGGAGACCAGGTTATTCCGGTAAATGTTCGTATAATCTGCGCAACTAATAAAAACCTCAAGGAAGAAGTCGCCAAAGGCAATTTTCGCGAGGATTTGTATTATCGTTTAAATGTAATTAGTATCGTAATTCCACCTCTGCGGGAACGCAAGGAAGATATTAAACTTTTATTTGAGCACTTATTAAAAAAAATCGCTAGAAAAGTTAACACCCCTATCGAATATGTGCAACCTGAAATCATAGAATACCTGCAGAATTATGAGTGGCCGGGCAATGTACGGGAGTTAGAGAATGTGGTGGAGAGAATGATCGTAAATGCCAACGGATCCGCACTTTACTTAAAACACATGCCAACTGAAATTGTTTTTAGGCACGATGCTCCCAGAAAGCCGTTGCCACAAACAGCTGCTGCTCAGCCTGTCAATAGTGGATTAAATGCTCTTATTACGGAGCGAAACATTATCCTGGAGTTATTGGAGCAGTATAACGGCAATATCAGCCGGGTAGCCCGGGAAATGAAGCTATCCCGAAGTACCGTTTATCGTAAACTAGATTTTTATAAAATTACCCGTGAATATATTGTAAAGTAATTCGCGTTTTACATAACTTAAGAAACCACTCTTTAGAAGTAACATTCTAAATAAGGAAATTCATCCATGAGAAACCCGGCAGAATATTTATCTGCCGGGTTTCTTTTTTGAGCGCGAACGTGAATTGTGGCACATGACTATACAAGTGTAAGGGAAAATAATACATCTGTAGATTATTTTCCACAAAATTGTCGCCTTAACAACCTTTTTGTTTCGGCCGGGGGAAGGATTGTGACAGCCGGGTGACACCGCGGTTACTGCCGGCAGAGCATTAACAGATTAAGTTGGCATCTAATTTGCTTTATAAATAATCAAACACCAAGAGCCATGCAAAAAGAGAGGTGGTAACCGAAACCATATTTAATTCCTAACTGGCAAACTCATTTTGAAATGTAAACAACAATTTAAGGAGGATGGCATTTATGTGGGAAACCAAAATGAACGTTAATCAGGTTGTTGAGATCCGCAGTAAAACACTGTGCTATCTTGGAGTAGGCGCGCTGCAAAAGGTAGATGATATCTGTGATAACTTAAAAAAAGCCGGCATTGATGCCGTTCTGGTTACCACTGATGAAATTGTTTATAAGGTTACCGGGGTTTGGGAGGTTCTCGAGCCTGCATTAAAGAAACATGGTATGAAATATAGTTTGTTCACCGGCGTAGTGCCCAACCCAACTGTTGACGGTATTGATGAAGCAACGGCTATGGGTAAAGAGATTGGGGCGAAAGCAGTAATCGGTATTGGCGGTGGAAGTGCTATTGATACGGGTAAGAGTGCAGCGGTATTGTTACATCCGGACAATGCCCAATACAACGCCAGGGATCTATATCTATACAAATTTGATGCCTGCAAAGCAGTACCTATTGTAGCCATTAATACCACCCACGGAACAGGAACTGAAGTGGACCGGTTTGCCGTAGCCAGCATTCCCGAGCTTGAATATAAACCTGCCCTAGCAGTCGATTGTATATATCCTATGTTTGCTATTGATGACCCTGCCATTATGGTTGGATTACCTGCTGGCCAGACCCGTTACACTGCTGTAGATGCTCTTAACCATGTAACTGAAGCGGCCACCTCGCTGGTTACCAATCCTTACGTAGTTATGACAGCAGTCGAAACCTCCCGCTTGGTGGCCAAATATCTTCCTCAGGCGATAGCCCATCCGGATGATTTGACCGCTCGGTATTATCTGCTTTATGCCTCTATGATAGGAGGAATTTGCTTTGATAACGGCCTGTTGCATTATACCCACGCACTGGAACATCCATTAAGCGGAATCAAACCCCAGTTGCCTCATGGGTTGGGTCTGGGCATGATTTTGCCGGCAGTCATAGAAGTCATTTATCCGGCTTGTCCTGAAATACTGGCAGCTATATATGCACCTATTGTACCGGGATTAAAGGGTGAACCCGGTGAAGCTAGGAAGTGTGCCGCCGGCGTAGAGCAATGGTTGTTCAACGTAGGAGTAACGGAAAAGCTGGCTGATTATGGATATACCGAAAAGGATCTGGAAAATGCCACCAGGTTGGCTTTTGAAACTCCATCTCTGGAAACTCTGTTAGGTGTTGCACCGGTTAAAGCTGATCAAACAATCGTGAGAAACATTTACATGAACAGTCTGAAACCAATGAGTAAATAAGTTTAGTCTTACCACACCAAACCTTCATTATCCGGCTGGAAGTCTGTGAAAAACTCTCCAGATTAAATATAATTGCATGGCACTAGATTAATCGGGGAGTAACGTATTATGATAGTTTTTGCTGCAGGCTGCCAGCCGGTCAGCTTAAATATAGCACACTTGGCTATTTTTTCAATGTGAAGGTTGGTGCGGATTATTAAAATTTAAGATATTAAGATTTATTAAGCGAAGCGTTTTCCAGGCTGCTCTATCACCGGTTGGGTACGGAAAGCTTCGCTTTTATGTTAGCACGGTTAGCCTGCTTTGGTAAAAAACGATACCATAATGAGCGTTCACAACTGGTGTTCAAGGAATAATAACTCTGTGTTATAATACTATAGTTGAATAGTGTCGAAAAATTCATAAATCAGAAGGATAAAGTCAACGTTGCTTGTCAGTGTTTTAACTTTAGCTCTTATCTTTTTTATAAGAATAAGGTGGGGCCGTGGATTGCTTCATGATTCTTGTAAGTATTAGCCTGCTTTTGGTAATGGGGGCACCAGAAAAAAAATGTCTCCGCTAAACGTAAGTCATTGTCAGCTATACTGCTGGTTTGACAATTTATTATTCGAAAGGGGGAATTTTTGTTTCAATGATGGGGCTCAAGCCTGGTTATTCTCGAACTAACGGCTGTTTGGCTTTGGAGCTATGACCAAGTTCGTACAAAAATCGGTAAGCATACTAAAACATTATTTCAAAAAGGGGTGAATGCATTGGACATGCCTAAGTATCTGATTGCCGTTGCAATTTGGCTACCGGTTGTTGCGGCCCTGCTTTGTTACATCGGGCGCAGTTATGTAGCTAGAAATGTAGTAGTATTCCTGACGGGAATAGTTCTGGCAGCAGTTTCTATAGGGCTTTTTTTAACAGGTCCGTTTGATTATCAACCTGCCGGGATATTGGGCATTCCCTGGAACGAAATTATTACCATAGCAGACTTTGGTCTAATGGCATTAATACTATACATTGGTTTCAAATACCGAAATCCATTAATACTGGTATTAACACTCATTCAGGTGGTGCTATTAGTTTACTTTGACTTTGTTATGGGTGGCGGACATGCCGAAATAAGTCCGAATTTCGTTATCGATAATTTAACTATTATAATGAGCTTAATAATCAATATTGTTGGGTCACTTATTTGTATTTATGGGGTACGGTATATAGCCGAGCATGAAGAACATCATCCGGTGGAAAAATCCAGACAGCCCCGGTTCATGTTCTGGTTAGTAATATTCTTAGCTGCCATGAATGGTATAGTATTTTCTAATAACCTGTACTGGTTATATTTCTTCTGGGAAGTAACTACCCTGTGTTCATTCCAATTGATAAGCCATGACCTTACTGAAATAGCTATTAAAAATGCATGCCGGGCTTTATGGATGAACATGGTCGGGGGTGTAGCTTTTGCCGGTGCCATCGTTTATTTATTTGCTACTATACCTGGAGAAGCGCTATCCGTCCGTTACCTGTTGGAAACAGCAAGTAATAATGGAGTAACCGGTGCCCTGTTATTTAGCGTAGCCCTTTTGGTATTCGCCGGTTTTACCAAATCAGCCCAACTGCCTTTTCAATCCTGGCTGTTGGGGGCAATGGTAGCCCCCACCCCGGTTTC
This sequence comes from Syntrophomonadaceae bacterium, assembly GCA_050943315.1. GTDB lineage: Bacteria > Bacillota > Syntrophomonadia > Syntrophomonadales > Syntrophomonadaceae > JBDKUD01. The sequence continues at coordinate 24,276 of JBMNOY010000032.1, forward strand.
AGCCTTATTGCACTCCAGTACCATGGTTAAAGCAGGTGTTTACCTGGTGGTCAGAATGGCCCCCATTTACCATGGAACCTATTTAAGCGATATGGTAGCTATTGCTGGTGGCTTTACCTTTCTGGCAACCTCGGTACTTGCTTGTACGCAGTCCAATGCCAAGAGAGTCTTGGCCTATTCAACCATTGCCAACCTGGGCTTAATAATAGCTTGTGCGGGAATAAACACCCCTATGGCCATCAGTGCAGCTATGGCCTTAATGATATTCCATGCAGTATCTAAAGGACTTTTGTTCCTGTGTACAGGTACTATTGAACACAACATTGGTAGTCGTGACATTGAAGACATGGAAGGGCTTATCGACCGGATGCCAGTTACCACCAAAATTGTAGGCATAGGCATAATAAGCATGTTCCTGCCGCCGTTTGGAATGCTGGTAGGTAAATGGGCATCTCTGGAAGCAGCGGTGGATCTGCCCCTGGTAGCGATAATGTTTGTTTTAGCCAGTGCTGTGACGGCACTGTTCTGGATAAAATGGCTGGGACGTTTGCTGGAAGGCCGCCCTGGAGTGACGAAACCGGAAACTGAACATTTGGCTCCACATTATGTTATATCCCTGGGCGGATTAGCTCTGGGTGCAGTAGTCCTGGGTATATTTGTAGTACCGGTAATGAACCACCTGGTAGTTCCGGCGGTAAA
>JBMNOY010000089.1:0-4712 GCA_050943315.1 Syntrophomonadaceae bacterium
CAGAGAAAACGACGAATACCAAAATAATATTAACATGCTTCTGGAGCCATCCTGAAGGGTGGCTCCCAGCATCAACACAGTGGCTCTATCTAAAAGATTGAGTGGCTCTTTTTAAGGAGATTAGGTGGCTCTGGAAACTCGTAATATTCACTAAAGACCTAAATTTAAAAAAACACTCAAATTAGGAGGATTTTGCATACATTATGTATAATAATGTAATAAAAGTAAAATCATAGGCGAGATAGTCCGCAAAAAATACCGGGACGGAATATCCCATTTAACCCGGCTTGTGAAATGATATCCGGAGTGACCCGGGGCCATCTGGCATCATATACTGGACAGGGGCTGTCTTTGCAGCAGAAGTTAAATAATATTCTACAGCAAGGGGTGTGTATGGGGCTGCATCTGGCTGTAATACGGGTTGGCTATGCTCCCCGCAGCCGCCGGGAACTAGGCATGGCACTGGGTATACCGAACCTGATTCACGGCAGTCGCTCTGCATTACCCCGGGGTAATGCCAATTATATGGTAAACGCCCTGCGAATGTTAAAGCCACATCGTAGCTATCCTGAGAAGTTTCGAGACATCTTATATTCCTTTTATAAAGGCGAAAGCAGAATAGAATCCCCCCAATTAGTGGCCGAAGACCACCCATTGGGGGGATTCTATTTTGTATAAGTTAATAGTGGGACAGGCACCACGGTTAACTTATTTTTTTTTATTTTGCCATAACCACTCCTCTTTTCGGTAATACTCTACAATATATTTATCAACTTTTTGACTGATTTTAAGAATAAGTTCTTTGCTCAGGTGCATACTTACAGCATTATTAAGGATATTTCTTGCTATTTCTAGCTCGTCTTTTTTATCCATCCTCCCCACTCCCATGAATTAATCTTATACGTAAATTTTACAGCAAAAGTTAGCAAACAGCAAATAAAAAAATTATGCAATTAGCAAATTCTGCAATGGCTCAAACTTAGATAAAGTATTTTAAAGCGGGGTGAATAATGGTGGGGAAAAATGAGGATATAGATAATAAAGCTATTGGAAAACGAATACGGGAAGAAAGAGAAAAGCTTGGACTTGCAAGAGATGAGTTTGCAGAAGTATTAGGGCTTTCATCTTATTACGTAGGTCAATTGGAACGGGGAGAACGGCAGATGAGTTTACCCGCTTTAGTAAAAGTATCTGGCTGTCTACATATATCAATAGATTACTTGGTCTTTGGAGACACTAATCATGATGATTATGAAACTAACAGTGCAGAAATCAAAAAATTGCTCAATAAATGTTCACCTAAAGAGCTTAACCTGTTAAGCAAACTTATAAAGACTTTGCTTCCATATTTGAATAAGTAAAAGTTAATAGAGGGGCCAAGCTCCACGATTAACTTTAATACCCTGGCCGGTGCCCGTGAAAAAAATGGCCAGCAAGGAATTAGGAATTAGCCAGCGTACTTTGCAACCATAGAAAAGTGATGCAACCCCACTTGAGGATCAGAGACCAGTTGACAAACGTCCAACCCCTAAAAACAAGTTAAGCGAAGAAGAAGTTTAAACAGTTGTGAAAATTGTTAATCGGGCAGAGTTCCAGAGTCTTTCTCAAGAGATTATACACTTCCTCTAGTCGCATATCCTTGACACTTTCATAAGAGATGTTAAGTTCCTGAGCGATTTGAAACACGTCGCTTACCGACTTTTGGACATGTGGCGGCTTTTGGCAATGTTATTCTGTGAAAGCCCCGCTGCCCGGATTTCTAAGATTTGTTTCACTTGAATTATTCTGGCCATTAGCATAGTCTCCTTCCTGTAATATTTGAGGGGTGTCCTCAAAACCATTTTACAGGTAACCGGTACCCATGCGTGAATCGGCGGTATCTATGTGTGAATTACTGAAATTATGGCAGCGGTATCATTATTGTAAATTGCCGGTATCATGTTGCGTACTACTGGTACGCCCGGCTTGAAATGATCACTCCACTACAAACATTGATGTTAGCTTACCATAAAAAGGATATATTTAAAGCTGGAATCCGGTGAATAAATAATCCGGGTTTTTTTATGGCAGGATTTCAACAATTTATGTAGAAAATAATGTAATAAGTGAAGTAATTTGGGGCAATTAGTATCTAAAAGGGAGATGGGGCTCATGAGCAGATGCTGGGTTATTAGTGTTATTAACTGGAAAGGTGGGGTGGGTAAGACTACGCTTACTCATCATCTGGGGACGGGGCTGCTGCATTTAGATGAGTCGCAATGGTTTAGATATCTGGGTAAAAAAGAGCCCCCGCGGGTGTTGCTCCTGGATTGTGATGCCCAGTGTAATTTGTCGATTTCTTGTCTGTCAGCCGATCTATATGAGGAACTGGCCTATGCTAAGAAGTTGGGGACCTTAAAGGAACTATTTAAGCCGTTTCTAGAAAATGATGATGCCAATATTGATGTTAATCAGTATATTCTTAAGTGGCATGTAAGGCGACAGCGGGATAAGGTCTACCCCACTGTCGATTTGCTGCCTTCCCACCAGGACCTGGTATATACGGATATGGATATAGCTGTATACCAACGCGCCAGCTATGTTGGCAGCTTTCGTACTGAATTATATAAATTAAATGTACTGGCTCGAATTATTGACCGGATACGGCAGAATTATGATTATATTTTTATTGACTGTCCACCTAATTTAAACTATATAACCCAAAATGCTATATATGCCAGCGATTTTTATATTATCCCTACCATGCTGGACAAACTGTCAACTTATGGCCTGTCTGCTCTTATTAATAAGGTGGATAAGTTAAATCAGCTGTTTACCCAGGCTTCTCCTGGTTACTGGCCCACACAGTTGTTGGGAATTGTTGCCAACAGTGTACGTGAATATGGCCGTGAACCCAAGGGCAGCCAGAGCTATATAATGGAGCGGATACAGTATATGTTTGGGGATATGGTTTTTCAGAATTATCTTACGTACGGCGAGGGTGTAGCCAAGGGTTCGGAACTGGGGAATCCGGTGTACACGGATATTAATTGCCGCCAGTCGAAAATGATGCTGGCGGTTTTGTACGAAGTAATGGAAAGGTTGTTGGAGGTATCGAGATGAAGGTACAGCAGTTATTAGGAATATTAATAAAGGTTAAACGTATTTTGGAAGTTTATCCGGATAGTAACCTGGAGGATATGCTGGATGATATATATATGAAGATAAAGGATCCGGGTGCAGGCAGATTGAAAGATGTTGCCGCTGCGCCTGCTAATGAGGTGAGTTCTGCAGCAACAAAACCATCCGCCCGAAAGAAGAATAAAAATTTTGACCCTGTCCAAACAGTTGAGATTATTCCCCGGTTGAGTAAAGAGGAAATTGCGGTTATGTTAACTCCTTTGAAAAAAGCAGAACTTCAAACCGTTGCCATCCTGGCCGGTATCACCATTCCCGGTAATGTTAAACGCAATAGTGATATAGTAGACTATATTGCCAACTTCTACGGCGCCAAGCAGCTCCATCAACAAATGGCCCGCCGATAAGTGAACCGAACCAGGTTCAGCAGAGTTCACTTATTAACCCTGCCGTAATGTCTTTCCTATTTTTATAACAACCACAAACAACAATAATGAATTCAGGCAAAATTTACTTCTAGGGTATTGCCAAAATATTACTCAAATGTTATTATACTAGCATAATTAGCCATTAATGGATTGAAAGGGAGGTGTACAATGATAGCTGGTGATGGCGAATTCGGAGTTTGTATAGATCAACTAATCGAAAATAATAGGAGATGGATGAAGCAGTTGCAGATGGAGTTGGCGGAGAAGAAAGCAGCCATGGATACACTGACACAGGAGTGCGACCTTATCCGGCGAAAAATAGACCTGTTGGATAACTTGCTGCAATCGGCTAGCCGGGAAAATTTGCCTGGCAATGAAGAGAGCTCTGGGTCTAATGGCACCAAAGGCTGCGAGCGGGAATTTTGCGAACAAGCGGACTTGGAATCAACTGGGATTAGGGAGACCGGTGATCGTTTGGGAAGTGCCCGTGATTTAAGTAACCATGATACCCGGGAGGAGAATGTGATTGAACTGCGGGGCGATCGTTTGCGCAATGAGGTGGCTAACATTTTACTAAAAGTCTATCCTCAGGAGTTGTACTACCGCGAGATTCTGCAGTTTTTGAAGGAACGGGGATATACGGTAGGAGGTAAAGATCCGGGCCTAAACCTTATTGCACATATGGCCAAGGATGATCGCTTTCAGCATGGGGACAAGCGTGGTGTTTATATATTGTCTGATTACTATGCCGAAAAGATACAAGGTAGTTCATAGGTTGGAGATTGGGCGGTGTTAAAGGTTTTTCAAAAGGAGGGTTTCATTTGAATAATATCAGAGTAGAGCAAGTGCGGGATAAGGTTGTCGGGTTTCGCCCGGTGTATATCGATGGAGGCAATTCCACTGAGCTGTTGTTGCTTAATGGGGAAGTAGTAGTGGACCGAAGGGCTTGGACTACCGTTCAGCATGCCTTGTTTTATTCTTATGGTCTGGATTTATCCGCCCAGCGCAATATGTTGCGGGCCAGACTGAATCAGAAAGGGAATCTGCCTTTTTATTTGGATGAGAAGCGTGTCTTTATTCCGCTCAAGACGCGTAAAGTACTGGCACCGCGGGATGGGGTTTATGGGTATATAGACGAAAGTTTCATTAGTAATGACATAGTGCCTG
>JBMNOY010000091.1:0-4658 GCA_050943315.1 Syntrophomonadaceae bacterium
CCGCCCCCACCAAAATAGGACATGCCTTCACAGGTTGGAATACCCAGGCTGACGGCAGTGGTACTGCTTTTACCGAAACAACACCGGTAAAGGCTGATCTTACCGTATATGCACAGTGGGTAATTCCAGTGACTTCAATTACGGTAACGGGAGCAGAGGGAGTAACCACGGTAGAAAAGGATAAAACCTTACAAATGAGTGTAGCAATAGAGCCTGCGGAGGCGACAGATAAATCTGTCACTTGGAGCGTAGAAAATGGTACGGGAAGTGCCACCATTGATACAACCGGTTTGCTGACGGGTACAGCAAAAGGGACAGTGACCGTAAAAGCTACAGCAAACGATATTTCCGGTGTAGTAGGCATGTTAGAGGTAACTGTAGTAGAGCCGGTAGGAGCTGCCTGGACGGTAGGAACGGCGACGACCATGGCTAGACTGGGTGCCGGTGCGGGTAAAACCGCAGGGGCAGACTTTAACAGCATTTATCCCTGGAGTGAGATGAAACTGTGTAATGTCGCCGATGATGGTACTATCAATGCTTATATTGATGATACTGGCTTTAAACGAGACGGGACTAAGGGGCAAGTGATGGTGCAGATACCGAAGTTTTATTATAAGCACACCTATAAAGAAGGAGGACACGAATTTTGGGTAGCGGATGCACCTATAGAAGGCTTCGAACTACATCCTTGCTTTATCAGAGCCGGGGTCGAAAAGGATTATGTACTGATGGGTGCTTATAAAGCAGGGGAAATCAACGACGGTGGTACAATAAAACTCACCTCAATTTCAGACACACTTCCTGCTGTTTCTCGAACCAGAGCGACATTTAGAGCACAGGCACAAAACAGAGGAGAAAGCTGGAATATTGTTGATGCCTTAGCTCGTAATGCCGTAGCTTTACTCTATCTTGTGGAATATGCCGATACTAACTGTCAGACAGCAATAGGAAGAGGGATTGTTGATTTAAGGTATTATGATGCTGATACGATTACGGAAGCGACAACAGGTAACACGATTATTGTTTCTTCTACTACAGGCAGTTACTTTAAGGTTGGTCAAATAATAGATGTGGGCACTTCAAGAGGGGCAAGGAATATATGTAGAGACAGAAAGATAACCGAGATAATGACAGATGCAGAGGCGGGGAAGACCACAATAACCGTCGATGGTGCTTCATTTACTACTGCAGTAGATAATATCATTTATCACGTGGGTCAGAAAACCGGTGGTTGCGATAGCTTAAACGGGGCTTCCGGCAAGGCTTCTTTAGGTACCGATGGCGAAACAGGTGTTAATGGTAGAGTTTCGGTCAGTTATCGGGGTTTGGAAGACTTATGGGGTAATGTCTGGGAGTTTATAGATGGCATCAATATTAAAAACAGGGATGCTTTAGATGCCCCAGAACAACAACCTTATATTGCGGATAGTAATTTTGTTGATAATACGTTTACGGGGGATTATCAGGCTTCGGGGGTTATTTTACCCTCAGGCAATGGTTATGTGAAAGATTTTGCTTGTTCTGAAGCTGCTGACTGGCTCTTGATGCCCGGGGGGGATACTAAGGCTGAAGCAGATGTAGCTGTAGGAGGAAACTACGACACCTATATCCCTGATTATTATTATCAAGATTGGCCGAGGAACGATTACGCGGATAAGGTGGCGCTGGTTGGCGGCCGCTGGAATGCTGGTGATACTGCCGGCCTGTTCCTCTGGCTTGTTGATAGCACCGCTTAGAAGAAAGATTAAAGATAAGGATACTCTATGGTTAATTGATACAATTATTGATAGTCATAAACAAGGTTTGCCGATTGGGAATTATACAAGTCAATGGTTCAGTAACTTTTATTTGGAAGGCTTTGACCATTATGTCAAAAAGGCTCTCGGTGTAAAATATTATATACGTTATATGGACGATTTTTGTTTGTTCGGCAATAACAAGAAGAAATTGCATCGAGCTAGAGTAGAGGTAGAAAAATATTTAAACGAGGTTTTGCATGTGCAGGTAAAGGACAATTGGCAGTTGTTTCGGGTGGATGATCGTGGTGTTGACTTTGTCGGATACAGAATATTCAGGGATTATTGCTTGTTGAGGAAGAGCACGGCTTTGCGTATATCTAGAAGGATGAGAAAGATTAGGGCAAGCGAAGAGATTAGGTATAAAGATGCAGCTGCGGTTATGAGTTATTGGGGCTGGCTGAAACATTGCCATGCCTATAATTTTACCCAAAAGCATCTGGCAACTGTTGGTGAGATGGAGGAGATAAAGGAAGTCATTCGTGTAAATTCATAAGGGCCCAGAGGCAATAGCACTATTACTATTTATGGGATATAATAGAGGATACGATAAAATATTATTAAACCACAGGTATGCAAACATATATATTGCAACGCTAGTGAATTAAACTATAAAAGCTGAGGAATATCCATATTTTCTTACCTCAAATCGTCCCCACGCCACAAAACTATATATTTTGAGTTGAGATTGCAACACTTACGTGGTACAATTTTATAAAAAGGTGGATGCAGGTGATTATAAAATGATTAATGAGCATATCGTTCAATCCATGACGGAAAGAATTGCAAATGCGTTTTCACCGGAAAAAATCATTGTATTTGGTTCTTGGGCACGGAATGAAGCTACCAAAGATAGCGATATTGATTTTTTGGTAATCACCCCTTATAAAGGTTCAAAAAGAGATATTCAAGTAGCAATACGAAGGGAATTAAAGGGATTTGGTATACCTAAAGATGTTATAGTTGCCTCAAAAGAAGATATAGAGCAAAAAAAAGATTTACCGGGTTATATTTATGGAACTGCCTTACGGGAGGGGAAGGTTGTTTATGAGCGAACAGATCAATAGACAACTGGCTTTACGGTGGCTTGAATATGCGAAGAATGATTTGCAGGCGGCATTGATAATACTTCCGCGTGATGATGTGGCTCCCCGGACCGCTTGTTTTTTAGCTCAACAAAGTGCTGAAAAGGCTTTAAAAGCAATTTTAGTGTTAAAAGGTTTGAATGTAATAAGAACTCATGACCTCGATGCGTTGTTAGAAAAATTATCTGATAAAGAAAGCGCAAGATTTAAGAGTATTGACTTAACATGGTTAACTGAATGGAGCATAGAGTCTCGTTATCCCGGGGATTGGCCGGAAGCTTCATGTGAGGATGGGAAAAAGGCCGTAACAATAGCAACAGAAGTTCTTGATGTATGTAATAGTATTTTAATAAATGGATAGATTTCTGAAAAAAGAAAATAGAGATGCTAATAGAAGAAGAGAATCATATTTAATTCTAATATAGGGGTATGAAGTGCGTAGGTGGCGCTGGCTGGCGGCAACTGGAATAATGGGGGTCAAAAATGAGACGCCGTTAAAGGCACGGTCTAGTAGGTTCAATCTCGAAAAACCGTGAAGGCAAATGAAGGAAAAAAGGATGGGGGCAATAAAAAAGAGCGGATTATTTATAAACCGCAGTATTATCCGGATCAGATTATTCTATTGACATGGACGATTTTTGTTTGTTCGGCAATAACAAGAAAAAATTGCATCAGGCGAGGAAAAAGGTTGAGCAATATTTGAATGAAGTGTTACATGTGCAGGTAAAGGGTAATTGGCAGCTTTTTCGGGTAGACGATCGTGGTGTTGACTTTGTGGGATACAGAATATTCAGAGATTACTGCCTATTGAGGAAAAGTACTGCGCTGCGTATTTCCAGGAGGATGAGGAAGATTAGGGCAGGTGAGGAAATTGAGTATAAAGATGCAGCTGCTTTGATATAGTAAATAAGTAACCAGTCTGGTTGGATATGGCATTCTCTATGATTTACCCAATTGCCTGTTAGTTGGTGGGAAGTCTATTTCACTGTATATTTCATTCGTCTAATGCTCTCATCAGTTCTTCCAGGGAATTATATCCTTGGACATTTGGAACACTAGCAATCCGTTCTGTTTCTAACATAGAGGTTATTGTTTCTCTGTTTGGATAATTCAAGGAAATTTCAAAAGGAATTCTTCCCTCGCGAACAGATTGTCTGAAAAAGACATTAAAGGCTGTAGTCATATTTATTCCCAGACTATTAAATAGCTGATCGGCTTGTTTTTGCCATAGGATATTATCATTAAAAAGTTTGGTTGGGTGAAAGACAATATTATTGCGATGGTAAAAAAATAGGGGTGAACCGTATTTTTTTTGTGTGATGGTTTTTCGCACATTGTGAAAGAATATGGTATAATTTGCGGTAGATGGTTATTTTTTAGTAGGTGAGCTAAATGAAAAAGTATGGTTTTGTTTTACTTACTTTGTTGTTATTTGTAGTCCCTGTTTCTTTAGGGGCAGTGGAACTGGTTAGTTTAGAAATTAATGAAGAAATTATTCCGGGTAAAGAGTCAATTCCTTTGACGGTTACTGGGACGCTTTCTAATGGTATTAAGCAACAGATTCGTGAAGGACTGGTTTGGAAAACTTCAGATACGGGGATTGCTAATGTTACTCCGTCAGGCACACTTTATTTCAGTGGTAAAGAAGGGCCGGTAACTATTTCTGTTTATAAAGGGAAAGCGAGTGGTAAAAAGACAGTATATGCTAGACCGTGGCCGAAGAGTTTACGTATAGAATCGACACTTGTGTATAGTGAAAATCCTTATCGTCTTTTAG
>JBMNOY010000033.1:0-24252 GCA_050943315.1 Syntrophomonadaceae bacterium
GTTCTTTTGCTTCCTTCAAAGGAAGCAAAAGAACCGTCCCCATGCTTCCTTCCCTTGCCCGCCCATGCTTCCTCCGTCCCCCTGCTCCTCGCACATTAGAAAACCAAACCGTATAATAAGCTTTCCAGCAGCCCGGCAACAGGCAAAAAGACTGTTCGTGCCGTGCCGGTTATAATTAAGAGCAATAACAACAACGGGCCGTATTGCTCCAGGGAGTATATGGCCTGGGTGCCGGAATCAGGAAGCAGCCCGGCTAAGATTCTGGACCCATCCAGGGGTGGAACGGGAATAAGATTAAAAGCCGCCAGAATCAGGTTAATGCTTACCAGGGGATAAACAAGCTGAATCAGCAACAGGTTATTACCGCTGTAAGTACCCAGATGAGGATCAAAACCCAGCAGCCTTAAGGCCAGCATGCCCACCGCGGCCAGCAATAGGTTCATAGCCGGCCCCGCCAAAGACACCAGCATCATTCCTTTTTTTATGGTGATGTTCTTAAATTTAAGGGGATTAACCTGAACTGGTTTAGCCCAGCCAAAATGAAAAATAACCAGCATTAAAAAACCCATCCAGTCTATATGGGGCAACGGGTTTAAAGTCAGCCTGCCCTGGTAGTAGGGAGTGTCATCTCCTAAGAAGTCAGCTACCCGTCCATGTGCATATTCATGGAAAGTCAAAGCTATGACAATAGCGGGCAACGCTATTATCATGCTGCTAAACGATTGCATCTAAAAATCTCCCTTCGGCGATCCATTTTTTTACTACCTCAATTTCTTCTGCCTGGCTGTGAATTTCCTGGTTAAGTTTTAATTCGTACAGCTTATCCAGAATAACCTTAAAATAGGGTCCCTGTTTTAGTCCCAGCTGCATCAAATCAAAACCATTGGTATCTACACTAACAGTTTCCTTCAGGTCCAGATATTTTACCACCCTTTCCCAGGCTTGTTCATCCTTTAATCTTAGCAGCAGATAAATTAGGGTTTCATCAGTAAAAGTACCCACCAATTTGTCAATATCGCCAGGGAGTAAATCCGGACTTTCCGTAATTTGGGCAGCTAATTTCTCAATCTGCAAAGACTCACGGATACATCTTTTGGCATGAGAATCCAACGAATAACGTGTTAATATCTCCTCAACTTCAACTTCGGTTAAACTAGATAGAATGTACATAAGGTAGACAACCCAGGACCTGACATCTGGTCGGCAATAACGTTCCTGCCACCAGACCATTATAATGGATATGCGTTTTAATGTTGCCTCACTGAGCTCTTCCAGGTTAACTTCAGGCAATATGTAGTACCATACCCCGATTTCCTTCATACGTTTGAGAGCCGGGACTGGATCCTTTTCGCTTAAAATTAATACCAGTTCCTGCAGAATTCTTTTGTAAGACAGCTTGCCCAACATTCTGCGTTCGATAGCATCACGGGCCAACCGCAATGTATCCGGCTCAATGGTAAAACGATATCTCTGCTCAAAGCGAATAGCTCTTAGTATGCGGGTAGGATCTTCCACAAAGCTGAGATTGTAAAGAATTCTTATTAATCCCTTTTGCAGATCATGCCGTCCTCCAAAGTAGTCTATAAGTTCACCAAAGCGGTCTGGGTTAAGGCAAATAGCCAGGGTATTTATGGTAAAGTCGCGGCGGTACATATCTTCTTTTATAGACGACCTCTCCACCCGGGGCAAAGCAGCAGGAAATTCATAGTATTCAGTGCGGGCGGTAGCGATATCTAATTTAGTGCCATCCCCCAGCTTTACTACCGCCGTACGAAAGCGTTCGTGAACCCGTTCACTGCCTCCCAGGCGCGAAGCCAAATCATGGGCCAGTTCCGCACCGTCTCCCTCCACTACTAAGTCCACATCATAATTGGGCACCTGTAAAAAGAGGTCCCTGACAAACCCACCAACACAATAGACCTTGCTTCCCCTGTTGGAGGCTACTTCACCAGCCACCTGGAGTAAGGATAATATCCGGGAAGGCAGCCGCTCCCGCATCAAATCCCGGCAGTTGGCTGTTTCGCCGTCACTCATGGTGTACAATACGGCATGGTCTTCGGGATAGTCTTCACCGTGCAGTATTCTTAAAATATCTGTCCGGGAAACAATCCCTACCAACCTGCCTTCGTCTACAACTGGTAATCTGCCGATATCAAATTCAACCATCAGTTTTTGTATATCATCCAGAGGTGTATCTGGCTTGATGGATAATACCTGTGAGGTCATAAATCCTTTTACCGGTGCATGTCCAAGTTCATGAATCCGGGCTTTGTCAACATCCCGCCGGGATATGACTCCGACCATTTCATCCCCTTCTACCACCGGCATACCAGTATAGCCATACCTGAGCATTATCCCCCCCGCTTCCTCCATGGTAATGTGGGGTGAAATCGTCCTAACCGGCGTCGACATTATATCCCGGGCCGTAGCTCCAGGACTGACTATTTCGGTTAAACTGTCTCTAATTAATTGTGACACTTCATCACAACTTTTGCCCTTAACCACTGCTGAGGCAGCCTTTTCATGCCCGCGTCCCCCCAGGCTTTTTAACACTTCATTCACTTTAATATTGCCCGTCCGGCTGCGTGCTACCACGTTAATTTTACCCTGCATCAAGGCCACAACAAAAACGGCATCACAATTCTCCATTTCGAAGAGGCGAAAGGTAACCACGTCAAGGCCGGGGACAAATTCGTCGGTCTCCGAGTCAGCTATTAATACGGTTGCATTATTAACCTCGAAATGACGTGCCGATTGCAGCAGTCTTTGCAGAATCTGTCTCTGTTCATTGGAAAAGGGTTCTTCCATAAAATTAGCCACTAGGGAAAGATTGGCACCGCGTTGCAGAAGGTATCCCACGGCATTGACATCTCTATAAGTTGTGGATGAAAAGAGCAGGCTGCCAGTATCTTCATATATTCCCAGGGCTAGGATAGTAGCATCAAAGGGGCTGATATTAATATTGGCCGCAATAATTTTTTCTACCAGTATTGTAGTAGCGGCACCGGTCAAATGCACTTCATTGATACTGCCCTGCAAATCCTCCGGTGTAGATGGATGATGATCATATATATGAATATCAGTATCCGGTTGGAAAGCCAGATTCTTGAGCTGACCCAGGCGGTTGGCATTGGCAGTGTCAACTATTATTAACCTGTCCACCCGCTTGATATCAATATCTTTGGCCTGTTTTATCAATAGCGAATCTTTATACAAAGCGAGGAACTGCTTAACATTTTTGGACAACGTTCCTGAAAAAACCTTAACTGCTCCCGGATACAATTTGCCAGCAGCCACCATGCTGGCCAGGCCATCGAAATCCAGGGCATTATGTGACGTAATAATTTCCACAAAAATTTCCCCTTAACAAAAAAAGTAACCCGTGATTTAAAGGTAATACCAAAAAGATTATTTGCATTATATCATAATGTCCCAGTATGTGGTACTGGCTCAACATGGTGGAATACGGAAGCAGTGAGTGCCCCGGGATTAGACACAGATGAACACAGATTTGTTTAGTACCAGAGTGTTTATCGAAGTTCTTATATATGGTTGTGGTTACCGGGCATGGGGTCTGGCAGGAAGGTTTAGTGAAAAGCCTGGTATGGCTATAACGAATCACCGCAGTATGCCTTAAGGTTAACCTTCCCCAGTTGCCTCTTCGTGAGCCGGCTCCACATGAATAAGGACCTGGGAATAAGGTATTTTCTCACAGATTCTGGATTCAATTTCATCGCACAGATCGTGGGCCTCGCGCACACTGGTGCTTGAATTAATAACCAGATGCAGGTCAATATGGGAGTCGCGACCCGCTTTCCGGGTTCTTAAATCGTGATATTCAATAAAGCTGTCCTGATATTCGTTTAAGATTGATTCGGTTAAAGCAATATATTCTTCATCCAAAGCAGTATCAATTAGCGGCATAAAAGCCTTTTTGGTCAGATCATAAGCCGCTTTAATGATAAGCAAGGCTACCATTATGGCAACAATTGGGTCTAATAGCTGGTACCCGGTTATTTTAATCAAAATTAAACCGGCAAAAACCCCCAGGGAGGTATAAACATCGGTACGCAGGTGCATGCCATCTGCTTCCAGGGCAACGGAATCGGTTTCCCTGCCTACCTTAAGCAGATATGCAGATACCATGAAGTTCATAAAAGCCGAGAAGCCCATTACGGCTATTCCCCAGCCCAGGTCCATCACCTCACCGCCGGTCAATATCTTTTCCACAGCTTCCTTGATTATCATTCCGGCAGCTAAAAAAATTAGAATTGCTTCTATGGTCCCCGATATATTTTCAATCTTCCCATGTCCATAAGGGTGTTCACGGTCAGGGGGCTGGGTTGAAGTCTTGATGGCAAAGAGGGCAATAAGTGATGCCAGCAAATCATTGGCTGAATGAATGGCTTCAGATATTACGCTTACCGAGCCAATTATAACGCCGACAACCAATTTGCCAATTACCAATAAAATATTACTGAAAACTGATAACCATGCTGCTTTGGTTTTATTATCCATCTTATCCCCCCGTAATAGTAAAAAAGGGACTTCATTTCAATGAATGAAGTCCCACGGAAACCATGTTTAACCGCTGCTCCGAAGAGCCTGGCACATTTGTGCTTGACTTTTTGTATTCTTAATAGAATACCATATTTCGATTGTAGTGTGAAGGGTTAATTTTAACCTCTTTGCTTTATCTCATAATATATCGGGCTGGCTATACATATTGAAGAATAGCAGCCAAAAACAAAACCAATCAAAAGAGTAAGCACAAATGTCTTAATAGTACTGCCCCCGAATATATACAGAGTTACCAGGGGGAATAAAGATGTAAGAACCGTATTTAGTGATCTGTTCAATGTCTGCATTATACTTGTATTAAGTAATGTAGGCAGTGTCTCTTTGACCTTCTTGCGTATATGTTCTCTAACCCGGTCAAAGATAACTATGGTATCGTTTATGGAATAACCAATAATAGTTAGTATGGCGGCAATAAAAGCACTGTCGATTTCCCACTGGAATATCGAAAACAGCCCCAGTACAATCAAGACATCATGTAATGATGCCAGTACGGCAGCCAAACCAAAGGTCCATTCAAACCGGAAACTTATATATACTAACATTAGCGCCATAGCTACCAGTATTGAGAGAATCGCATTTCTGGTTAATTCCGAGCCAATGGTGGCACCAACACTTTCTACACTCATATATTCGACATTTTTAAACTTGGCTTTCAGGGTATCAGTAACCTGTTTAGTTTGTTCCTGGTTTAATTCTACGGTACGAATTAGAAATATATCGCCGCTTTTTTGAACATTAGCAGTCTCACAGAATTTTAAATCTTCAAGGGAAGCCCTGACCTGTGGGGCAGTTACAGCTGAGTCCATTCTGAAACGCAGCAGTGATCCGCCTTTGAAATCTATACCCAGGTTAAATCCCTGCACAAACATGGATATGATACCGGCTATGATTAATATTGATGAAAAAATATAGAAATATTTTCGTTTTTCGATGAAATGCATTTATTCTCCCCTCCTTAAACTCCATATAATTTACGGTTGGTTACAATATCAGCACTCAGGTTCAGTAAATAGCGTACAAATAAAAGCGCTACTAACATACTAGCAACTATACCTATGGACAGGGTAACCGCAAATCCCTTAATAGGACCAGTACCAAAGTACATCAGCACCACAGCTGCTATTAAAGTAGTCAGGTTGGAGTCAAATATAGTCCAGAAGGCCCGGTCAAAACCGGCTGATATGGCAGCCTTTAAAGTCTTGCCCCAGCGCAGTTCTTCTTTAATTCTTTCATATATTATAACGTTGGCATCAACCGCCATACCTATTGACAGGGCAAAGGCGGCTATACCCGGTAGTGTCAGTACAGACCCCAGCAGAGCCATGGTCCCTAATACCAGCATGGAATACAATACCATAGATATATCGGCAATTAGACCGGGCAAACGGTAATAGCCGAGCATGAATATCAGTATAGCTATAAGCCCCATTATTCCTGCTTTAACACTTTTGTCCAGGGAGTCACTACCCAGGGTAGGTCCCACGGTTCTTTTTTCCATTATCTTAAATGAAACCGGAAGCGCACCGGAACGAAGCAATACGGCCAAATCTTCAGCTTCCTTGGCAGTAAAATTACCGGATATTACTGCTTTACCATTATTAATAACATCATTTACATTAGGGGCACTTATGACCTTTTTATCAAGCACAATAGCAATAGGTTTATTTAAATTTTCTGCTGTTGCTTTGGCAAACAGCTTGGCCCCTTCCGAGTCAAACTCTATATTAACTTCCGCCCCGGTTCCGCCTTGTTTCACAGAAGCCTGAGCATCCTTAAGATGTTTTCCGGTTACCAGTACATTGCCCTCTTGATCCCAAAATTCCAGTTGGGCTGTATTCTTAAGTACGTTAATAGCTTGTTCCGGGTCATCTACTCCCGCCAGTTCTACGACAATTCGCCGGTCACCCTGGGGATAAATAATTGGTTCACTAACCCCTAATTTATCCACCCGGTCTCTAAGAATACCTACTGATTTCTGAATAGTATCAGCGGTGACCTTTTCTCCCTGGGTTTCCTGGGCTTCCAATACTACGTGCAGCCCACCCTTTAGATCCAATCCCAGGCTAAGGTTCTGCAAAATCGGATTAACAAGAAAATACGTCAGCATGCCCAAAGCTACAACTATAGCTATAATTATGGCTACACTGGAGTTTTTGCGCATAATTTAAATCCTCCCTCAACTACTATAAATTTCGTTGTATTATAAAAGTCTGGCATCATTGATAATCAATTCAAATTCACAACCCAGGAAATTAGCTGCCCGGCGACACATCAGCATTCTGCTTAAAAAAATCTCAAAATACTCCATTACCGGGCAAATTTTAGTATCAATGGTTAACTGCATGGTAATAACTTTCTTTTGCTCATCTACAATGAGTATTGAGTCCTCCACCGCATAATTAACCCGGTCATGTATATCAAACGTGGCAATGTCCGGGTTTCTAACCCGGTTCCTGTGTACATGTGATTTATCAGCCAGTATAAGGGCGGCAGCCACTTCGCTGACCGGATGACCGCTTCCCTCATCATGATTGCCGATAGCTCCGCAAATAATCGATATTTCTTCCGGCTCCATCCCCAATCTTCGAATAATTTCCATGGCCATTAGAGCCCCACTCTGACTGTGTCCATTACGGTTGACTACATTGCCAATATCATGTAAATACCCGGCGATGCCAGCCAATTCCGCCCTACGCGGCTCGTAGCCTAGTTTTAATAATATTTCCTGACTTAAATGCGAAACCAGACTGATATGTACCGGTCCATGGTCAGTATATCCCATAACACCCAGATGTTCGTTACCCTTGGTAACAAAAGTTTGTACCAACGGGTTTTCCTTAATGTCCTTAAGGGTAATCATTAAATGCTTTACTCCCCAACCTTATAACTAATCGCCTTTTTAACAAACTCTATTTCCGTATTATCATTAACTTTCAAAAAAATACTGTCGTCCTTGATCCGGGAGATTTCACCGCGTATCCCGCCTATAGTCACTACCTTATCGCCCTTTCTCAAACTGCCCACCATTTCTTGATGCTTTTTTTCCTTTTTCTTGTTCGGCAGAATGATAAAAACGTAAAAAATAGCAATAAAAACTCCAAACCAGACGGCTAACTGTACCCATGTATTTTGTGCATTTTCCAATTATATCACTCCCTATTATAGTCAAACTTTATATGATTTCGCCAGCATGGCGTAAAATCCTTTGTTAGAAATGGTAATATTTAAAGAAATTACTGTAAAACTCTGCAAAAAATCCAAGCCTGATAGAATCTCTTATATTCTCCATCAGTTTTGCCAAAAAGTAAACATTGTGATAGCTTAGAAGCCTGTGGGCCAGCATTTCTTCAGCCTTTATAAGATGCCTGATATAGGCCCGGGTGTAATTTTTACACACATAGCAGCCACAGTGCGCATCAATAGGTGAAAAATCCTCGGCAAAAGCGGCATTACGCACTACCAGTTTCCCTTCCCGGGTAAAAGCAGTACCATGACGTGCCAGCCGGGTAGGCAGGACACAATCAAACATATCCACCCCTCTCTTCACCCCTTCTACAAGATCCTCGGGAGCCCCTACTCCCATTAAATAGCGGGGTTTTTCCTGCGGCAGCAGTTTATTTACCATGTCCAGCATACCATACATATCTTTTTTGGGTTCACCAACACTAAGGCCGCCTATAGCATAACCGGGAAAATCGAGTTCGATAATTTCGCGGGCACTTCTTTGGCGCAGATCGGGAAACACACTGCCCTGAATAATGCCAAATAAGGCCTGGTCTTTACGCTGGTGGCTTTGTTTACAGCGTTTGGCCCATAAAGTGGTTCTTGCCACTGCTGTTTGGGCCTCTTCATAAGAACATGGATAGGGGGGGCATTCATCAAAACACATAATAATGTCCGCTCCCAGCTTTTCCTCAATCTCCATAACTTTTTCCGGAGTAAAAAAATGGCGTGACCCATCGATATGGGAATTGAAGTATACCCCTTCATCACTTATCTTCCGTAAACCCTGCAGGCTAAAGACCTGGAATCCTCCGCTGTCTGTCAAAACACTTTGTTGCCAGTTCATAAATTTATGCAACCCGCCAGCTCTGGCTACCAGGTCTTCACCAGGACGTAAATGCAGATGGTAAGTATTCGCCAGTATTATTTTTATGTCCATTTCATATAGATCTTCCGGTGTTAGGGTTTTAACCGTGGCCTGCGTACCTACCGGCATAAAAACAGGAGTATCAATAACGCCGCGGGATGTGGTCAACTTTCCCAAACGGGCAGCAGATAAGCCATCGGTCTTAACTATTTGAAAATCCAGCATTGAAAACCTCTCTCCATAAGTACGGATTGTTATACTTACCAGGGCTATATAATTAACATGGCGTCGCCATAACTAAAAAAGCGATACTGATTGGCTATAGCATGCTGATAGGCAGTCATTATCTGGTCAACTCCGGCAAAAGCAGATACCAGCATGATCAATGAAGATCCCGGCAGGTGGAAGTTGGTCACCAACCCGTCAACTGCTTTTAACTCATAACCGGGGTAAATAAATTTATTAGTTTCTCCATGGGAAGCAGAAAAGCCATATTGATCATTATATACTGATTCCAGTGTTCTTACCACCGTTGTTCCCACGGCTATAATTCTATTCCCGGTGCGCCGGGTCTTATTGAGTAATACCGCAGTTGCCTCTTGCAGTTCATAATACTCGTAATGCATGTGATGTTGGCGAATATCACGACTGCTTACAGGTCTGAATGTACCCAGGCCGACATGAAGTACAAT
Organism: Syntrophomonadaceae bacterium; assembly: GCA_050943315.1. Classification (GTDB taxonomy): domain Bacteria; phylum Bacillota; class Syntrophomonadia; order Syntrophomonadales; family Syntrophomonadaceae; genus JBDKUD01. The sequence continues at coordinate 9,364 of JBMNOY010000033.1, forward strand.
ACTAGCCAGATTAACCCCTTTAGCCTGGATTTTTTCCAGGAGAGAAGTGGTAAAATGCAAACCTGCCGTGGGTGCAGCTGCTGAGCCAGCCTCCCGGGCATAAACGGTTTGATAGTTTTCCTTGTCAGATTCTTCCGCCGGGCGATTTATATACGGCGGTAAGGGCATTTGTCCTACTTCTTCGATAAATCCGCGGACATCGCTGCAATTATTAAACCGTACCAGCCTGCCTCCAGCTAAATTAAGTTCTTTAATAATCTCCGCCTCAACATCACTCTCCGGGGAAAACCTGATTATTGACCCTTTTTTTAACCGCCGGGCCGGCTTCACCAGTACCTCCCAGCCATCAGGCTTTTGTCCCAAAAGCAAAATCTCCACCCGGGCACCGGTGTCTTTATAACCAAACAGCCGGGCGGGTAGTACTTTGGTTTTATTAATAACCAGAGTATCCCCTTTATTGAGGTAATCTATAATGTTGGTGAATACTTTATCTTCCAGGTGCCCTGTTTTTCTCTCCAGTACCAAGAGCCGCGAACTATCTCGCGGCTCTACTGGATACTGGGCGATTAAACTCGGAGGCAAGTCGAACATATAAGTATTGAGATCATATACGTCATCTTTGTTTTCGAGCATTAATACTATCTCCTGTTTACTAAATTCAAAATAATACTTAAAACTATACTTATAACAATACAGGTTACTACGGGGAAAGCGAAGGTAAAATTACCCCTTTTGATAAATATATCTCCAGGAAGCCTGAAACCGGTAAAACCCATCCGGGAGATCAAAAGGAAGATAATTCCGCTGATTAGCATTACCAGCCCAAGGCCGATTAGTACACGGGCTATTTGTTCACCGCTATTCATCAACTATCACCACACTAATGCATAATAACCTTGCGCGCTCACGCACGCTCTGCTTTTTTTAATCCCCGGGGAGCATATCTTTCCATTTCACTGTAAAGACATCCGCAATACTGCTGCCGGTATATCCCCATCTCCCGGGATATAACCCCGGTTTGCTTAAATCCTTCCCGAAAATCCTGGTAAAGAAAGGGTACGCCATATTTTTTGCCGATAGCCTCGCCGATATCTTTAATAGTGTTATGCTTTTGCATTTTACTCACCAGCAGGGTAGTTGTATAATAGTCAAACTTACCTTTTTTCGCTATGTGAGCCGCCTGTTCAAGACGCATCTGGTAACATATCATACAGCGATGGCTTTCCCGGTAGGCTATGTTTTGGAAGTAGTCAACCGGATTATATTTTTCATCATAAATAACCTTAAGGTCTACTTTTTCCGCATACTGCTCAAGAGCTTCTTTTCTCTTCAGGTATTCCGTATAGGGATGTATATTGGGGTTGTAAAAATACCCCATCAAATTATGTCCCTGTTCCCTTAACGTGGGCACCGGGAAAGTGGCACAGGGTCCGCAACAAATATGCAACAATACTTTAGCCATTAAACATACTTCCTTATAATAAGTAAAAATGCCAAGAAAGAATAGACGCTGGCAACCTTGCCCGACGCAGACTTTTATGACTTGCGCAGGTCATATTAGTCTCGTAAGTCTTTCGTCTATTTAAAACCAGATCTGTGTTAATCTGTGTTGAATGATCACTGCTGGTTTTCAAACAGGTTCAGATTCTCCGGATTTTTATTAAACTGGTAACCCAAATGCCGGTAGGCCTGTTCAGTAGCAATACGTCCGCGGGGAGTTTTCTGGATAAATCCCAGCTTCATAAGATATGGCTCATAAACATCGGTTACTGTATCCGGTTCCTCGGAGACTGATGCTGCCAGGGTTTCCAGACCAACCGGTCCCCCGCCAAATTTAACGATTATGGATTCCAAAATCATGCGGTCAACCATATCCAGCCCAAACTTATCCACTTCAAACATTTCCAGCGCCTGCCTGGCAGTATCCTGTTCAATACAGCCATTACCTTTAACCAGAGCATAATCACTTACTCGTTTTAACAGCCGGTTAGCCACACGGGGAGTACCCCGGGAGCGCCGGGCAATTTCATATGCTCCCTCATTGGTAACTTTTATGCCTAAAATACTTCCAGCCCGGATGATAATCTGGGATAAGTCCTCAGTAGTATAGAAATCCAACCGGCAGTTAATACCAAACCTGTCCCGCAGAGGTGAACTTAAAAGCCCCGGCCGGGTAGTTGCTCCAATCAGTGTAAAGGGAGGCAGGTCAATACGCAAGGTTCGAGCTGCCGGGCCTTTTCCGATAATAATATCTATTACCGAATCCTCCATGGCCGGATACATTATCTCTTCAACGGTTCGGTTCAGGCGGTGTATTTCATCTATAAAAAGAATTTCCCCCGGTTCTAAATTAGTAAGAATAGCTGCCAAATCTCCCGGCCTTTCGATTGCTGGTCCGGATGTTTTGCGTATAGAGTTACCCATCTCAGCAGCAATTATACTGGCCAGGGTAGTTTTTCCCAATCCAGGCGGGCCGCTTAACAGCACATGGTCCAGGCTTTCGTTTCTCTCGCGGGCAGCGCAGATAAATATGCTTATATTCTGCTTAACCCGGTCCTGTCCGATATAATCATTTAACCGCATAGGCCTTAAACATAAATCGGTGTTATCATCTTCACTAATAATATGCGATGACAACAAGCGGTTATCTTCCACAGTCGTACCCCCCTATTTCGGTAAATGCAGTGCTTTAGTTCTTAACAGCTTCTTTATATTAGCCTCTACACTATCACCCAGCTCACCCTTTTGCTTTAATTCCATAAGCACCGGCAGCATTTCACTGCGGCTATATCCCAGGGCCTCCATTGCTTCCAGGATATCTGTAAACATGGTGTCCGCTGAGTTATCAGTCTCCAGTTTAAAAATTGGCAGGCCGATTTTGTCCTTAAGCTCAAACACCAACCGTTCGGCAGTTTTCTTGCCCACCCCGGGTATTTTAGTCAAGCTTTTAATATCCTGGCTGGAAATAATATGACCGAACTTTCCAGGATCAACTGCGCCTAATATGCCCAGGGCTAATTTAGAACCAACACCGGAAACTCCCAATAAAACCTTAAATAGCTCCAGTTCTTCCTTATTCATAAATCCATAAAGCTTAAATTCGTTTTCTAAAACCTGCAAAAAGGTATAGATAAATATTTCACTGCCGACCGCCGGCAACCCCGAAAAAGAACGGCTATGAATATACACTTCCAGACCTATGCCGTTAACTTCTATAATTATTGATTCCTGGTGGCAGGCGAACAGTTTTCCCCGTAAAAAAGATATCATGGTTTCTCCCCCAAGTTAATCATAGCTCTGCCAACTGCCGGGGCATGCTTAATCTTTACCTTGCATTAACTTCGTTACTCTACAGGAATGCAGATGACATATGGCTACTGCCAGGGCATCTGCAGCATCATCCGGACGAGGCATGGTATCCATGGCCAGGATATTTTTAACCATTAACTGAACCTGCCTTTTATCCGCATTCCCATAACCCACTACCGCTTGCTTGACTTGCAAAGGGGTGTATTCGGCCACAGGAAGCCCGGCACCGGCCGCCGTCATCATAGCCACCCCCCGGCTCTGGGCAACAGTTATAACCGTTTTGGAATTCTTCTGGTAAAACAACTCCTCTATCCCTGCTGCATCAGGTTGAAACTGATTAATCAGCTTCATTAACTCCTGATTAATTTTCAACAACCTCAGCGGCATTGCCATGGTGGAAGGTGTATTAATAGTTCCGTAAGCTACCAGCGTTTCCCGGCCATGTTTATTTTCCACCAATCCGTAGCCGGTAGTAGCTGTACCCGGGTCAATCCCCAAAACTAACATATTTAACTATCCTCTACCCTATCATTATTAAATAATATTACTGCAAAATCGATTTCTTCGCCATATCAGGGGTGACTTCCCAACCAATTGTTCCCACAAAAAAGAAGCCGGCGCCTGCCTGCGCAGAACGTCGGCCTCCTGTCATCACCGGTTACCAGTATCTCTGTCTCCGGCATCTATTTTTCCGACAACTACGTTTACGATCATGGCGTTTCCACCATGAATTTCTTCGAAAACTTCTTTTACGTCCATGGCCGCGGCGACGTCTCCGGGTTGCCCACATGGTCATTGTATCACCCCCCTTAACCGCCAGGTTGGCTGTTTATACATTTTATTCCAGCACTGACTCAGAGGTTAATGAAAAGGGGGTTTTTTATCCAGTTGGTGCCGTTAACCCGGTTCTAAAGATACTCGTCCAAATTCTCCAAAGCATCATTTAGAGCCTGCTGGTTATCAAACTCATACTCACCGTTAAGAATCATCTTTTGCAGATCACCGGGCAAGGAACTTATCTTTATGTTGGTTACGCGCAGCAAGCGATCGTTTTTATCATCAGGCCCCATGTAAACCGCTACCATTCCTTTAAAATCCTTCAGGCGACATTTTTCTTTATCGCGGGGGCACCAGTCATCAATGGTTTGCCGTATAATCAAGGCCTGTTTATACAAAGTGATTCTAAAACCATTTTGCGCAGTGTATTGTTCCTTCAACTCTTCTAAAGTCTTGCCGATGATACTTTTTTTATTTTCAAAGGGGGATACAACCAGATGACCACAACGGGTATACTCTTTCTCCAGTACCACCTGGGTATCTTCGGTTATAATATCATGGTTTTGCTCCACATTCACGACCGGTTTTTGCTGAATATCCTTCAAACTAAAATACTGATAGGCGTTGGACAAAGTATAGCCGATTCCGAAACTTACTATCAGCATGGCAATAACAATTAGGCCCATCCTCCGGTTATTCATAAATATCACCTCTACCTGAATTGTTGCCATTTTTTAGCTTATATATACCGTCATCGGCAGGTTTGACTGATATGAATTCCGCCCGGAGAGTAAAAAAGGGGCTATTTATTTAAGCCCCTGATTTATCTTATACGTTTATCTTATGGTTAGGATAATTTATCCATTATTTCGTCAGGTATAGAACAATTGACATATACATTCTGTACATCATCGTGGTCTTCCAGAACATCAATCAACTTCATGACCCGGCGGGCCATTTCTTCATCGTTAATTTCTACCGTATTCTGCGGCAGCATTACAATATCCGCATCCTCTACAGTAAAGCCTTCCTTTTCCAGGGCTTCTTTAACCTCCATAAATGACTCCGGTGAAGTAACTACTTCAATTGTTTCATCGTTTTCCCGAACATCATCTGCTCCCAGTTCAAGAGCTCTGAGCATGAAATCGTCCTTATCCATGTTTAATGTTTCACTGTTGATAGTTACTACTCCAGAACGGGTAAACATCCAGGCTACACAGCCACTTTCCCCCAGGTTGCCATTATGCTTGGAAAACAGGTGTCTGATGTCTGAAGCGGTGCGGTTGCGGTTATCAGTGGCGATATCCAGCATTACCGCTACTCCCCCTGGTCCATAGCCTTCATAGACAAGTTCCTCGATAGCCTCACTTTCCAGTTCCCCGGTACCCTTTTTAATGGCCCGGGTTATGTTTTCATTAGGCATATTAACCGCTTTTGCCTTCTGAATAACCAGTTTAAGTTTGGAATTACCTTCCGGGTCTCCTCCACCGGCACGGGCAGCAATAATTAGTTCTTTGGCTATTTTAGTAAATTCCTTGCCTCGTTTCTCATCTGAACGGGCTTTTTGGTGTTTTATGTTTGCCCATTTGGAATGTCCAGACATTGTTTTGTTCCTCCTTACGCAAAATAATTACCATATTCCAGGAAATAATTTCTTGGTCCTCGATACGTACTCCCGATAATCATCCCCGAAATGGTTAATCAGAAATTCTTCTTCCACTTTTATTCTATAAACTAGTGCCGGAATGGTTGTTATTATAATGATAAGCAGTGAACCCCAGGAATTAAAAACTATAGGAATGGCTATGAAGTTAACCAGAGATCCCAGGTACAATGGATGTCTTATTTTAGCATAGGCGCCATTCGTTATCAGACGGTGGTTTTTATAGACTGCAACCCGCGGATTGAAGAATTTGCCAATGGATTTAAACCCCCACCAGCGAATCCCGCATGATATCAGGAATAACCCCACACCTACATATATAATCGTGGGTTCCAGCGCACGAATACGTGTAAAATGCCATTCCACAAAATCAATCAGTCCATAAAAGAGCGCAATCATATAGGACATCTGTAGATAAATATACGATTTTTGATCGTCATCTTCGACCACATATTCATCCGGGTCCTGATAAATCCAGGCCTCGGAAATAACTGACCATAAAAAATATATCAAGAAGAAGGATATAATAACCTTAAAGTCAAATCTGGGGAGTTGCTTCCAGGCAAGGTAGCCAACATAGATAAATACACCCAGAGCTATGATCATGCGAACCATTACACTGCGCTGCCGTGAATTCAAACCTTTACCTCCAGAAATCGCATAGTTTTTAATACCGCAGCCTTAATGGCGGCGGCTGATTAATCGTCCCGTGGTATCCTGGCTATGGGAACCAGGCTCCTTTTATGTTCACTCCTCTTTATCATTTTCTCGATATGGTTTATAACCTCGGGTTCGCCCTCTCCGGTAGTTAAATACTCATCCAGTTGTTCGTAGGTAATACCCATCTCATCTTCATCTGTCTGCCCTTCCCACAAGCCTCCGGATGGAGCCTTATTAATGATAACTTCCGGTATTTGCAGATAATAGGCCAGGGCGTATACTTCTTTTTTAACCAAGTCACCGATTAACTGCAAATCAACCCCGGTATCCCCGTATTTAGTGGAATATCCGACCATTATTTCACTTTTATTGCTGGTCCCAACTACCAGGTAATCCCTGGCCTGGGCAGAATAATACAAAGTCAGCATTCTTAGCCGTGGTTTAATATTGGCCCTGAGTAATCTTCCCTTCTGCCCGTCATATTTAATATAAGAACCCAGTTTAGCCGACAGGAGGTTATAAGCATTATCCAGGTCAACCATACGATGGGGGATGTTTAATTCCTCCACTAACAACTGACCGTGCAGCAAATCGTCCAAGCTGCTTTCGCAGGGCATTAACAAAGCCATGCAATTATTAGGGAATGCTCTTTTGGCAATTGCTGCCACAACAGCCGAATCAACACCGCCACTAACGCCAAATACTACTCCTTTGGCGCCCGCGTTTTGAACTTGTTCTCTCAGCCAATTGACCAGGTGATCAACCACCTTTTCCGCGTTCATGGCTGTAAATTCCTCCTTTTAATCAAACAATTCAGTAGATAAATATTTTTCTGCCCCATCTGGTGCAATAACCAGAATCTTTTTATCTCTATCCATTTCTTGGGCCAATAGCAAAGCGGCAAATATAGCCGCACCAGAAGATATTCCAACCAAAACCGCCTCTTTACGGGCAACCTCTCTGCAGGTTGTGAAGGCATCCTGATCGGAAACAGGTATCACTCTATCAATTAGTTTTATATTCAACACCTGTGGAATAAATCCTGCTCCAATTCCCTGCAATTTATGCGGTCCTGGTTTCTTCCCGCTTAAAACCGCGGAGCCTAAAGGTTCCACACCTACGATTTTAATATCTGGCAAATGGCTTTTTAGCCCTGCTGCCACCCCGGTTATAGTACCTCCACTGCCTACACCACAGACAACAGCATCTAAATGGCCTTCCATCTGGGCTAGTATTTCCCGGGCGGTGGATATTTCGTGACTTTCCGGGTTGGCCTGATTCTCAAATTGCCGTACCAGAAAGTATCCCTTATTATTTTCCGCTATCTGCCGCGCCTTTTCAACTGCCCCCGGCATACCTTCGGAGGCAGGAGTAAGAATTAGTTCAGCTCCATAAAACTGCAGCAGTTTTTTTCTCTCCGCACTCATATTCTCGGGCATAACAATTATGATTCGATATCCCTTAACAGCAGCCGCCATAGCCAGGCCGATACCGGTATTCCCGCTGGTGGCCTCTATGATTACTGAGCCCGGTTTAAGCTCTCCTTGCTGCTCAGCTTTTTCAATCATGTGTAACCCGGGACGGTCTTTAATACTGCCCCCCGGATTAAATCCCTCTAATTTGACATATACTGAAGCATCTTCACTACCGGCCATGCGGTTCAACTTTAATATCGGAGTATCTCCTATCAACTCTAGAATATTATTGACAACCTTCATCTTTTTACCTCCTGAATTATAATTATACTTAAAATGAACCAGCCGGTCGTTAAGGTATATCCAGTACGGTGTCCCTAGCGGAAAAGCCATGGTGCGCATCGCTGTTAGTTGGAGCAGACTGGATATAACTCAACGACCACATGTTTTACCGTATTTTTAAGGGCACTATTTCCACACTTCCCCAGGCTGCCATTTTGTCGCCTTTAATCGCCAGGACCCCGGTTATGCCGCTGATATTTTGCACCAATTCTATAGCTTTTATCAGGTCATCTGCATTTTGTACCCGGTTTCCTGCTGCCGAAGCAACAGCATCGGCCAGGGCGGCGCTTTTACCCTTGATAACCATAGCATCAGCCTTTCCCAGGCTAATGCTGGGTCCTACTGTTCCGGAAGAGGTACATATTCCCAGGGGGCTTTCCTCCGGATGAATTTTTAATCCTATGCGGTTGGAAAACTTGGACTGCCCGGCAAAAACTGATACTATTCTCTCCTGGTTGGATTTGATATATATGTCTCCCCCGTTTTCCACGATAATCTCATTAACATATTTGTCCAGCTTTTTACCTACCGCTTCAGCGATAGCACCAGCTACCGCGGCCATGGGCCCCACTCCGGCTTTGGCAGCAGCTGATGCCATTACGCGAGCAATCTCTGGTGCAGCGGGCAGAAGTTCCAGAGGAAAAAAGCTGGTTCGGAATTCCTTGTGCAGGGAAATATAGTCCTCCAAATCCCCTCTTAACTTAATAATCTCCTTTCGGCACACAGACACAAGGCTATCGGTGTAGCTCTCCTGGTCTACACCGATAGCCAAATCAGTTTCCTTGATAGTTATTTTAAAATAGCGTAGATTACTGGTTTCATGAAGGGAACGATAATCCCGGTTAACAAAACCCTTTCCAGTATTCATTATCTACCTAGACGGCCTCCTTGATTTCAAAGTGCAGCTTTATCGCCCGGGTTGGGCAGCAATCCAGGCACATTCCACAAACGACACATTTGGAATTGTCAAAAGATACTATCATGGAACTGCGTTCTATCCCCAGGGCTTCAGTAGGACAGAAAGATGCACACGCTCCGCATTGAATACAAACCTGTTCATCCCACAGGATACTTTCACTGAGAGGTTCTACCAGGACTCCGAGGTTCTCGAGAAACTGAACTCCATTTTCATAGTTCTCTTTGGTCCCTTCTAGTTCAACTACCAGGTATCCTTCTTTTTGAGGATTAATATCTGCTTTAAGGATATTTATTATTAAATCAAAGTTTTTTACTAATCTATATATTATCGGCTGCTCAGATTGAGCTGCGGAAAAATAGCATACTAATTTGTTCTTCATGCTGTTTACCTCCTGTTCCTGCCATTGGTACTTATTCCATTAGTCGTGCGCTGGGGAATAGACTTAAATTCAATATTGGCATCGGCTGACGGAATACTAGCCACCGGCTCGGTTAATTCAAACTTGCCCTGTAAGATCCATTGTTTTAAAGTTTCCGCAATTATCTTGGCTCGGGGATAACTGGACTGGGGTGTGGTGACTACTTCTTTGCCATTAATAACAATTTTACCGCTTTTTAATTCTTTGAAATTAGCCAAACCTAAATCCATCGGCTTACCGTAAGGATACTGTTCGCTATAGTCGGTAATCGGGCAGTAAATATCTTCATCTTTAACAGCAGTATACTGTAGTATTTCTTCATCCAGAATAGGAATCGGAATTCCTATTCCCACGGCCAGGGTAGCGCCATAACCGATAAAACTCAGACCAACCAGCCAGTTGGGATCCATTTGCTTAAGATCACCTATAACTGCCAGGGTACCCGCTCCCGATAAAGGCACCCCATTTTCGCCCCGGGCAACATTGGGATGATGCTGGGTGCCGTTCCAGGCTACGTAACCAATGCCCCCACCCAGGAAAATACGCGTCCCTATGCCGATAGTTTTGTAGTAGGGATCATTCAGCAAGGGGCTCAATTGCCCGGAGGTAGAGTAACTGGCATTACCAATGTTGGGTTTAAGTATTCCCATATAAGTATACAAAGTTTTATTGCTCAGGTTTATAGCACATGAGTAATTCTGGTAGGCATTGCGGGGATTAAACAAAAAGGCATCATTGACATCATCCAGGGTAATTGCTGTGTCTACTTTTTTATTCGGATAACAATCGGTTCCATAACCAATAGCTTCCAACCGTACCGTTTTTCTGGCCACCAGATCATGAATGACATGTCCGCCGCCATAGGTAAACCGGCCCGGAAAAACTTTATTTTCCGGATCATTGTCCGGCAGCTGGGTCGCACCTATATAGGCATCGACAGCAGCAATGCCGGCATAGGCTTCAACACCATTAAGCCACACTTTGCTCATTTTGATGCGGGGATTGGAATGACCAAAATTTATAAATGCACCAGATGAACACATCGGGCCGAAGGTTCCGGTAGTTACTACATCTATCTCCTGAGCAGCCTTTTCAATTCCCTTCTCAGCCACTACATCAATAACTTCTTCCGCAGTTACTACAACTGCTTCCCCTTTACGGATCTTTTCATTTATCTCTTCATAGGTCTTTTTTATGGCCATATTTATACTTCCTCCTATTAATTTTGAAAAATTCAACGCGCAACCTAAAGGTTATTTCATAAGTTTCATTAGCTCCTGGGCGGTTAAAACCGCTTCCCGGGCATCCTGGGAATAAGCATCGGCTCCGATTTGATCGGCATACTCCTGGTTTAACACGGCTCCTCCAACCATCACCCGGCAGCGTAACCCGCGAGCTGCGACTTCCTCAATTACTTCCTGCATACGGGGCATAGTAGTAGTCATTAAAGCGCTTAAACCAATAATATCCGCTTTTTCCCGCTCAGCTGTTTCAATAATTACTTCAGCCGGAACATCCTTGCCCAGGTCAATAATCTTAAATCCGTAATTCTCCAGTAGAACGGCAACAATATTCTTGCCGATATCATGTATGTCTCCTTCCACTGTAGCCAGAACAATTACCCCTTTTTCCTGCCCACTAGCCCCGGTTAAATAAGGTTTAATAACCGTAAATGCTTTTTTCATAGTTTCAGCTGCCATCATCAGCTGGGGTAGGAAATACTGTTTCTGGTCATACAATTCACCGGCCTTTTCAATGCCCGGTATTAATGCTTGATTTACCAGTTCCAGAGCGGGAATCTTCTCCTCCTCTAAGGCCCTGTTAATGAGGGCCTCAATATTGTCCCGATTTCCCTCCAGAACTGCTCTGGTTATGAGATTACGAATCGTCGCGCTTTCTTCTGGGTTTGTTGCTGCCGGCGGTTTTAAAGCTTCACTACCATCTATCGGTATTTGGCCTTGCAGTTGAGCCGGGATGTTACATTTCTCACATATCGGGTGTTTTAATTTACTCACCGGTTTATAGTCACGGTAGCAATTGATAAACCCGGTAGAATTCTTATCCCTGTTCATTAGCACGGCCACCGCCCGGATAGTATCCATCATACGTTCATCAAAAGGATTAATTATGGGTAAATCCAGACCTGCCGCAAAAGCCATAGCCAGATAGGTAGAATTTAATATCTCCCGGGCCGGCAAACCGTGGGATACATTGCTCACCCCGAGGACAGTGCCTACTTTTAAATCCTGTTTGACATCGCTCAGGGCTTTTATGGTTTCCATTACCTGGGCTTGTTCGGCGCTGGCCGTTTTGACCAGGCAATCTATATAGATATCTTCATCACGCAAGCCGTATTCTTTAGCTTTGCGGTAAATTTTTTTGGCTACTGCTACACGGTCTGCAGCTTTATCAGGTATTCCGTTTTCATCCAGGCATAGACCCAGGACGGCCGCACCATACTTTTTGGCTAAAGGCAATACTATATCCAGGTGCTTATCTTCACCAGTGGTGGAGTTAATCAAAGGCCGGCCGACAAAGTTTTTTAACCCGGCCTCCACTGCCTCCGGATTGGTAGAATCAATAGCTATGGGAATATCTACCGCAGACTGGATTATTTCAACTGCCCGCTCCATGGCCAGCGGCTCATTTATTCCCGGTACCCCCATATTAACATCGAGCAGAGGGGCCCCTGATTCGGCTTGTTTTTTGGCCTCCTCAACCACCATCTGCATTTTACCATCCTTTATATCCTGAGCCAGTTTCTTACGTGCGGTGGGATTTATTCGCTCACCTATAAATGCCAGCGGCTGATCTCCGCCCAGCAGTAAATAACGGCTGCGAGAGGCAAAAGCAAACAACCGGCGCGGAGAGCGTTTTACAGGCTCCAATCCCTTTACGGCACTGGCAATGGCATGAATATGCTGGGGAGTCGTGCCACAACACCCTCCTATGATGTTGGCCCCGGCATCCCTCAGTCTGAGAGCATATTCAGCCATTTCTTCCGGGGAGTCCGGAAAAATGGTCTCACTGCCGATTAGTCTGGGCAGCCCGGCATTTGGTTCTACGGATAGAAACCGGTCCGTGAATTTGCCCATGGTCTCTATAACCGGCAATAGCTCACGGGCACCACCCGAGCAGTTGGCTCCTATAGCCAGCGGATCGAAGCCTTCGAGAATTATTAAGGCTGTCAAGGGGTCAGTACCCATCATGGTTCTGCCGCCGGGTTCAAAAGTTAAATGTGCAATAACCGGCAGTCGGGTAGTCTGGCGAACAGCAATAAGGGCCGCTCGCATTTCCCCGATATCAGTCATAGTCTCGATGGATATTAAATCCGCACCTGCCTTGGCAAAGGCTGCCGCCTGTTCACTGAAAGCCAGGTACAAGTCATCAAAACTAACATCCCCAACCGGTTTGAGTATTTTCCCCGTAGGTCCCATTGAGCCGGCTACCAGTGCCTTTTCCCCGGCACTCTGTTTGGCAATACTTACTGCTTCACAGTTTATTTCACTCACTTTGTCTGTTAAACCGAATTCATCCAGTTTAAACCGGTTGGCACCAAAGGTATTGGTTTGTATTATGTCAGATCCCGCATCTACATACTGGGAATGAATAGCGCGAAGTATATCAGGATTATTTATGCCAAATAGTTCCGGGCATTCACCTGGCTGCATACCCTGATTCTGCAACATGGTACCCATGGCACCGTCAAGAATCAGTATTTTTTGCTTCAGCAACATGCCCAGGTCTATAATAATAGACACACAACCACTCCCTTTACAAAAGGTTTAACCTTAAGAGATTTATCTTCTCCTCACAGCGGACTATTTTGTTAGTACCGCAAGGTTGAAGAACGAAAATAAAAAAATTAAAAATAAAAAACCCTCTTTAAAAAAAGAGGGTTTTTGATAACTAATCCCTCTCATCTTTCAGGATAAATCTCCTGTAGGAATTGGCACCGTTCCCTCATGGGGCGGTTGCCGGGTTTCATAGGGCCCATCCCTCCACCTCTCTGGATAAGAGTCTAGAATATTTATATATTTTTAGATTTTAGCATTACTTTATGGTTTTGTCATCCCTTTTTATGGATGCCGGATACCGGTATGATACATCAGTCCACCTTATTTTCCTCGCTTACCTTGGCTTCTGCCGTTACCGTACTTGTATTTACCTCAACTTTTGGATTACCGGCTTTTTTAGCCGGCTCTTCATCAAATTTCATCGCATTTTGGAATTCTTTTTGTATCCCGCTGGTGGTTTTCTTAAACTCGTTAAAAGCCCTTCCCATTGATTTGGCTACTTCAGGAAGTTTGCCGGGTCCGACCACAATAAGAGCAATAAGCAGAATCAGAACTAGCTCCCAGGGTCCGATATTTCCTATAAAACCAAACATCATTTAACCTCCTGTTTTGCTAAAAATATAGTTCTACTTCATATCAAATACCAGTTTATTAAGTTTATTGTACTTTTGATATTAATTTTTATCAATTACATTCTGGATTATGTTTGGCAGGTATCCGTGAAATTGCGTAAAATTAAATATTGTTTAAGTAGCCAGGAAAAAAGAAGATTCATGGGTGAGCCATAGCAGGCTAAGATGTGAAGCTAATCATGAATATCCTGAACAAATAATAGCGAGCTAAAGGGACGAATTGCGGGAACTTTTCAGGTGCTGAATCGGGTCAGCCGGGCCAAACTTGTGGGGGGAATTTTTCCCCCCTGCCCGATAGAATCATCTTAATTCTGTAGGAACAAAGGCATCAACCAGACCAATCACAAAAGCGGCCAGCAAACTACCCAGTAAGGATACCGACAGATAGTTTGGAACTATGAATTGGGCCAGATAAATAACTACTGCCGCTGTAATGAAACCTACAACTCCACGGCTCCGCGGTGAGATTTTATCCCCCAGTATTAGTTCCACTAACCAGCCCAGTAATGCAATTACAAGCGCGGCAATTAGCGCCCCCCAGAAACCACTTACCCGGATTCCCGGCAGCAACCAACCCACTAAAAGCAATACCAGGGCAGATACTGCAAAACGAACAATGGTACCAATCAATTTTTATACCTCCTTTAACCCGTTCAAGTAGAACTTCAGCCCGGGCTTAATATTAACTCTACATATCTATATTTCCTTACGAGCTATAAAACTATACAAGATGGCCAGTTAATCTTTATGCTTTTTTCCTGGCTCAATTAGCGTTTTTCTTTGTGTCATATAAGACCGAAACGCCCGTCTACTGCTTAATTACATAAATGGAGGATAACATACATTATTGGCGAATATTACATTTATATCTTCTTGGAGGAACTGCTATGCTCGCTATCGTCAACACCCTGGTTATAAATGGTATAGAAGCCCAGCCGGTAAAAGTGGAGGTTGATA
>JBMNOY010000092.1:0-4443 GCA_050943315.1 Syntrophomonadaceae bacterium
GGGCACGGGAAGGAAGCCTGGGGACGGTTCTTTTGCTTCCTTGGACGGAAGCAAAAGAACCGTCCCCATGCTTCCTTCCCTTGCCCGTCGTCCCCATTCCCCCAGTACCGTAACGTGGAGGTAGTTATGGAGTATATAGTCGATTTGGAGGCATTTCATGGACCGCTGGATTTGCTGCTTTATTTAGTGGAAAGACACGAACTGGACATATACGATATCCCCATTGCGTCAATTACTGACCAGTATATGGAGCACCTGCATCATACAGGAGCATATGATTTGGATATCCTGGGGGATTTTTTGATTATGGCCTCCTACCTGTTAAATCTGAAATCGAAGATGTTGCTGCCGAGGTTAAAAAACCAGGAAGCGAGAGATGAGGAAGAAAATATAGAGGACCCCCGGGAAGAATTGGTGCAAAAGCTTTTGGAATATAAAAAGATTAAACAGATGGCGGAAATATTGGCTGAGCGCCAGAATGGCGAGTACCAGCGGGTATTTTTCCGAGATACTGTTTATCAGACGGAAGAGAAAGAGGAAATAGTAGCCAGTATCGGGGCACTAACCAGGGCTTATCAAGCTGTACTCGTGCACCTTGAACCTGCTCCTCTTACCATTCCTCAGGGAGATATTGATGTGACTGCCAAGATGGAGGAGTTATTGGAAAGGTTAAGCATGTTTAAGCAAGGGATTATTTTCCAGGATTTGTTTGCTGGAGCGGTAAATAAGCGCGAGGCCATGGCCTATTTTTTAGCACTGCTGGAACTTATTCGGCAAAGGCGGGTAAAAGCATATCAGGAGAGGCAGTTCGCCAATATCAAAGTTTTTTTACAGGTGGCGGTAAACAATGTTGATGCGTGATCAGGCTAAAGGTGCGATTGAGGCAATCTTGTTTGTACGTTCGGAACCTATTTCAATAGATGAATTAGTGGAAATATTAGAATTGCCGTTGGTAGATCTCAAGATTATTTTACAGGAAATGATTACTGAGTATAATGACAATAAAAGAGGAATACAAATAGTGGGGGTCAGTGGCGGTTATGTTATGTGTACCCGGCCCGAGTATGCTGAGTTCGTATCCAGAATGAACCGACCGGTTAAGCGCCGGCTCTCCCCAGCGGCCATGGAAACACTGGCTATTATTGCCTATCAGCAACCGGTAACCAGGGCTGAAATTGAAAAAATCCGGGGTGTAAAAGCCGATAAGGTAATTAATTCCCTACTAGACAGGGGCTTGATAAGAGAATTGGGCCCCAAAGCGGTTGCTGGCAAACCGATGCAGTATATTACTACTGAAGAGTTTTTAAAAGTCTTTGGGTTAGCCAGCCTGAGCGAGCTGCCCAATATTGAGGAGGCTTAATTGGTGGCAGATAAATCGTTAGAAGAAGAAATTAAAATAAAAGCCCAGCAGAATAAAAAATTGGCTCGTTACATGAGCAGTACTGAGGACCTGGTTGAAGAACAAATACGCAAAGCACGGGAGCGCGGTGACTTTGACAACCTAAAAGGCGCCGGCAAGCCCCTCGATTTATCGGAAAATCCTTATGAACCTGCGGATATGCGTATGGCTTTTAAAATATTAAAGGAAAATGACTTCGCTCCTTACTGGATTGAATTAGGTAAGGAAATAGACTCTGATTTGGAGAAATTCTGGCAGGAGGTCGAAAATTTTAGACGTTATACCCGCATGTTTTTTAGTGAAAAACGCACCGTTTCGAGCAGACAGCGATATGACAGCAAAAAAGCTTCATTTTACTTTGAACAACGTCTGGTGCTGGAGAAGATTGATAAGAAGATTCTCGATTATAATCTGCATTGTCCCACTTTTCGTTTGGGCAGGGCAAACCTGGTAATTGATGACGAAATGTTCAAGGTTGTTTCCATTATTGAAAAGGAAATCGAAGCACTCCACAATACCAATGGTTAATGTATAAAAAAGACCTGCAGGGGAACTATATGGGAAAAACAGGAGAAATTAACATGCCCATTGGTTCCCTGGTTTTAATGCTTCTAATATTGCTGGCAATTATAATTATTTTACATAGTTATTATAAAGTTCAAGTGATTGTCAATTTGGCCAGCCAAAAAAGCGAACAGGTCTTAGCCATAGAAATAATCCCACCGCGCTTTAGACCAAGAAGACAGTATCATTATTCACGTCAGGATCTGATTGACATTGTGCAAAAAAGTCTGGTGTTTAAACTAGATCCTACCCGCAGAGTTTTTGGCTTCATTATCAGAACCAAATATCCCGTTCATAGGCTGGTTTCACGATACACAATTATGGAAAAGATTGACTGGAAAACCAGGGTCGGTGTCAATGATGCTATGTATACCGGCATTACTACCGGACTGATATGGGCATTGAAAGGGATCGTGGTCAGTATGGCTGGTCATCGGAGCCGGCTGCAAAGCTTGAGTATCGATGTTCAGCCGGATTTTGCCCAGGCAGTTGTAAACAGCCGTCTTATCTGCATATTAAAGATACGAATAGTACATATTATCATTATATTCAGCTATGCATTTGCTTTGAAAGTCAGGAGGTATATCAATGGATACGGAACGGGATCAACAGCGAAGTCACCCAATTGAAGGATTAATGCAAACAGCTATGCAAAGCATTAAAGAGATGGTTGATGTGAATACCGTAGTAGGTGATGCCGTAGAAACTAATGACGGCAGTGTAATCATTCCCATTTCCCAGGTAGCCTGTGGATTTGCCGCAGGAGGCGGAGATTATGAACTTACAGATTCAGCCAAAGGACAGGAACATCCTTTTGCCGGCGGAAGCGGTGCCGGTGTTTCTGTGAAGCCTATAGGCTTTCTGGTGGTACGTATGAATGATGTCAGGTTAATATCGGTCAACGGTAATCCGCTGGCGGAACGGGTGGTTGACATTGCTCCCCAGATACTTGACAAAATTGAAGAAATGATGCAGAAAAGAAACAGTACTCCTAATATACAATAGAAATTATTATACAGAATAGGAGGCGCCTTAGACACCGACAGGCTGTTTAATCGCCCCTGTTCTATTTTGGGGGCGGTAATCATACCTCTGAAAAAGGAGGTATGAATATGCTCAATTTTATCTGGCTGCTCTTGCTGGCATCAGGCATAATTGTTGCAGCCATAAACGGAAATATCCAGGTGGTTACCGAGGCAGCTCTGGGAGCGGCCAAAGGTGCGGTAACAGTATGTCTCGATCTGATTGGAATAATGGCTTTATGGCTGGGTATTATGAGAATTGCCGAGAAAGGTGGACTTATCGACGGTCTGGCTCGTTTACTCAGACATCTAACCGTTAAGTTATTTCCCAGTGTACCTCCCGACCATCCGGCCATGGGGGCAATTATCCTCAATATTAGTGCCAATGTGCTGGGACTGGGTAATGCTGCCACCCCATTTGGCATGAAAGCGATGCAGGAACTGCAAAAGCTTAACCACAATTCCGATGAAGCTTCTGAAGCTATGTGTACCTTCCTGGCCTTAAATACCTCCTGTATAACCCTCATTCCCGCTACTATCATTGGAGTACGGGTATCATTTCATTCTGCCAATCCTACTGAGATTGTTGGTGCCTGTATCTTTGCTACCAGTATCGCTATGGCCATAGCCATTTCTCTGGATTACTGGTTTAGGACTTATAGCCGCTGGGGGAGAAAGTAATGCTATTAGACCTCCTTACCACCGTATCGCGATGGGCAATTCCTTTTCTGCTGCTGGTGATACCTATTTACGGTTTTTTTAAAAAGGTTCCGGTATACGAGGCTTTTGTTGAAGGGGCTGAAGAAGGCTTTGGGACGGTAGTAAAAATAATTCCCTTTTTAGTAGGGATGATGGTAGCTATTTCCGTTTTCCGGGCTTCAGGAGCTATGGATTACCTGAGTAATCTTCTCACTCCATTGACCTCATTTATTAATGCTCCTGCCGAAGTAATCCCTTTGGCTATCATGCGGCCGCTATCCGGCAGTGGAGTTCTGGGGATGGCAACTGAGCTTATGAGAATATACGGACCGGATTCTTTTATCGGCCGGGTAGCTTCAGTTATGCAAGGAACGACTGACACTACCTTTTTTGTACTAACTATTTATTTTGGTGCAGTGGGGATAAAAAAATATAAATATTCCATTATTACTGGTTTAACGGCCGACATTACCGGTTTTTTGGCTTCAATTTACATATGTAATCAGATATTTAATTAATACGGCTATTTACTGAGCAATAAGGAAAACACCTCCGACCGGCTGGTGGCATTGGTTTCAAAGATTCCCCGTACAGCCGAAGTTACCGTAATGGCCCCGGGTTTTCTAACCCCCCGCATAGTCATACACATGTGTTCGGCTTGAATAATCACAGCTACTCCGAAGGGATTTAGCGTATTAAAAATGCAGTCCGCTATCTGAGAGGTAAGCCGTTCCTGGAGTTGTGGCCTGCGGGCATAGG
>JBMNOY010000002.1:0-94524 GCA_050943315.1 Syntrophomonadaceae bacterium
ATTCCTGGTCATAGCGTTTCTTTTTCATCTTTTCTACCCCCTGTTTTCCATTCTAACATGTTCGTACTTTTTCTCCAATTTGATTAGGGGGCTAAATAGAGACCATCGTGGCGAAATTAGAGATGTTTCAATTCCTCATAGGTACGATAAACCCCTGCAAAGGTATTATATTTTAGTGTTCCCCGGAAAAGTTTCAATTCCTCATAGGTACGATAAACCCGGAAGTAGATTGTGTAGTTGTAGATCTGGATGAAAGTTTCAATTCCTCATAGGTACGATAAACCCGTGGTGTACCCGTTACCGCCATATATACCATGCTTGTTTCAATTCCTCATAGGTACGATAAACCCGGTGGCGACCTACGCCGGAAAGGAGTGTAATTATGGGTTTCAATTCCTCATAGGTACGATAAACCCCGTACGTTACCAATCGGGTTTGAAGACCCAGCGGTGTTTCAATTCCTCATAGGTACGATAAACCCGCAAGAAAAGCTGGAAGTATCCCGCAGTTAAAAACGGTGTTTCAATTCCTCATAGGTACGATAAACCCCCGTGGATGGGTAAAAGACAGGCTCTTTGAGGAAAAAGTTTCAATTCCTCATAGGTACGATAAACCCAAGGCTTTCCGGGTGCACATATTCCCGGAAGGAACGGTTTCAATTCCTCATAGGTACGATAAACCCTCTTACGTTCTTCTCAATCTCTTTTGCCTGTTTAAGTTTCAATTCCTCATAGGTACGATAAACCCTTCACTCCTTTTATTATTATTTATTCCACTGGTCTTGTTTCAATTCCTCATAGGTACGATAAACCCGCTCTGAGATTTTCCGTTGCACGAATAGGGTAATTAAGTTTCAATTCCTCATAGGTACGATAAACCCAGCCGTGTCTGACTCGCCCAAAATGCCGTAAAAATGTTTCAATTCCTCATAGGTACGATAAACCCTTTTGGTGTACGAATGTTTTTTCAATTATTTGGATTAGTTTCAATTCCTCATAGGTACGATAAACCCAAGAGTTTAAGCATAAAAAATATAAAAGATTTTGTTGTTTCAATTCCTCATAGGTACGATAAACCCCCTCCGGCCTGTGCCGGCACTCGCCTTGTATCGCTAGTTTCAATTCCTCATAGGTACGATAAACCCCCATTTTGTGCCCAAGATTCCCAGGTTTGATTATTCATTAGTTATTACTAAAATATAAGCTGTTTTGGGAAAAATCCCTTCAAACCAAGCTTTACCCTGTCGTCGACCTCCTGGGCTTTTTACATCATTACAGATCGACGACAGGTATATTTAAATAATTGTATCAAGATTCCCTTTTTCCAAGCCAATTATTTCTCGCTTAGTATAACGCTCGGTTCTCCATGTGTATATTATAACAGAATCTTCGTCAGGCACCATTATGCGCTTTAACTCGTCTTTTAGCTTTTTCAAATTAACTTCGGAAATCTCACCTTCAAATACCGAGTTTTGTACCCAATTTAAGTATTTGCGGCAATGCTTCAAGGCTTTCCCGACTCGTTTTTCACCAAAATCATAGACGAGAACAACAAACAATCTTATCCCCCTCACCATTGAGCTTCAAAGGGCTCGTACTGTTTCTCTCCCATCAAATGTTTTTCCAGTTTGTATAGTTCGAGTCTTAATAAACGCCGATAACTTACCTCTCTTTTCAAAGAACGATGCTTAATGGTCGTAGCTAATCTCCCTTCCCATTCAGCCAAAAAGGTTCTTTTACCTTTTTCCGAGAGCCAGATGCCTCCACCCTCTTTTATAAAATCCTTTTTGGTGAGCTGCTTCCTCCCCAATAAGCTGAATATTGTTCGATCAACCAATATAGGTTTGAAAATTTCTGCTACATCCAAATTTAGTGAAAACCTTCTGAAGTTAGTTGTATGTAAAAAGCCAATACGCGGGTCAAGATGAGTTTGATAGATTTCACTTAAAATCTGAGTATAAAGCAAGGTGTTACCGAAGCTTATTAAGGCATTTAAGCGGTTATTGGGAGGCTGTCTGGTTCTTTGGTTGAATTCAAAATCAGGTTGATTGATAATACAGTCCATACTTTTATAATAAGTTTCACGAATGTTTCCTTCGTATGCCATTAATTGATTAACAGATGCAACTTCCAGGTTTTTTAAGTCATGAGCTTCTATAGCTTCGATGTAAGCACTTACATCTTTACCGCGGCTCCGGTAGTACTTTAAGACACGCAGTATATTTTGTACTGCTCCTTCCACAAACAATCTAGCCAAAAGCAGGCGTTTTTCATAGCTGCTGTAGTGATCAGCTTGTCTGAGAATCATATAACCTGAGTTGTAATGTTCACGAGGATAGTAAGTACCCACATAGTAGCCGTAATAGTTAAAGAAGTGCAGTATTATTTCCTTTTGCGTGCAGAATTCCAGCAATGATTTATTGATATCTACTTCGCCAAAAATCATAATTTCTTTGGTATCTTCAACAGGTATGAATTTACGGCCTTCGACTCCTTCAAAAAACAGCGTATTGTCTTTGCGCTTTAACTCTCCGGATTGGATTAAATAAACAGATTTCTTCATGACACCCCTCCCCTATGCCCAACATAATTCCTGGTAAGCACATTTGGCACAATATTTATTTCGCTCCACTGGAGGAGGGATGTTTTTTTGTATAATACTCTTTATTTCATCTAGAGCAGTCTCCAGCTCTTTTTCATTATCTGCTGTTAATTCTACTGGTTCAATTTTCTTTTGTTCAGGAAAACGCAGTTCCCCACGAGCTATAATTCCCTGCTGTTTCAGTTTATAGAGATAAAACAACAGTTGCATGGCGGCGCTTTTCTGGTAACGGTCGGTTTTCTTGACTTCCACCACTAATAATTGACCATCGGCGTTTTGCACAAAATCAAATTTGCTGCCACCAAAAGACAATTCTTTTTTCTCTCGCTGGTACGCATGCTCATGAAGGTATCTTCCCCAGGTCATGTTTTGGTCTTGTTCATCTGGATTAATTTGCCGGCTCTGAAGCCAAACCTCCCGAGGACAAATATAGTAATACCAGACCAAAGTACCAGTTATCGATATTTCTTCTTCGAACAATGAGCTCACCTTCTATATAGGCATATAATCATCATCTTACCAATTTTCAGCTTAACAAGGACTTCCGAAACTTCACTTACCCGGCTAGCTAGCGTCTAAATGCTTTCTTCGTTCATATTATGTGACCAGTATCCTGTGGCTGAATTAATATTCCGGTTTCCGTTTCATAATATGAATCGTACAACAACCAATAATTATGGTAGGGTTCCCCATACCAACCGGGATGAAATTTGCTGGTTGCCCGTATTCGTATGGTTATCTGAGCAATCCGTCCTGCCAATTTACGCCAGGCTTCCCGTTGTTGCCAACGGTTTTCAATAGCATCGGCAGACTGCATCTCTTCAAGCAACCCAGGATCTTGTTTAATTACTAAGAATTCATACTCCTCGATATCTTTGCCCCGCAGGATTTCCCTAATCGATTCACACTCTCTCCAGTAAGCAAAATCTTGCAGCCATTGTTCTCCGGTGTCTTTTTTGCTAGCTAGAGCTTGAAAGTAGAGTTCAGTTAACTGAAGAATATTTTCTTCTTCCACGGTATCCTTACTAGTTTCTTCTTGGTAACGTTGAATTATTGCCCAAGTTTCTTGTAAATGAACCTTGTCATAAATCATGTCAGCAAAATATTTACCATTTTCATTTACCAAAGCAACAATAGTAACTGTCTCTCTAGCTCTATCTCCCTCCCGGTTACAACGACCGGCTATCTGAACTAGACTATCCAAAGGGGCAAAATCTCGCCAGATTTCCTCCATATCTAAATCTACTCCGGCTTCCACACACTGGGTGGATACTACTATACAAGGCCTTCCTTCTTTGATTTTATCTATTATTTCTAAACGATCCCGAGGAGTAACATCTGAGGTTAAAAAGTACAAGGGAATATCCTTATATTCTTCTGGCCATTCCTGAGCTAAACAGTTCCTTACCTGCCTGGCTGAATTGCGAGTATTAAGAGTTATCATGACCCGCTTCTTTTCTTGTAACCATAAATCTCTCTTCGCCAGTAGCATATCGCAAAAATCATCTAAACTTTGCGGGTAAAGATTAAACCGCATTCTATAACGAGAAAAGCTGCCAAAAAGCTCTGCATAATTGGGCAAAAGAGTATAGGAATCATGCACAAATGGAGGTAAAGTAGCTGACATTAAAAGAACCCGGCTATTACCATGTTCTGCTAAAGCCATCAGCAGTTTCTCCATAGGGTACCATAAACGGCAAGGAAGTGACTGTACTTCATCCATGACAATCAAAGCATTACATAAATTGTGGAAGCGCATTTGATACTTGGCATTGGGTGCAGCCAGACTAAGCAGCATTTGATCATAAGTAGTAATAATCAATTCCGAGTGCCAAGTATCCAAATAAAAAGGTTCATCTTTTTCATCAACATCTCCGCCATATTGCCGTGGTGCCAGGGAATGACTCTGGAGCATCCATGCCCCCTCGGCTAATACTCCTCCATAGCTTAATATTTTTGCATATTCCTTCGCCGTCTGCTCAATCACTGACAAAAAAGGAAGTACAATAATAATTTTAGGAGCATATCCGGTTTGAGTGAGCATCTTACGTGTTTGCAAAGCCCACGTGGCTGCCAGCAAGGTTTTCCCAACCCCGGTTGGTGCAGTTAAACTGAATATTCTATGTTCTTGAGCTCGCGTTAATTCCGTTAACATTTGCTGGCGGGCAGTATGCCGCAACTCATTTACCTTGCTCTGTTTAGGTTTACCTATCTGCTTTTCAACCCAAGCAGGGTCCCAATCTTTACTGTTACTGTCCAAATATTTTTCAGGTTCCTTTAAGGCCAGGAAAACTTTATCGGCTTCCAGCAGTATGGAGTAAATATATTGAACCATTAGGCGAAATTCCACAGCACTTTGTTCATTTAGGTTATATAAAAAACCAGCCACAAGTTCATCATAACAGTCATCTTTAAGCCTGATTAAAAACTTGCGACCTTCTGTTCTTAGCTTAGATACAAGGTTCTTATCCTCTTGGCTCCAGTTTAACTGGAGAGCTAAACCATCAATATCCAATAGTTCCAATTGCTGCTCAAGTAACCTTATCATATCGCCCCGGTCCCAGTCAAAAAGATGGCCTTCATCCAATACTTGGCCCAGTTCTTCTTGGGCAATGTTAAAAAGGCGACTATGGTGTCCGCGGATGGCAGCTGCCAGCAATAATCGCAATTCTGGAGACAACTGTTTTCCCTCTGCTATCGTTAAAAAAATGATCATAGATAAAAGAGTATGCTGTTTCAGCTTTTGATCCCCGCTATATTCGTCAGGATTTATTATGTAATCTTGAAAGGAATTGGTTCCTTTCCCTGAATCATGGAATTCGCTTGCCCATTTATTTCCCGACGCAATATCTAAAGATGGAAATACCTGTTTATGCTTTAAGTGAATAATCTGAGCCGCCTTTTCTACCTGCTGTACATGTTCGCCAAGCAATAGATGCGGGTGAGAACGTAATTTTTTGTTACTTATAGAAACATCCATGCCCGTACACCATCTCCATAAGCTACATCTGTTTCCAGCTTAACTTTCCGGCCCATGGTTTCAAAAAGGTAAGGAGCATGAGTAAAAACCCTGTCAGTGGTTACTTCCCGCGGCAACCGCAACATATGTATTGACAGGTTCTCCTCATACATGGCCGCAACATCAAGTTTAACCTGATCCTGCCTTATTAAGCCTTGAATTTCATGTTTGCCGAAAGGCAACCTTTCTACCGTTACAGTTTCTATGTAGTCCAAATCAGCCAGTAGTTCTGATAACCCCAAACAAGGAGTATAATACCATTGGCGGTTTTGCAGGCGTCTTTCCAGTTCACCCTGGTAAGACTCGGGTAACGCTACTCCAATAACATATTCCGGGTTGAATAACCATTCCTGGCGAATTAGAGTGGCTTTTTCCGGTTTAGTATTCCCACTCCCTTTTTGTCTGGAATTGATGATATGAGGCAGTTGATTAGGCGGATCTTTACGTAATTTTACCTTGTGCCAGTGGGATATAGGTAATCTACCTTCCACAGTTACTTTCATTGACCCAATAATCTGTTGGGGCTCATCCTTCTCGAGACCTAAAACAGCTCCGATCAGCCCCATTATTGCTGTCCGGGGAGGTACAGGATACGTCAAAGCAGTTACGCCACTCTCTGCTTTAAGAAAATGCGCAAATCTTCCTTTCAGCCGAAAACGGATCAACGTTTCTTTCATATCAAACCCCGCCCTTTATCAGCAAATCCTCCACGTTCATCGTTTGCCAATTTTGAGGAATCGGATGGCTAAAGGTAATATCTGGAGAATAAGCTATACTTATCTGCTCAACCCTTTTAGCCTGTTCTTCGATGCGAGTTATTAATTTTCCCAAATCAACAATATAATCTTCAGGTTTAGACCATTCTTTTTCTGGTTTATCCCCCTGCGGCACTAAATTAACATAATCATGCAAACGTCCTATCTGGTATTCCTCTCCAGGTTTATATGTAATGTTTAATAACAAGCGCGGAATTTGTCCGACTTTACTCCGGGTATTAGCAGTACGAACCCCGTGCCATAAAGATTGTAAAAAGAATTGATAATCCTCTTCGGTTAAACGTGACTGGCGGGCAGAATGCTGGTTGGCAACCCCTGAAAATCCGATTAAGGCATAACGCAATCCATAATAGGTAGTGAAAGTACCCTGGGTGTTATCAGCATCACTGGCAAAAATAGAAGTTCCATGAATATCTACACTTTCTGCCTGATGCAGTACCTCCCCCATGTTTATTTGTACTGCTCCGGTTAATGTTTTAGGCTCTGGTTTAGGCTCCCAATTCTCTTCCTTTTCCTTTTTAAATGCCAAAGAGCTTCCGAATAAGCGAGCATCAATAAAAGAATCCAACAAAATATTGACAATTTCTTTCCCTTCCGCTTTTTCTAATCCTTTGGATTTTAGGTAATGCAAAACTCGCCCGGTCAAATTGGTGGTTCTTCCTTCAACATTGTCCACCAGAATATCCAGGCCCTGGCTTTTCATAAAATCCCTAACGAATCTTTTTAACCGCACATCAGTAACATAATAGGTCCCATCCGGCAAAACCCGGGGACGGTTTTCATCGGGGTCTCCATTGGGATTGCCCATTTTGATATCGTATAAAAACAGGAATTCCTGGCGTTCGTTTAATAAATCTTTACTCATATTTTCACTCCCTTAATAAACTTTCACCTTTTTCAATAATTTTTTAGGAACACAATATTTCATTTGGGTTTTTTACAGCTCTTCTTCTCTAGTTTTAGATTTCAAAACATCCCTGGCGACTGATTGTCCCAGCAACAAGTAATAATTAGTAGATATTTCGTCCAAGGTAATCTGATCGCCCAAGCGTACACCTAAATTCCCTATTTCAGCTACTAATTCCCTTACCTTAGCACTTTTCTCCGCTTCATAGGCTAACAACTTACTGCGAATTTTTATATATAATTCAGGCAAGTCCTTGCCTTTTAGGGTCAACCGCTTTAACCATGTCAAAGCATTGGCAGACACGTTGACCCCTCGCGCTCCTTGGACCTCCATCAACTTGCCGTACAAAATACCCAGCATAAACGCAAAAGCCTTTTCCTCACTGTCTATACGACTTTCTGGTCCAAAGTAAGGTGCTAACTCGTCCATACCCGGCTTATAAGTAGTTTTGCTTCCTCCCAACACTCCCACCTCCTGAAAATAATATAGCCACCAAGTAAAATATTTGATCCAGCCAGCAGCTGTTAAATAAGGTCCTTTTTTACCCTGTCCTTCATAAAGCAATCCTTTATAGCCTTCAGCTTTTTCCATTGCTTCATTATAATAACTGCGAGCAGTAATCAGCCATTCTTCTTCCAATCGCTGTTTTGGAATCGGTTGTTTATGATAAAGGCAATAGGCTATTAGCCTTTTCAGCTCAATGGTGGAACGTGCTTGATTCAACGCCTCGGTTTTTTTGCCACTGGGGCGATGAAATAATGGTTTCATGGCTCGCAGGGTTAAATCTGGTTGCATTTCCTCAATGATTACTTTTGGATACAAAGGTGATTGCCATTTTAAAAAATCAGCATTAATAATAGAAAGTTCTCTTAACCTGCTGGGCAAAATATGTTGCAGCACACCAGTAACATCATCTATGTTTTGTCCAACTGTTGCCCACAGAATATCCAAATTCAGAAGTCCTTCCTGATCTTTTAGAGTTTCCAGCAGCAAATCTTCGGGGATTTCCACATCAGTTTCCAAACTATTAAAATAGCCTTGCAAGCGTCGATTTATTCTATGTTTGGCTTTGCTATCCAGGCCAGGTAAATAATGAGGAATCACCAAAGCCATAGCTCCCGCAATTCTGGAGCTAAAAGGCTGGCGATCTTTTTTAGGGCCGGTCTTTTTTAACACATGATTTTTATACACATAAAGCAAATCAGCGCAACCCTGGCATAGGGCAAATGCTTTCCAGGCATATATTTCATCAATCCCAGGAAAACGACCGGCTCGGTCAATGTTTATAAGATTAATCCCTGCTCCTTTTAAGGCATTGGGATAAACGGTTATATTAGACACCCCGCACAAGAGACACTTAGCATTGTCTTGAGCCCGGGCACTGCCTACTACATAACGGTCCCCTGCCAGTTTTTCCACCATTAGGTATTCAAGATACTGGGGCACAGAACCGGGCAGCCTGCTCTGATAATCTCTTACTGTTAAAAATACGGTCTCAGACTGTTGTCCAATTTTTTCAATGGCACAAGAAAGCATACTGCTGTATCCCTTTTTTCTCCATTCAATAGTAGTTCCGTCAGTAAGTTTAAGTTTAGGTTTTTCTAATATTGAAATAATTTCACTAAAGTAACCTGACCAAGGCTTACCGCTTATAGCGATTTCTTTAAAGCTTTTCATGGTGGTATTAATGATTTTTACCGAAGGTCCACCATTACCAGCATTGGTTCGTTTAATAACCGGCCCAATCTGGGCACTTTGAGAGCCGGACGGTTTAATAAAGGGTAACTGGTCCGACGTACACCCTTCCCCCTTGCCAACAATCTCTTGAACAACCATGCGAACACATTCTTCCGATTCCGGTTCTAATATAAAGACCTTATTCACCCGACCACTATCTTCAACTAGGTATGGGAAGAGTTTTCTTGGTTCTGAGATTCTTAGTTGCTTATACCACTCTTCTGCTTCTGCGTCATCAATAACCGATCCGTTCAGTTCTTTTATAAGGTAGTCCAAAGCTAAAGCGCGCATCGCTTCTAACAATTTGTCTCACCTCCATCACCTAAGATTAATCCTCTAAGGTACTATCTAATTAACATTCATAGGTTTCAAGTTATAAAAGCTTCACCATTCCCAACCCCTGAGCGTTTTTGGCCCCCAGACCAGTATCCAGGGCTACTTTTACCCACTCTCGGTCGCACTCTAGTTCAAAATCTCCCATGTAACCTTTGATAAAAAAGTCCTTATAATAAAGGGCGGTTGAACCTTTTTTTAACGGATCAAACAAAGGCCGGATCAAAAAATCACCTTGTAGAGCTGGATAGCCGTTGGGATAGTATCTCTGCAATAGAACGGCCTTCTTACGAAGATTATCTTTTATTAGAGTATGGAAAGATGATTCGTCAGGACGGTAATAGCGGGTAGTTTTCTTATCGCCTTCCATCAGAGTGCTGTATATAACTATAGGAGATAAGGTACGAACTATCCAATTTTGTTTATCTTTAGGCAAGCTATAATTTAAGACGTCTACACCGGTAACACTAATGGCATTACCGCCCCAGTAGGATTTCTCCCCCATCAGTACGGACATGGCTATCTGCTGCATAAAAGGTGTTAAAGGTGAAGCTATCTGGATGTACACCGGACTTTCAAAAATAATTTGCTTCTTCTCCTTATCAGCCTCCCATGAACCTTGCAGTCGGGAAAAGGTGAAAAGGCGAAAGGTTCTGTTTTCATAGCGGTAACCTTCATTATGCAGGAATAACCGGTAAGCAGGATCAGATATCTGCTGGTATAACCAAGCTTGTAAAATGTGATTATACGACCAAGGCAAAACGATAGGTTTATTGGATTCGATTCTTATTTTTAGTCTCATTATTTTTTTCTCCAATTTTGATATATTAAAGTATTTCTATGTATTTATTTACATATCCTTCCTACTATATTATCAGGTTTTACATAATAAAGCATTATAATTAGCTTTTTGAGACCTGCATCTAGTGATAAATCTACTTTCTTTCTATTTATACAGCAGAAAAGAGAAATTCTGCTTCTTTATACTTCCTTCAATAAAACTAAAAAATTAATGGAAGGATATGTAATTATTGTGTCGAATATTTAATAAATGTATATCTTTGTTTGTATGGCTCTTGCAGGGAATTTTGTTTGGGATTAGGAGGTGTTGACAGTTATTCTGCTAAATTTTGCTCATCCATTAACAGAGGATAATATTAAGGTAATCAAAGGATTAGCTAAGCAATCGGTCCTAGATATAAAGAATATAAATGCCCAAATTGATCCTGAGGGGGATGTTTCAGCCCAGGTGGAGGATATATTGAATCGTGCTGGGCTTAGCTCGGAGCAATGGCAAAAGACCCCGATTATTATAAATCTCCCGTCGCTGAGCTATTCTGCGGCTATTATGCTAGCCCTGTTACATGGCAGGATGGGCTATTTTCCACCAATATTGCGAATGAAACCGGAATCAGGATCTATTATACCTAAGTTTGTTGTGGCTGAGATTATTAATTTGCAAGCGGTGCGAGATCAGGCACGCAAGGAACGCTAGACATGAGCTGGAAAGAAGGGTATTCAGATGATGTGGGAAACGCTTGATCGCATTTCTATTTTATTAAGTATTCTATTGCCAATTGGTCCAACAATTTGGGGAACAATCAAGTGGATTTTCCCTAAAGTGTTGAAGAAATGGCGACGGAACAGCAGGATAGAGCATAGAGAGGCTGAGCCGGTGAAGGCCTTGATTGCAGCGGTGGGGTTAGGAGAAGGTGAAACTGCCGCTGAGACTTCCATAAAGTTTCATGCCCCTGAATTGCAGCATTGCTGGCTACTGGTTACCAAACAAGCAGATAAAAACTTTCAAAAAATTTATGAGCGTTACAGCAACTATAATCCTGGAGATGAAACCCATGAGCCTCGTTATCCTGGTGATGACGGCCATTCTATAGAGATATATAAAAGAGAGATTAAGGATCCGTTCGACATTGACAATGTAGTTAAGGTAGTCAAAAGCATTTATCGTGAGGCTGAGGAATTTGGCATCCCGGAGCAGGATATACTGTGCGACTATACCGGAGCAACTGCTATTGTTAGCACCGGAATGATCTTAGTAACAGCTTTATCCGAGAATCGTAACCTTCAATACTTAAAACCTAATGCAGTAGATGCAAACGGGCGGGCTATAAGTTCCCAAGGAAGTACCCCAGTTTTAATAGACTTTGTGATGCCGGGTGAATAGGAAGGGAGAGAGAATTTTGAGTAAACAATATGATTTCACTGACCTTGTTTTGTTAATAGGAAATAATCCATTGCCAAATTATGTGGTAGCGAAGTTTTTTCACCTAACCAATAAGAATTTGCAGCGAATCTGGCTAATACATTCCGAAGAAAATAAGTTTTCTCGAGGAACAGGCCGATATGCTGACAATATTGAAAACGTGCTGAGAAACGAATTTAAGAATCCCAATATTCAGTATTTGAAAGAACCCCTACCTGATGTGAGCCAGGCTTCAGAAATTGTATCTGAAGTCAAGAAATTATTTTCTAACAGAGAAGCTCAGATAAAGTCTCTTCATTTGAACTACACCGGAGGAACCAAAGCTATGTCAGTGCATGTATACCAAGCGCTGAATATCATGTTCAAAGAAAAATTTTCTGCATCATATCTGGATGCACGAGATTATCATATTAAGCTTGATGAAAATCCAGATTTGGTTACCGGAGACTTAAGAAATCTCATTCAAATAGAAAATTCCGATCTATTTAAGCTACATAGTTATAGTAAAAATGATGTAAAGCAAAAAAAAACATACTTAGATTTCATTAAAGATAAGTCAAAATCAGACGCCATATTGCAGTGCTTAGCTGAATTAGCCAATAAGAGCAAGGTATTGGATTTAAAAAATTGGTTTAACAAAGCTGAGCAGAAGGGACTTTTTAAAGAAGGAAAGAAGGATAGCAATCGCATAGACGAAGCTTTGGGTGGATATAACCTTTTCCAAAATCCCGAATTATTTGCATACCTTAGTGCCTTTCCTGATAATGATCGATTTGCCGATATGGAAGGTAACTGGATATATAACAATTATGACAGTAAGGTAAATTCAAAAACGCTGAAAGAATTTAATAAAGGTGGTTGGTTAGAAAGTTATGTAGTATGGGTATGAAGAAAACATATTAAAAATAGTGATAAAAACATTATTAGTAATATCGAATTTATAACAAAAGAGGGAGCAATGTTTGAAATTGACGTTTTAGTGAAGAATGGATACCAGATATGTGGAATCTCGTGCGGAACAACGCTAAAGTATGAAGACGGAAAAGAAAAACTTAGTAACTCAATAAAAAACAAGGGCTTTGAAATCATTCTGCGCAGTTCCCAAATAGGAGGAGAGGAAGCCCGTTCGGCACTGATTACTTTATTGGAACCTAGGATAGCGGCTAATCTGGAGAACGATTTGAGAGCTACCACTCGTGCTGGAAGGTATCAGTTTATAGTACTTGGTAGAAATGATCTGCCGGAAGAGAAGCTGTGGAAAAAGCTTGAAAAGCATATCTACCAATAAGGGGTGATATCGAAATGAATCAATACTGCGCAGTGCTGATGGATGTAGTATCTATCCAGAAGTACATCTTTTCCAGTAATGAATTACGAGATAATTTGGGGGCTTCACATATAGTAAAGACTTTGTTTGAGGATCTACCAGTATCGGCGTTGGCTGAAGCTTGTAACCTTAAAGAGATAGAAGTCCAGAAAATCATAGCTCAGTGGAAAGAGAATCCTGTCAAAATAATGCTGGATGAGGACCCATCCCTACCCTTTGAAGTAGGAGTATTCAGCGGCGGCAAGGCATTGATATTATTTCGAAAAAAGAACGAAGCTAACGAGTTTGTCAAAAAGTTTACTAAAAAGCTTCTGTTTATAGCACCTGGTATGCAACTAGCAGTAGCTATTATGGATGGATTCTCGCCAACTCAGAACTTCCCAGAGCAAATAGCAGATTTATATGCTCAAATGATGGATAATCGTAATCGTTATTTCCCTGTTATTACTTTACCTGCTCATAGTATCACTGCTGCTACTTCTGAAGGAGAAACCATAAGCACTTATTATGACAAAGATGAAGAAAAGTATATTGATTATAAAATATTAGCCAAACAAGCAGCTGAAGGAAAAGCTAGGTTAAGACTAAAGCGTGATTATGCAGAACTGCTTGAAGGTTATAGTTTCCCCACACGAGTTGATCGGCTCGGGCAGAAAGAAGGAGACAGCTATACAGCTATAGTTCATATTGACGGGAACGGTATGGGCAACTGGTTCCAGCAGAGCACCAGTCTTGCTGACTACCGACTACGTTCCATTAATATGGAACGTATAACTGAGCAAAGCTTTAGAAAACTCATTTCAGAAGTAGTGGATATGATAGATAAGTTAAAGGATGTTCCTGGTTTTGAAATAAAGGACAACCTCCCCCTGCGTCCACTTATATTGGGTGGTGATGACCTCACCTTTATCTGTCACGGCAAGCTGGGTTTATACCTAGCGGAGAGATTTATCGACATGTGGACAAAGACAGCCAACAGGGAATTAGAAGATTTGCCTGACCATGGTTTCAGCGCTTGTGCTGGAGTGGCTATTGCTAAAACCAAATATCCATTTTACAGGACTTATCAGATTGCCGAGGAACTATGCGCATTGGCTAAGGAATGCCACCGAGACGAAGGCGGATCCTGGCTGGATTTTTATATAATTAGCGGAACTAAAAGTGGCAGCGTTCAGAGTATCCGGGAAGCTGAGGGTAAGGATCATGTTTACCAGATATATTTTGGCCCCTATGTGCTGGACAACCCTGAACACGAAAAAGGCATAAACCGTCTATTACATGGTCTGGATTATTTTTATAACAACACCGAACACTGGACAAACTCACATCTGAAGGAACTGAGGGCAGCGTTCTCTGCAGGGCCGGAAGTTTTAAGCACCTTTCTCATAGATATGGCTGCCCGTGGGGGGCGTCTACCCGATCATGCGATGAGTGCTTACCAGATGCGAGGCTATGGAGATGGAAAAACACCTTATCCAGATATGATAGATATTATGGAATTCTACCCCAGTGTTTTGTTGGAGAGGAGGAAGTCCATTGCTGAGGATACAAATTGATGTGGATACCTTCCTTATGTTAGGCTCAGGTGCTGGTCGGGGCAGTTATATCGACAGCGACATCGTAGTTGATGAGGAAGGTTTGCCGATTTTCCCGGCTCGAAGACTAAAAGGACTATTGCGGGAGAGTGCCCTGGAAGTAAAGGAGATGCTCCAGCAAGCGGGGCTGGATGGATTTCTGCGTCTGGAGGTAGATACGGTATTCGGGACCAGTGAATCCCCTTCAGTTCTGCAAATAAATAACCTTTACCCCTCTGAATATGAAGAAACGGTACGTTGGCTGCGTTATATTAGCCACGAATATAAACAATTAGTTAACAAAGAAACGATTACTAGTACTTTTACTGATATTAGGCAACAAACCTCTATAAATAAAGATGGATATGCCCATGAAGGCAGTTTAAGAAGTATTCGAGTTCTGAAAGCTCCTTATACTTTTACAGGAACCATTGAAATATTGAATTTAAACTTAAAAACGGAAATTGAAGCCATGCTAGCTTTGGCTTGTCTTAACCTGAGACGAGTAGGAAGCAGCAGAAATCGAGGCTGGGGGGCAGTCACTTGCACGCTATATACAGAAAATGAGGAAAATTTGGGCGACAAAGTACTGGCAGAGTTAAAAGCTTGGCAGCCAGGACAAAAGAGATATTCCACATCCTCAACGAAAATTACGAATGACAGTCAATGTGAGCCTGTTTCTGTATCCAAGGCAACCTATGGCTATAGTTACAAGTTAGATTATACCATTACAAATATTGCACCTCTGCTTTTCCCTTCTGCAGATGGCGATGAAAACATGGTGACCTGCCTGGATTATATTCCGGGAAGTGCTTTGCATGGATATTATGCCAATAGATTTATCAGAAAAAAAGGCTTGAAACCTTCCCAAGCGCAGGATGATGAAATATTCAAGCAGTGGTTCTTGGATGGGCAGCTAGGTTTTAGCAACGCATTGCTAGTATATGATGAGCCGGGCAATAAAACCTATTCGCTGTACCCTGTTCCCTTATTTATACATACCGACAAATCCAAAGAAAACCTCAATAGTTTATTAACAGAGGAAGTCAAGGATACCAAGGCTGTTGGAGGGTATGGATGTGTTATAGGTGATGGGCAATTATTAAGAAGAGAGCCCGAGAAAGCAATTAGCTTTCATCTGGTACGAAACAGTAACATTAACCTGTCTAAAGAAAGGATAGAAGGTCACGGAGAAGACGGTGGCATATTCCACTATCAGTTCCTGAAACCGGGACAAAAATTTAAAGGCTGCATCTGGGGCAGCAAGGAGGCCTTAGAAGCATTCCAACGCTTTTTTGATGAGTCAGAGATTAGACTTGGCCGATCTATTAGTACTCAGTATGGTACATGCCAAATTTCATGGGGTGAAATTAAGGAAAATGTAGTGTCATTGGATGACCCCTTATGGGGAGAAAATAAGAGATTTGATAACCAGTTATTGTTATACTTTGTTTCTCCAGTTGTTATATATGACGATTGCGGTTTTACAACAAGCTCTGAAAAGAGTTTAACCAACCTACTGGAAGATAATCTTGGCTTGGAAAAAGGCAGTGTTGAGGTTATTACTAGTTTTGCTAAGCCAATGGAAAGCCGCTCCTTTATCGCCCACTGGAAGATGCCCGAACCAGTATTCAGGGGATGGGCCCCCGGCTCCTCTTTTTGGTTGCAATTTTCGAGTGATGTCAACAAAGACTTACAGGAAAAAATTCAGGCCCTCATGCAGGAGGGATTAGGAGAAAAGCGACAATTGGGATTTGGACAAGTGAGGTTTTTCAGTAGCTTGCCTATGGTTACGGATTATTATAATGTTCCAAGTTTTAAAGAGGAAATTGATAAGCCGGACAGCATGAATCCTCTGGCTGAAAGGATTATTAAAAAGATCTACCAGGATTATTATGAGCGTGTGGTTATAGCGACGGCCAGCCAAAGAGCCAGTGTGTATTTTAGAGAGAATACAGACGAAAAAGATAAAGATAAAGATCTACTGCCCTCCAATCTGCTGGGCAGACTCGAAAGGATAGTGCAGGATTCCCAGAGCCAAAGGGATTTGGCAAATATGGTTAGTAAGTTGCGCGAAAAAGCGATCAAACCGCTTCAAGAGATACGCCTAAATCAGTCAAATATATTTGAAGAGCTTAAGGACATGAAATTGGAAAACTGGTGCATAAGGCACATGAGGGACGAAGCAAGACTTGCCAAGACATTCCAGGAAGAATTTGGGCTTAGTGATTTGGACCCAAATCTATATAAAACGTATTGGCAGGTATTTTTCCGTACTCTTCGCAAGCACAACAAATCTGGGAAAATAAGTAGAAAAGGAGGGGAACGCAATGGTGCACAATAAAACATCTGACAGCGCAACCATAGTAGGCCGGATGCTGCTAAAAGGCAAGCTGAAAGTGATTACCCCTCTTATAATCGGCGGGGGCAGAAGCCTATACGGCGATAGTAATATCATTGTTCTTAAAGACGAAGCCGGGCGACCCTATATACCTTCTTCATCTATCACCGGTGCTCTCAAGCATGCCTTCGAAGATTACCAGTATGTAGGCGACGAAACCAATTATGAAGAGAATAAACTCTGGTTTTGGGGTGGGAAATATAAGGTTGAGAAGAATGGTGAGAGTGTAACATACACCTGTCAAAGTGCCTTAGTAATTGCAGATATTATGATTTCAGAAGACTCTAAAGCTTTAGTTAGGTTGAGAGATGGAATAAAGATCGATCGCAAGACAGGCACAGTAGAATCGAGTAATAAGTTTGACTTTGAAATAGTAGAACCGGGAATTAGTTTTAACTTGGAAATGGAAGTGGTAATTAGAAAGGCTTTTAACGACAAGATATTTAGAAATATTTTTGACTGGATTGCTGTTATTCTAAGTAGCGGAGAATTCGCTCTTGGTGCACGAACGGGTCAGGGATTTGGACTCTGTAGGTTGGAAGATATAACTACCTATGAATTTAATTTTAATTACGAAAACAGGGATCATGTCATTGCCTGGTTATCCAGGGACCCTTCAGCGGCACAGATTGAGTACGATCCTGCAAAGGTAAAGGTAACACTGCCCTTCCATCCTAGGTTCAAAACATTTCGTATTGAAGCGGTGTTTGCTGTAAAAAGCGCCCTGATAGTTGGTTCCTATCCTGGAGATACACAAGCACCTGATAAGGTACATATCAGCAGCCAAAATTATGAGGGTTCTGGAGAAATAGCTGTAGTGCCAGGAACCTCTCTGCGTGGTGCCATACGTTCCCGGGCTGAACGCATTGTCAAAACCCTGAACGGTAATAGTGATGTCTTAAATAACCTTTTTGGCTGGGTGGATAGCGAGAAAGGCTCAACAGCGAAACCCATAAGAGGGAAAATACGAATAAAGGAAAAGCAAATACCTCAAAACACATACCGGGAAGAAATCCAACATCGCATACAGATTGACCGTTTTACCGGTGGAGTCATAGATGGCGCTTTCTTTGACAGTATGCCGATTTGGTCTAAGGAAAACAATGATCCAATGGTTACTTTAGATCTCGAAATAAAGGACTTTGAAGATTGGGAAGCTGGTTTAATGTTGCTGGTCTTAAAAGACCTTTGGAACGGTGATCTAGCTGTTGGCGGGGAGAAAAACGTTGGGCGCGGAGTCCTGCAAGGGTTGTTCGCCATTATATCATTTGATGACCGGATAATTAAAATGCGGCAAGAGGGGGACAATTTACTGCTCCACTATCAAGGTAATAATCCAAAGTGGGATGATAGTATTGCTGAGCTACTGGAGGAAAAGGTCGCCTCACTAATAAAGCATCTGGAAGAGAATAACACAAGCCGGAAAGAGGTGACGTCTAATGCTTAGCACTGCTCTGAAGTTGGTTAAACTTAAGGACGATATGCCATCATTACATAAAGGTAACTGGGGTGATATTGAAGAACGAGTTAAAGCACGGTTCAAAGATACAAAAGCAACGACTTTTGTCATGATGCATCACGGCGTCTGTCTGGGAACATTTGAAGATGGTAAACTCGTGATGCCAGCCTTCCTACCTTTTCAACCGGAATATCTAAGGTCTCTGCGAGTTTTTGACCAGGACTGTGAATGTTATATATGGAAAAGTAGCATGGATGATAATGTATTTCGCCTTCGTGTACGGTTCGATGCGGAAGATAAAAACGGCAAGTTGGAAGCAATTGAAGCCCGCCAGCTGATATGGGGCACCCAGCTATCTGATGGAGATGACCAAGATTGGAAGGTGTTGAAGGAAAAAAGGGGGATTGAACTGCGAATACATAGTTCGCTTATTCCCGAAAATCATACTATAAATGAAAGAGAACGGTTCTGGCTAGTTACCAGAAACTATATTGGTTATACCCCGGTAGGACAAGCAGGATATGTGGATTGTCGATTTGTAAAAATCGAATACGGGAGGGGGGAGTAGGATGCAAAAAGCTGTGATTAAACAGTTTAGACTTAAAAGAGATTTGGCTGAATTAGCGTTGATTGTGGGCGGAAATACCATTAGATATACAGTGAACGTAAATGTTGAAGACGTAAACCTGTTGAAACCAAAAAAAGAATGTGAATTTGAGGCGAAGGGCAAGACACTGGTTAAATTATTTGTAGAGGGAAAAGAAATAACCTTGGATAAGATTGACCAGCCTGAAAAACCTAGGCCCAGTGAGGTTAAAAAACAGAATTCCGAAAATAACATTGGGAAGCAGAATCGCAATAAAAACAGGGGCAAGGAAAGTGCTCGCTCGAACACTCAAGAATCAGGAGAAAGTGCCAAGGTTCCCTATAATTTTGTCCCTATAAATAAATTTGTGATTCCTGCGGATACAATACCTGAGTTCGATTGTTACCATAGCCATCGGTACACTGGCTATATTGATTTGGAGATAGAAGCATTAACCCCCTTGTATATAAGGGACACCTATACCCGGAAGGAAGAAATTTTGGCTAATCAAGCGGCGGAAGCCTGCAAAGAATGCAAAGATAAAAATTGTGATAAATGTGATTATGCTAAGCATAGGGTAAACCCGGATTTCTTTGCTCCCGGTGGAATTCCGAAAATACCCGGCAGTAGCTTACGAGGAATGGTGCGTAATCTGGTCGAGATTGTCAGTTATAGCAAAATGGAATTCACGGAAAAAGAAAGACGGTTTTATTACAGAAAGGTAACAAACTCAGGAAGATATCAGAGATGGATGATTAAGCGTGAGGGTGGAAGATTGCGCCCGGCAGCCGAAGCGGGCTGGCTGAAGGAGGAGCACGGTAAATATTATATATATCCGTTGGAAAAGCAGCAGATATATAGAATTCATGCTGAAGCTAAAACCGAAGACAAACAAAAAGCGAATGAATCAAAGTGGGAAATTGTAACGGTAAATGATGAGGGAAAACAAGTCACTCAACTGCGTATTGGATTTAATTTTTATCCAGTTTCTTTTAATCCAGCGGACACAAAAGTTCGTCATGGAAGCATAAAGCCACAATATGCCATACTTGATAAGGAATGTTTTGAATTAGAACATGATAAGGCTGATTCGGATAACAGATATGAAAAGGGCTATTTAATACTATCGGGCAGCATAGGCAAAAAGCATCTGCACCCGGTTATTCATTGTCCTAGAAATGAAGGAGAGATAGAAATTGACCGGAATATAATAAAGAGCTACGAAGGAGACATAAGCAGGGAGCCTAAAGCAAACCTGCTCAAGATGCTTGAAGAAAATGCTGATGGGGTTCCTTGTTTCTATATCAAGGATAGTAAAGGCAACATAAAGTCGTTTGGGCATACACCTATATTTCGGCTTGCATATGACAAACAAGTGAAGGATCATATACCGGAAAAGAATAGAGAATTCGAGGGTATAGACATAGCTACAGCCATATTTGGTAATGAAGATAAATTCTCTGGAAGAGTATTTTTCGAAGATGCGACGATGATCAAAAATGCTGGACAATATCCTGCATTGTCACCCAGAGTTCTGTCAACTCCAAAGCCTACTACTGTGCAGCATTACTTGGTTCAAAAAGGCGAAAAGATGGCGGACTGGAATGACGACACTTATATCCGGGGGTACAAGCTTTACTGGCATCGGATGACTCCACAAAAAGGTGATTATCAGTGGGAGGCTACCGAGAGAGAAAAGGAAAAAGCAAAATCGCAATTGACCTTAATTAGACCGGTACGAGAAGGAACGATATTTTCAGGGCGAATCCGTTTTGAAAACCTGTCCGATGTTGAGTTAGGGGCTTTAATGTTTGTTATGGATTTGCCGTCGGAGTGTGCTCACAAAATTGGTATGGGGAAACCTTTGGGATTGGGATCGATTCGCATAAAACCCACGCTGGTAATCAGTAATCGTACCGGAGACAGCGCTGGCAACGCTGGCAGGTACGAAAAGCTATTTGATAATAAACAATGGTATTTGCCTATTGATGAAGAAGTTGATAAAGACTTTAAAGCCGAATTTTCAAGATATATTTGGGCTGCCCTTCCCGATGAAGAAAAGGCAGGGGCTAACTATTTTAATGATTTGTGGTCAATTCCGCATATGAGAGAATTATGGGCTATGTTGCAATATGATAAGGAACACATGGAAAGTTCCGACTGGCTAGAAAAAACCCGTTATATGGAAATTGAGCGTGAGGGAGTTCCTGCCAGAGAGAAGAATGAATTCAGGGGGCAGTTTTTACCAGCTCCCAGCAAAATACTAAATGGGAAATAGAATAACTTACTCTTATATACAATAGGGGCTGGGATTTTCAGGTCATAATATCCGTCAGCATTTGGACATTTTACACCGTCTATTGCCGGACATTATGGGTTAGCAGTTACAACCTCTCAGGAATTGAACCCAGGAAGATGAAAAACTAGCGTAGCGGCCAGGTCCGTTTTTAGCGCACCTACCACACAGCCCAATGTCTAACATTAGCAAAAACCATGCATAAATATCTTAGTGCCTGTTTAAGGTAAGAACACGGGAATCGGTTGATAGCCCGTGTCTACTTTTTTTAACGGAGGATTACATGATGACAGAGAATGCTAAGACTTATGAGCAAGCAACATTTGCCGGCGGATGTTTTTGGTGCATGGTAGCGCCCTTTGAACGGCTGGACGGGGTAATCAGTGTAGTATCAGGTTATACGGGAGGCAGCTCGGAGAAGCCTACATATAAAGAGGTTTGTTCTGGCGGTACCGGGCATATGGAAGCGGTACAGGTCACCTATGACCCCGAGAGAGTAACTTATAATGAACTTTTGAATGTTTTTTGGCAACAAATTGACCCTACAGATGCAGGCGGACAGTTTTATGACCGGGGGGAATCATATCGAACAGCCATATTCTACCACAATGAAAAACAGAAGATTCAAGCTGAAGCCTCAAAACAATCCCTGGATAAAAGCGGCCGCTTCAAAAAACCAATTGCCACCCTTATTATGCCCGCAGGTCCATTTTATCCCGCTGAGGAATACCATCAGGATTACCACTCGAAAAATCCGCAACACTATAGCCAATATCGTAAAGCTTCCGGCCGGGATGCCTTTATTGAAAAACACTGGGGAAAAGATAAAAATTTGTCTTATGAACAGCAAAAGAAAAAGCTGTCGGCTTTGCAGTATGAGGTAACACAGAATAACGGTACCGAGCAGCCCTTTAATAATGAGTATTGGAACCATACGGAAGAAGGCATATATGTTGATGTCGTATCCGGTGAGCCCCTTTTTAGTTCTCGGGATAAATTTGCATCCGGATGTGGATGGCCCAGTTTTAGTGCCCCCCTGGTCCCCGAAAACATCCAGGAAAAAACTGACCGAAGTTACAATATGCTTCGTACCGAAGTTCGCAGCAAAGGAGCTGATTCGCATTTAGGGCATGTTTTTGATGATGGACCAGCCCCTACCGGTTTACGCTATTGTATAAATTCGGCGGCATTGCGTTTTATTCCTAAAGAGAACCTGATCCGGGAAGGGTACGGGGAGTTTATGTACTTATTTAATGAGAATAATGAAAAGGCTTAAAGTATAAAAATTCACAATTATTGATAATAATATTCAATATGTTAAACTTAAATTATCAGAGTAATGAACGTTTAGATTAATAAAGGAGGTACAGCAGCTTAAAAGTTAACATTAATTAGCAATCAGGTATTTGGATTCTCAGACAAATGCAGCAAAAGTATTGTTATTGGTATTCAGCAAGGAAGGTGAATGTCGTGGATCTAAGAGACCTTATTGACCTTAGTTTTTTGCAGGAATTTCAGGACAATTTTGCCATGTGTGTGGGTGTTGCCAGTTTGACCGAAGATGCACAGGGTAATGCCTTGACTCAGCCCAGTTGTTTTACTGATTTCTGCAATCTCTTGCGTACCACTGAAATCGGACTGAGCAGGTGCCACCAGTGTGAGATACGGGGTGGAGAGATGGCCGCCCGCACTGGTAAACCCGCTGTTTACCAGTGTCATGCCGGACTGGTTGATTTTGCAGCACCTATAATGCTGGAAGGAAAGCAGATAGGAGCAATATTTGGCGGACAGATTTTGACCGATCCCCCGGATAAAAAGAAGTTTGGTAAGATAGCCCGGAAAATTGGTTTTGATGTTGACAAATGTATGGCCGCTGTAGATAAAATTCCGGTCATGCCCGAGAAGAATGTTCAACTGGCTGCTAATGCTCTCCTGTCTGTCGCCAATACCTTTTCTAAGCTGGCCTATCAAAAACTAAAGCTACAAAAATGGAACCGGGAACTGGTTCTGGCTAATAACCGTCTTAATAATATTTTTAAGACCATGTCAGATGGAGTCCTCATTATTGATAATCAGGGAATGGTAAAACAAGTTAATAAGGTTGTGGAAGAGATATTTGGCAAACCCGGATCAGAGCTGGTTAACAGGTCAATCCGGGAATTAGTTGGCGGCAAGGCTTTGTGTGCGGAAAAGCTGTTAAGTCGGCAGGAATCCTATACTGATATTGAAGTACTGGTGGATAGCAGTGTAGGACGGATTCACTGTTTATCTTCGGGAACTCCGATTAAGGATGACCAGGGCATTGTATCCGGCGGAGCTATTTTACTCCGTCCTATTGAAAAGATCCAGAAGCTGATAAACCGCTTCAGCGGAGCGCAGGCTTCTTTCCGGTTTGATGATATTATTGGCGAATCTCCGGTTCTGTTAAAAACCATACGTATGGCTTCACTGGCGGCCGCTGGAAAGTCTAATATTCTGCTGGAGGGTGAAAGTGGTACCGGAAAAGAGGTCTTTGCCCAGGCTATACATAACCAGAGTTCACGCAGCAGAGGACCTTTTGTGGCAGTAAACTGTGGAGCTATTCCGCGCGAGCTGATAGCCAGCGAGTTGTTTGGATATGCTGAGGGTGCCTTTACCGGTGCTAAAAGGGGCGGTCGACCAGGTAAGTTTGAGCTATCCTCGGGGGGTACGCTCTTTTTGGACGAAATAGGGGATATGCCTTTAGATCAGCAGGTGGCGCTCCTAAGGGTTTTGCAGGAACGCAGTGTTACCCGTATAGGTGATGACAAGGTTATTCCGGTCGATGTACGTATTATTTGTGCTACCAATAAGGATTTGGCCCAAGAAGTGGAAAAAGGCAACTTCCGTCAGGACCTCTATTATCGCTTAAATGTGGTTTCACTTAAGATTCCGGCTTTAAGGCAACGTCGCGAGGATATTCCGCTGCTTTTTAATCATATGCTGAAATCTATCGGCTATGAATGGCGCAGCCGGGTAAAATATGTTGAGCCTGAGGTTATGGATTTACTCGTTAACTATGATTGGCCCGGAAATGTACGGGAGCTGCAGAATGTAGTGGAGAGAATAGTCAGTATTACCGATGGGGATACCATAAGACTTGAGCATCTCCCCGACTCAATTGTACCGCATCATGAGGGTAGTGCTGATGAATTTCCTCAATACCTGCCATTTGAAGTTCAAGGTTATCCTCTGCGGGGGAAGAGAAAGTTGCAGTATCAGAGACGGGAGAGCCAAAGAATTGTCAGCCTTTTGGACGAGTGTGGTGGTAATATAAGTCAGGTAGCTCGGGAAATGGGTATTTCGCGCAGCACTCTGTACAGGAAAATGCAGCAATATAATATTGGTAATTAAGGATATAATTACTAGAAACCCGCCAGATTCAGCCATTGCTGAATAGATAGTGAATTGACTTTCGGAATAATTGCTTAATAAAATATTAAATACCTATGACGGCTGATGCTTAAGATGCCCCCGGGGCCAATCCGGGGGCTATGTTTTGCTACAGTATGGTTATGCGTTTTAGTAAAAGCTTAGAATTAGCAACAGCATCCGCCGTCCACATTTATAGTCTGACCGGTAACATGCGGGTTATCAATAAAGAATAATACTGCCGCCGCCATATCTTCCGGAGTTTGATCTATTCCTTGGGGAATCATTGCTGCTACATTACGTTTGTAGCTTTCTTCGCGGGTTTCACCAGGTAATTTCAAGGAGTCGGCCAGATCGATCCACATCTGGGTCGGAACAATACCAGGCGCCACAGTATTTACGGTTATACCGTCATGCAGTAATTCTTTGGCTAGAGAAATGCTAAAGCCGATTACTGCGAACTTGGAAGCGCAGTAGTGGGCCAGGTTGGCATAACCAGATTTTCCGGCGATGGAGGAGAAGTTAATGATTCTGCCTTCGCCTTGTTTTTTCATTTGTTCGATAACTGCCTGGTCAACCAGGAAAGTACCCTTGGCATTAGTGTTTACAACTGAATCCCAGTCTTCTTCCGTCAGGTCTACTACTGGTTTGCAGGTAATAAGTCCGGCCACATGAACCAGGTAATCAATT
The DNA here is from genome assembly GCA_050943315.1 of Syntrophomonadaceae bacterium. Taxonomy (GTDB): domain Bacteria; phylum Bacillota; class Syntrophomonadia; order Syntrophomonadales; family Syntrophomonadaceae; genus JBDKUD01. The sequence continues at coordinate 25,318 of JBMNOY010000002.1, forward strand.
CTGCCAAAGGCATTCAAAGTCTCTTTAACCATATTTTTTACACTGGCCGGTTTAGTCACATCAGTTTCAATCGCTATTGCATCTACACCTTTGGCCTTCAATTCTTCGCAGACTTTTTTGGCTGCTGTGAAGCCACCGATATTCTTGGTCTTGTACTGGTTGGCTGTCAGATCTACAAAGTCGGCTGCAGCAATGGCGATTTTGTCGACACCTCTGCCTGCCAGGGCTTCAACTACACCTTTACCAATACCTGTTCCGCCGCCTGTAACTAATGCTACTTTTCCTTTTAGTGACGTCATAACTAAAACTCCTTTCATAATCAATTTTATAACAGGCAAGTGGGAGAACCCCTTTTTCTGTTTGACTATAATACTAGCAATTAGTGTGCCAGGTAGGAGTAAAAAACCTAATATTAAATATTAGACTAGTAAAACACCGGGTTAACAGTATGTTTTGACGGTTGAAGCCGGCAACCCGTATATACAGAGCACTTGTACGTGAAAGTGCAAGCGACAGATTGGTACAGGTGGTGTCCCAAAGCTGTACCGTATTTGTACCATGACCTGTCGTGCTCTGCTAACTATTTCCATAGCCCAGTTGACACTATTACTTTTTTGGTATATCAATATATTACATGCTTGGAAACTAATAGATTTAATAATTAGAAGGGAGCAGGTAGAATGGCCGATGTAATCGATTATACAATTTTTGGTGATGATATGCAGATGGTTGAGATTGAACTGGACCCAGGTGAAGGTGTAAGAGCTGAAGCAGGAGCCATGATGTACATGGAGCAGGGAATTGAAATGCAGACTTCGACCGGTGGAGGTATATTTCAGGGCTTTAAGCGTGCTCTAACCGGTGAGAGCTTTTTTATTACCACTTTTATGAATAATGACCGCAATAAAAAACGGGTCGCTTTTGGAGCTCCGTATCCAGGTAAGATTGTACCTCTGGACCTTGGTAAGCTGGGGGGGAGGTTCCTCTGCCAGAAAGATTCCTTCTTATGTACAGCGCGAGGAACAGAGATAGGGGTTGAATTTACCAGGAAAATTGGTGCCGGGTTGTTCGGCGGGGAAGGGTTTATATTGCAGCGACTTGAGGGTAACGGAATGGCCTTTGTTCATGCCGGGGGTACCCTTATTGAAAAAGAACTTCGGTCGGGAGAGGTTCTGCGCGTAGATACCGGTTGTTTGGCCGCTTTTTCACCTTCAGTAGATTATGATATCCAGTTTGTAGGTGGTTTTAAGAATGCCTTGTTTGGAGGTGAAGGGCTGTTTTTCGCGAAACTAACGGGGCCAGGAATAGTTTTTCTGCAGAGTCTGCCTTTATCACGTCTGGCTGACCGTATAGTTGCAGCCAGTCGTTTTGGAACCAGGGAAGAACAAAAAGGTATAGGAGGTCTGGGCGGCAACCTGCTTGGCGGAATTTTCGGCGGTGACGACTAATAACACCATAGGGGCGAATCCTGTGGGATTCGCCTTGTTATTATAAGAGGTTATTATCTAAGTTTGTATTATATTGTTGCATCCAAGTTCGATCAGATAGCACCTTGCTAAATTTACTAACCAGAACCGGATCAAATTGAGAACCAGAACATCTTTTCAGTTCGTTTAGAGCTTCCTGACAGGTAAACGATTGGCGATAAGGACGAACGCTGGTCATGGCGTCGAAAGCATCGGCAATGGCCAGAATACGACATTCCAGTGGAATTTCTTCACCTTTTAACCCCAGGGGATAACCATGACCGTTCCACCATTCATGATGTTTCAAGATCCAATCGGCTATAGGTACCAGCTCCGGGGCAGTCTGAGCAATTCGGTGGCCGATTTCGCAATGCCGCTGCATTTCCAAAAACTCTTCATTATCTAAAGGACCATTCTTAAACAATATCCGATCTGATATTCCTACTTTGCCGATATCGTGAAACCGGGCCAACAGGCGAAGTTCGTTAATTGTGTGTAAGTCAAGTCCCAGATAGGAGCCAAAACTAACGACGAGATGTTGAAGACGGTTGACATGTCCCCCGGTTATAAAGTCTCTCTCCTCCAGAGCCTTCATCAAAGTATTTACTATAGTGCTGTGGGCACTTTGGCGGCTATGCAGTTTTTCACGGTACATATTGTTATCTGCCTCACTATACAAGCTGTGCATATTTGTAGGAAGTCTATCTCGCAGAGCAAATCCAACGGATAAGCTCAAGGCGGGACCGGGAATCCTGGTGTTGTCAACCATAACTGCTTTCCTTATGCGCTCACAGGCTTTTTCTAATTGATTCCGGGTACAACCGGTAAGTAAGACGGCGAATTCATCGCCCCCAATCCGGGATACGACAGCTTCCTCATCAAAGCAATGCTTGATTATCCTGGCTGCATCAGCTTTTCCAGCTGAACAATATCTAACAGGTCGGTAATACGATACGACATGTATACCCCCGGTGAATCGAAAATAGTAATATTAATTTCTTAATACGATAAAATCTGCAAAAATCCTGCATACCAGGTATAAAATGTTAAAAAAGATATTTTTGATAAATATTTTCACTCTTGCCAGCTGCTTGTGTAAGTGGGCAATTTATATGCTACAATATTAGCCAGATTTACAGGAGTTATGGAGGATTGAGGGATTGAAGTTCTGGATTAGTGTTGCTTTAATACTGGTTGCCGACCAACTGAGTAAACTATGGGTAATGAACTCATTAGCTATGGGGGAGAGCAGGCCTCTTATTGACAATGTTTTGTTTCTTACCTATGTTCACAACCCCGGGGCTGCGTTTGGCATGATGGCCGGCAGGTCGTGGCTGTTTTTGCTTTGTGCCCTGATAGTCATAGTTTTGATGGTGTTTTACAATATCCGCTATTACCCCTCGGGGGCAGCCCAGTTTTCAATGGGTCTGATAGTTGGAGGCGCACTGGGGAATTTTATTGATCGATTATGGTTCGGTGCGGTAAGAGATTTTTTTGATCTGGGCTGGTGGCCGGTTTTTAATATTGCGGATATCGGCATTGTGTGCGGAGGTATACTACTAATGGGCTATATTATATTTAAGGAAAGATTTGAGGAGGCCTAATGGAAGATAATAGGATTTTAGTAGTGGAAGAAGACATGGAAGGGGAACGGCTGGATTCTTTTATCTGTTCCGGTTCGGCAGACTTGTCCAGGGCGATGGTCAAAACGTTGGTTACCGAAGGCCGAGTGTCTGTCAATGGTGAACAGTGTAAGAGCAGTTACCGGGTTAAAGCTGGTGACGAGGTGCGAATAGTGATTCCTGAACTTCAACCGGTCAGTATTAAACCTCAAAACATACCTTTAAATATTATATATCAGGATGAAGATATTGTAGTGGTGGACAAACCGAAGGGTATGGTGGTGCATCCGGCACACGGTAATTGGGATAACACTATGGTGAATGCGCTTCTCTATCATATCCGCGATCTCTCTGGAATAAATGGAGAATTGCGGCCGGGGATAGTTCACCGCCTGGATAAAGACACCTCGGGAGTGATGGTGGTGGCCAAGAATGACCGGGCCCACCGCAATTTAGCCGAACAAATAAAAATACATAGTATTAACCGTGAATATATTGCGTTAGTTCATGGAATGATAAAAGAGAACCTGGGTTCTATAGATGCGCCGATTGGCAGGAGCAAAATGGACCGCAAAAAGATGGCTGTTGTTGCCGGGGGCCGGGAGGCCTTAAGCAATTACGAAGTACTGGAGAGGTTCGGAAATTATACTCTGGTTAAAGTAAAGCTTTTGACCGGCAGAACTCATCAAATCAGGGTCCATTTTGCGTACATAAAACATCCTGTGGTGGGTGATCCACTGTACGGCTCGGGCAAAAAGCATTTTGGGCTTGATTCTCAAGCTTTGCATGCCCACCTTTTAGGGTTTGAACACCCCACAAGCGGTGAGTATGTGGAGTTTCACAGTGCTTTACCGGCTTATTTTTTAAGTATACTGGAGCAATTACGCAATAAACATTGACTTTGTCAAAACGGTTGGTTAAACTTCTCTTAAGAACCTTTAAGTTGGTCCCGTGAGGCTAGCAAGGATAAAAGGGATAATTATGCCCGCCTTCGGTCTTACGATGGCGGGCTTTGTTGTGTTATTAAACAAAGGGGGATTGAGTGTTTGGAACTGCGCGATAAAAATGTGATTATGGACAGTGTAGCAATAAGCAGAGCCCTCACCCGTATAGCCCATGAGATTATTGAAAGAAATAAAGGGGTGGAAAATGTTTGCCTGATCGGGATAAGGCGACGGGGAGGACCACTGGCCCAGAGACTGGCGGATAGAATTGAGAAGATTGAGGGAATCAAGGTACCCGTAGGAATTCTGGATATAACTCTTTACCGCGATGATTTGACTACTCTCGCAGCTCAGCCCCAGGTCCACCGGACGGAAGTATATTTTGACATAACTGATAAAGATATTGTTCTGGTTGACGATGTTTTATTTACAGGGAGAACTGCTCGCGCAGCACTTGATGCATTAATAGATATAGGGCGCCCTAAACGTATTCAGCTAGCTGTCCTGGTGGACAGAGGGCACCGTGAATTACCCATAAAAGCGGATTTTATAGGCAAAAACGTTCCCACCTCGAAGAAGGAGGTCATCTCTGTAAAAGTAACCGAGTTTGATGGCAGCGACGAGGTGATTATTCAGGAAATTATAGATAAATGACATGAACCCTTTAAACTGGTCCAGAGAGGCCGGCAAGGGAGACGAATCCGAGGACTTAAGGTCTTTCTTGCCGTATGGTGGGAAAGACTTTTTTACTTTTGGAATTAATTGAAACTGAGGGGGTTTAATTGGTGAAACTGGATAGAAAAGATCTACTGGGACTAAGGAATGTTACCCGGGAAGAAATCGAACTGATTCTAAATACGGCTGTACCTATGAAAGATATTATTAAAAGGAATATCAAGAAAGTTCCGGCTTTACGAGGAAAGGCTATGGTAACCGTTTTTTATGAACCCAGTACCAGGACTAGAACTTCCTTCGAAATTGCGGGAAAGTATTTAAGTGCTGATACCGTTAACCTGGCAGTTTCTACCAGCAGCGTACAAAAGGGTGAAAGCCTGCGGGATACCATGAAGACCCTTGAGGTTATGGGTTTTGATGTAATGGTGATGCGCAACTCATTGAGCGGAGCCCCTCATTACGTCGCCCGCAATACACGCATGAGGGTGATTAATGCCGGTGATGGAGCTAATGAACATCCTACCCAAGCTCTGCTGGATATGTATAGTATCAAAGAAAAAAAAGGTACCCTGGAGGGTTTGAAGGTGGCTATCGTGGGTGATGTATTACACAGTCGTGTAGCTCGGTCAAATATTTACGGCCTTACCGAATTTGGATGTGAAATCCGGGTGGTGGGACCTACCACCTTGATGCCGCCGGAGATCGAAAAATTAGGGGTAAAATCATTTAGTAATCTGGAAGAAGCCCTTGACGGGGTGGATGTAATAAATATTTTACGTATTCAACGGGAACGCCAAAAGAAGGGGCTGTTTCCTTCTCTTGACGAGTATTCACGTTATTACATGTTGACCCGGGAGCGCATACATAAAGCCCGGAAAGATGTTTTGATTCTTCACCCCGGCCCCATGAACCGCGGAGTGGAGATTTCCAGCGAGGTTGCCGACAGTGTAAATGCAGTTATTAATGAGCAGGTGACCAATGGTGTGGCGGTCAGGATGGCCTTATTATTCCTGATGATGGGAGGTTCAAAAGATGAAATTGCTGGTTAAGGACGGAAGAGTTATTGATCCTGCCAATGGAATAGATAGAATAGCCGATGTGTTGATTGAAAATGGCAAGGTGGCGGCATTAGGAGCGAAGATTAAAGCAGACGAATGTGAACTGATTGATGCTTCTAATAAAGTGGTTTGCCCGGGTTTTATCGATATGCATGTTCATCTTCGCGAACCCGGCTATGAATATAAGGAAGATATTGAATCCGGTACCAGGGCAGCTGCGGCCGGAGGTTTCACCACCGTTTGTTGTATGCCCAATACTGAGCCGGTAATCGATAATGGAACAGTGGCCAATTTTATAAAGAATAAGGCCCGGCAGCGAGGAGTGGTAAACGTTCTGCCGGTGGGTTGTATAACCAAACAGCAGGATGGTAATGAGATAACAGAGATGGGTGAATTATTTGAAGCTGGTTGTATTGCAGTATCTGATGATGGTAAACCGGTAATGAATGCCACGGTGATGCGCAATGCTTTAGATTATGCGCGGATGTTTAATTTGCCGGTTCTGTCCCACTGCGAAGATTTAAATCTTTCGCGGGACGGTCAAATGCACGAGGGTTTTTATTCCACTATATATGGTTTGAAAGGCATCCCGGCCGCGGCTGAGGAAATAATGGTAGCCCGGGACATTATACTGGCTAAGCTGACGGGAGGCCATATTCATATTTGCCATGTTTCTACCCCCGGTTCGATTGATTTAATTCGCCGGGCAAAGGCCCAGGGAATAAAGGTAACCTGCGAGGTAACACCTCATCATTTGACCCTTACCGATGAACTGGTAGGTCATTATGATGCCAATACCAAGGTTAATCCGCCCCTCAGGCCGGCAGAATATGTGCAGGTGTTGGTTGAAGCGCTGAGTGATGGCACGATTGATTGTATCGCCACTGACCATGCTCCCCATCACCTGGAAAGCAAAGATTGTGAGTATGCGCTGGCTTCATTTGGTATTTCCGGCCTGGAAACCGCTGTAGCAGTAGTTATGGATTATCTGGTGAATAAAGGAAAGCTGGATATTAATAAAATGGTCAGTCTGTTTACGGCCGGACCAGCCGGGGTATTGGGCTTAAAATGTGGTACATTAAGTCCCGGGGCCACCGCTGATTTAACTATTTTGGACCCTGAAGCCCAAAGGACAGTAAGCCAGGCAGAGTTTTATTCTAAGGGTAAGAATACTCCCTATGAAGGATATAAATTAAAGGGATGGCCTTGGCTGACCATTGTAAACGGACAGGTGGTAGGCCCGGGAAGGCAAGATAATAGATAACCCGGCAAAAAATTTGCCTGATGGAATGGGGAAACACTACATCGCTTAGGGTACAGAAAATTAAGGGACGAAACCTGCGAGGGTACCGTTCCCTGAATACAATGGAGGAATAAATAATGTCCAGGGTTGAGATGGTAAAGGTTGTAAGTAATATACAGGTTGCGGATGATATGTGGCAGATGGAGTTGGCAGCTGCAGAAATGGCAGCTGCATGTAAGCCGGGGCAGTTTGTACATATCCGGGTAAGCGACTCCATTGATCCATTATTAAGACGGCCATTAAGTGTTTACGATATAGAACAGGAAAGACTCCATTTATTATACAAAGTGGTGGGACAAGGCACCCGGCTTCTTACCCGCCTGGTATCCAATGATTATGTTGACATTATGGGGCCGCTGGGCCAAGGTTTTACTCTTCCTGGTAAGAAGTCTTACGTTTTACTGGTTGGCGGCGGGGTAGGCATGGCTCCGCTAGTTTACCTGGCCAGAAGGTTGAAAGCTATGGATTGCAGAGTCACGGCCTTATATGGGGTAGAAAACAAGGAGCAACTGGCTGCCGCTGACCGGCTGACCAAACTCGGTGCCAACTGCCAACCGGCGACTATGGATGGCAGTGCAGGTTACCAGGGGATTGTCACCGGGCTGCTGCAGGAGGTACTGGAAAAAGAAATTCCGGATTATATTTACACCTGTGGCCCGGAAGTCATGATGGCAAAAGTAGCCGGTCTGGCCCAACAATACAAAATACCAGGTCAGGTATCACTGGAGGAATCAATGGCCTGCGGGGTGGGTGCATGTCTGGGATGTGCCCGGAAACTAAAACATGACAGTGATGGCTATGTTAAGGTATGTAAAGATGGGCCGGTTTTTGACTTCGAGCAGATTGATTTTGGCAAATGAAAAATGACCAGCTAACTGGTCATTTTTCATACTGAGAATTGCAACCATTAAATTTTTGTCAACACCACATCATTAGTTTATCACTAGTATATTAAATCGATATTACTTATATGTAAATTCCATGTTAACATAAATCGGCTAATAATGGAAATGGAGGCTTTTATAGATGAACGATACCTTGGATGTTGACCTTTCGGTGAATCTGGGAGGAATACAATTAAAAAATCCTATAGCAGTTGCTTCCGGAACATTTGGCTATGGACAGGAATATGAAGGCTACGTTGATATACAAAGGTTAGGCGCAGTTATTGTCAAGGGTACAACCCTTACTCCCCGACCCGGCAACCCCTCACCCCGAATTGCCGAGACTCCTTCTGGAATGCTGAATGCTATCGGATTGGAGAATCCCGGTGTGGAAGTTTTCCTCAATGAGTATCTGCCATATTTGCGGGAGAAGGGTGTTACCGTTATAGCCAATATTGCCGGCAACACCATCGAGGAATATGCAGCTATGGCCGCCTTATTGCAGAAACATACTGGTATAGCAGGAATTGAGCTAAACATTTCCTGTCCCAATGTTAAGCACGGCGGTTTACAGTTTGGAACTGACCCGGAAACAGTAAAAGAAGTGGTAAGAGCGGTTAAAAGAGAGACAACTTTACCGGTGCTGCCGAAGCTATCACCGAACGTAACCGATATCACAGCAATTGCGCGAGCCGCAGTGGAAGGCGGAGCAGATGCCTTGTCCATGATAAATACCCTTATGGGCATGGCTATCAATGTTAAAACTGGTCGGCCCGTCCTGGCCAATGTATTCGGAGGACTTTCCGGCCCGGCCATAAAGCCGGTAGCTCTGCGTATGATTTATCAGGTTTATAAAGAAGTGGACATACCCATATTAGGCGGCGGCGGTATTATGAATACGACTGATGCCCTGGAATTCATGATGGCGGGCGCGTCAGCAGTTTCCATCGGTACCGGTAATTTTGTAAACCCCCGTATAGCAGAAGAGGTAATTGCTGGCCTTAAGCAATATATGCAGGAGCAAGGAATTAAGAGACTTACGGAGATAGTAGGCATAGCACATTAAATAAATCCGACAGATGAACCCCACGAGTACCACTGATGTTTTCACTAGGTCTAAAACGCGCCTAATTCGCGTTGAATTACAAAACCAAGGAGGCTAAATGATGCAGGCAAAGGATAGAATTGTACTGGCCTTGGACGTTGATACCCAGGAAGAGGCACTTAAACTGGTAAAGAACCTGGCTCAAGACGTAGGCGTATTTAAGGTCGGCATGCAGCTGTTTAACAGCACCGGACCAGACATTGTACACCGCATTAACGATCTGGGAGGCAGGGTTTTTGTAGATTTGAAATTTCATGATATACCCAACACGGTTGGTGCTGCTGGCCGGGTAATGACCAGATTAAATGCATTTATGTTTAATGTTCATGCAGCCGGGGGAAAAGAAATGATGGCCCGGGTGGTATCAGATGTGCAGGATGAAGCTGCCCGGCTAGGGACTGTTCCACCACTGATTCTTGCAGTCACAGTACTGACCAGCATCTCCCAGCAGCAACTCCAAGAGGAGTTGCTTATAACCGGACGTAAGGTGCAAGATGTCGTAGTTGAATGGGCTCAGATGGCCCAGGCAGCAGGTATATCCGGGGTGGTCTGTTCACCTCAGGAAATTACCGCCATACGCGACGCCTGTGGTCCGGATTTCATCATCGTAACACCTGGTATACGCCCCTCCTGGTCGGAGAAGAATGACCAAAAACGCATTACTACACCCAGACAGGCACTGGACATGGGCACTGATTATATGGTCATCGGCAGGCCCATTGTTAAAGCTGAAAACCCACAGCTGGCAGCACAAAAAATTATAGAGGAATTGGAGGCTTAATTAAATGTTAGCTAAAGAAGAAGCGATTAAGATTTTTAGTGATTCCGGTGCACTGCTTGAAGGGCATTTCCGGTTGACCTCAGGAAGGCACAGCAATCAGTATATGCAATGTGCCCAGGTGCTTAAATATCCAAATTATACAGAGAAACTGGCCAAACATTTGGCTGATAAGTTTGCCGGGGATGATGTGCAACTGGTGGTTGGACCGGCTATGGGAGGAATTATAGTAGCCTATGAAGTAGCCAGACAGTTAGGTGTTCCCGGCGTCTTTTGCGAAAGGGAGAACGGTCAAATGTCTCTGCGCCGTGGTTTTGTTGTTAATCCTGGTGAGAGAGTTCTGGTAGTCGAGGATGTAGTTACTACCGGCGGCTCTGTACAGGAGGTAATTGAGGTTGTCAAAGGTTTGGGCGGTCAGGTAGTTGGAGTAGGGGTATTGGTTGACCGCAGCGGCGGAATGGTGGATTTCGGTATTAAGAAGGAAGCCGTATTGACCATGGATATTAAGTCCTGGGAAGCCGGGGAATGTCCTCTCTGTGCCGCTGGTATGGGCGAACCCGTGAAACCGGGGAGCAGGAATAGTTAAGGTTTTTTGTGCTAGCGGCGGGCGGTGGGGCATATCCTGTTCACCGCCAGTCTCCGGCAGCGGAAACATCAACGGCTTGCCTCCCGGGTGATGGGGCACCGCGTAGATTCACGTCCGTGTTCAACTACGCTCTCGCGACGTCCGTGTCGCTCGACCCCATCCCCCGCTCGGACTTCGCCGGATGTTTCACACCTGCCTCCGCCCATGTCGCTGTCCAGGATATACCCCACCGCCCTGGGCTTAATTTAAAATACGCGTAATCCGCGCTGAATCATTCCACTAACCTATCTATAAACTCCGCACGGGGATTGGCCATTATGGTCCAGTGATTATCATAAATCACCATACCTGGTCGGGCCCCGGCTGGTTTACGTACATTAAAGCGGAAGGTGTAATCTACCGCCACTTTATCGGACTGGTTGGCTTTACTATAATAAGCGGCCAGAGCAGCTGCTTCTTCCAAAGTAGTATCCGGAACCTGGTTAATATCGGCGGTACCACGAGGCAACCGTACTATCACATGTGTACCGGGGATATCTTTGGCGTGCAGCCAGAGATCATTTTTGCTCGAATCCTTTAAGGTTAACTGATCATTTTGATAATTATTTCTGCCCACCAGTATTTCCAAACCATCAGATGATTCAAACCGGCGGGGTTGGCTCTTTTCTATTTTGGTGCGAGTATGTGAATTGGACTTAATATACCCTTGTGCTTCCATTTCATTGGTTATTTCTGTTATATCCCGCAGGCTTTCCGCCTGCTGAATTTGCACTGCCAGGGTTTCTAAATAATCAATTTCCTGCTGATTCTCGGCCATCCGCTTTTTTAAATGACTTAGTGAGCGCTGGCTTTTATTGTAAATTTTAAAGTACTTCTGGGCATTTTGAATAGGATTATAGCGCGGATCCAGTTCAATGGTTACTTCCTGGTCGGAATAAAAATCGGTCAAAACCGCTGTCTTATCCCCTTTTTTTAACTGGTGGGCATAAGCGGTAATCAATTCTCCCCAATAACGATAAACTTCATTGTCGTGGGCTTTTTGCAAGTCTCCCTCCTGAAGGAACTTCTTCTTATAGGCTTTGTCCAGGAACCCCCGGAGGTTACGGGTCAGATTGGTTTTCATGGATTCCAGCCTGACAATAGCCAGCTTAGCCGTATAAAAATCATCACAGGCCTGGTTAATGGACGATGTCTCGATTGCCCTGACTCCGGGTGAGGTATTCGGTATATCTATCAGCGTGTATTCCAGGGGTTTATTACGCTGATAAAATACTGTTGCTTTAAAGTGTCCGCGGGTTATATCTTCCAAAAGGTTGCCGGTATAGGTAAAAAGCTTGCTGAATTCATATTCTCCGCATTCGTCAACAGGTACTTGGGGGTCCAAGCCATTGGCATGGCAAATTAGTTGCGCTGAATATGGACTGATACCTGAGTAAACTTCAAAAAAAGCAGTTGCCAGGGATTTCTTGCCGCGGTTCCACATGGCCGCAGCAAATTGATCATAATTGGCAGAAAGCGGATTAATTTTATTTTGAGCCGGGGGGCTTACATATTCTTTGCCCGGCAGGACTTCTCGGTAGGTACTTACGGCATGACTATATTTCTTTATGGCATCAATTATCAGGTTATTTTCTGGGTTAACCAGGATTATATTGGAGTGCTTGCCCATAAACTCGCAAATTAAAATTTTATCTTTCCAATCCCGGAAATCGTCCAGAGCTTCAATGCGGATATGGATAATTCGATCAAAGCCGATTTGTTTAATCTCTTTGATTTTACCGCCTTCCAGATACTTGCGCAGCAACATGCAGAAGGTGGGTGGCTTACTGGGATTAGGCCTCCGGTCTGAGCTTATATTAAGCCGCGCCCAGCGAGGGTTGGCTGATATTAATAATTTCACCGATCCACCTAGATGCTGCCTGATAGACAGGACTATTTCATCTTTTTCCGGTTGATGAATTTTGTCTATGCGTGCATTTAAAAGATCCTTATTTAATTCCTGGGCCAGAGCCCGAATGGTGATCCCGTCAAATGGCATTAAAACACCTCCTTATCTCGGAAAAGTATAACATTTATAATTTAGAATAAACAAATGGCAATTGACAGTTTAACCTGATTCCGTATAGAGTTACAAAAACTACATGCTGCTACAGGATAATTGGCTGCTACTTAATATGGTAATTAAACAGCACAATGACAAGTAATAGTTTAAAAGTTGTGGTAATTAGGTAAAACCTGCGCTAATTGTGGGGCAATAAGGGTAATATGCGTTTAATTAACTTGTAATCAATGTTGAACTGCCGTACTAACTGTAAGTCAAGGTATTAAGTGGCGGAATAATAGTACACCTAATATATTTAAACTATATTAGGAGGTGATTATAATGCAGCAAACGGTATTATCAATTTATAAAGATATTATGGAACAAGTTTTAATCCGGGAAAATTACAAAAGGGATATAAGCCGTAAAATATTAATGCTGAAAAAATCCAGCCGGCGTCTGATACTAATATATAGCTTTTTGGGCTTTGACCTTGATAAACATCGTCTGCTCGAATATGCTGCTATCATAGCTTTAAACAATGGTAATACGGTAATTTTACCGCAGCTTAAGCGATTTTATATTCATACTGAAGAAGGGGATATCCTTGATCAAATACGCAAGGAAATATTGTTAGTGAGCAAATATATGGAAATACTGAATAAGGGAATCAGACGTCCAGAAAACTGCAGCTTTATTGAGCGCAGAATGGTTCAGGAAATAAGCAAGTACGTGCTAGCTCTGGCCAAAGCATATAACCAGCCGCCGCTGCCCGAGTAACTGGGTGGCTTTATTAGTATTCTTGACGAGAATGGAAAAATGTATAAAACTAGTGGTTAGATATTCAAGGGAGGTAGACTAATGGCAGAATTAATTAAGGTCGTGGTCGTGGGAGCTCTGGGTAAGATGGGACTGGAGACAGTCCGAGCGGTTTATGCAGATGAGGCATTGAAACTGGTAGGACTTGTTGATGTGCAGGCAAAAGGTGAAAAACTATCGGAAATAATTGGGGCTAAAGAATCTGAATTGGTAGTTCAGACAGATCTGGATAAGGTTATTGAACAAACCCGCCCTGACGCAATAGTTGACTTTACCAATCCCCAGGCAGTTTTTGGCAATGCCAAAACCGCCCTGAATAATAGAATTACCTGTATTGTCGGAACAACCGGGTTAAATGATATCGAATTAAAGCAACTGGAAAAATTGGCTAATGAGAACGAGACTGGTATCGCTATAATTCCCAACTTTGCCATTGGCGCGGTATTAATGATGAAATTTGCGCAGGAAGCAGCCCGCTATTTGCCAGATGTTGAGATTATCGAGCTGCACCATAACCAAAAACTAGATGCACCTTCTGGTACAGCGATTAAAACAGCTGAGCTTATAACCAAAGGTCGCAGTTTACGACCCCCAAAAAATACCCGCGAATATGAAAAGATTGCTGGTGCTCGCGGTGGGGAAGTTAACCAGGTGCGGATACATAGTGTTAGACTGCCTGGGCTGGTAGCCCATCAGGAAGTTATTTTTGGCGGAACGGGACAAAGCCTTTCTATCAGGCACGACTCCTATGACCGGGTAAGCTTTATGCCTGGTGTAATATTGGCTATCAAGAAAATGATGACAATAAAAGGTCTTATATATGGACTGGATAATTTACTATAAATTTTAGTTATCTTGTTAAGAAGGGATTCACCGGCCGGCGAATCCCTTCTTGACTTATTAAAGTAAAAACTGAGAGCGGAACAATAGTTGATAGCCCGCTTCGGTAATTTTAGGACCAGGTTTTAATTGCTCAATTATATCTTTTTCCGGATTATATTTCTCTCCTTCGGAGGTCTGAATAAGGCCTTCCTCAAACAACTGTTTCAGAAGCTCAGGAGCTTCGTCAGGATACTTCTCTAGAATTTGCTCAATGGGCAAATAATTCGTGGTTCTGGTAAGCCCAAACATCTTAAGTACTGCCATCTTTGTTGCCATTTCGTGCCTCAACTCCTTTCTACATATTTTATACATCGATAGTTTATTTTAACCTAAATTATAAGTGCTTGCGATAGTCTTTTCGAAGCTTGGAGCTATCCCCGGCAGGGTAGGCAAGTAAGCTGCTTTTCCTGGCGCAGGCCGTAGGTGGCGGTAAACGGTATTGGCTCAACCGGGCTAAAATGGTGACCCTGCGGACAGGCACCAGCTTTAATAATTGTACATATACTGCTATTAACTTTGGTAATAATTGTGGACCCAAGGGGGGCTTAAGGTGAGTTCAGTACTTTCAGGAATTAAAATTGCAGTACTAGGGGGAGACGACAGGGAGATTATCCTGGTCTCAGAATTGGTTAAAATGGGAGCCACTGTGGTTACTGCAGGTATACCCAGGGATAGGGTTTGTCACGGGGCCTTTTCGGTTAATACTGTTGAGGACGCCTGCCGGGGCACGGAAGTTGTTGTCATGCCCTTGCCGGGAACCAACCCGGAAGGCTTGATAAGAGCAGTTTATGCCGATGAAAATCTGGTTATAACTGAGGAAGCTATCAGTTCCCTGGCTAAAACCGCATTGATCATAATCGGATCGGCCCGTCCATTTTTGAAGCAATGGGCTGAAAAGTACAATTGTACTCTTTTAGAGGTAGTAGAGATGGATGAACTGGCTATATTGAATTCTATCCCTACTGCTGAAGGTGCTATCCAAATTGCTATGGAGGAAACTCCAATCACCATCCATGGGAGCAATACCTGTATCATTGGCTTTGGACGTGTCGCTATTACACTGGCTAGAACTCTAAAAGCCCTGGGTGCTGAAGTTACTGTGGTAGCCAGAAATGAAGGTCAACTTGCACGGGCCTACGAAATGGGCTGCAAACGCGCCTCATACGCACAGCTGCGGGATATTATGAATAGCTGTGATATTGTTTACAATACGGTCCCCAGCCTGGTTCTGGATCGCACGGTGTTGAAATACGCCAATCCCAATATTCTTATTATTGATCTGGCGACACAACCAGGGGGTACCGATTTCGAGGCAGCTAATGCTTTTGGACTCAAGGCCATATTAGCTCCGGGGCTGCCTGGCAAGGTAGCACCAGTGACGGCTGGAAAAATGTTGGCTGATGTAATTCCACGGCTGATTATCAAGGAGCTTACCCGGCTAGATAAAAGTCTGCTTGGTGATTGAAAGGGGTGTAACAGTGGCAGAGGTAAAGGCGGCCAGATTAACAGGAGTCAGGGTAGGGATGGTGTTGACTGGTTCACATTGTACTGTAGGTGATGTTATTCCTCAGATTGTCAGGTTTAAAGAGGAAGGCGCTGAAATTTATCCAATTTTATCTTATTCAGTTGATCAGACTGATAACCGTTTTTATAATACGGATGAACTTAAGAAAATTATTCAGGGAATTACTGACAAGCCCATTATCAAATCAATAGTTGCAGCAGAGCCTATTGGGCCTCAAAAGCTACTGGATGTGGTAGTAGTTATGCCGGCAACTGGTAATACGATTGCCAAGATGGCCAATGGAATTACCGATACTCCTGCACTTATGGCTATAAAAGCTCACTTGCGCAATCAACGCCCGGTAGTAATTGGTATATCCACTAATGATGCGCTGGGAAGCAATGCGCGCAATATTGGGCTCTTAATAAATATGAAAAATATCTACTTTATACCATTTGGCCAGGATAATCCGGTGGAGAAGGCCACATCAATGGTGGCACGTTTCGATCTAGCAGTGGAAACAGTAATCCAGGCATTACAGGGAAAACAGATTCAGCCTGTGATAATTGGAGCATTCTAAATCCTTGTGAATGGTTCTGGGAGTATGATAAAATACTGGTTAGAATTTTTTCACAGGAGGTAAACGTTGTGGCACAAGGAATTAGACTAGCGGTTGTAGGTGCTACAGGTGCAGTTGGCCAGGAGATGCTTAAAATACTGGCCCAGCGGGATTTTAACATCAAAGAACTCATCTGTTTAGCTGATCCCCGTGAAGAAGGAACTAAAATAAAATTTAAAGACGAATTATTAACTGTAAAGGGTGCCCGGCCGGAAGCTTTCCAAGATGCTGATGTGGCACTTTTTGCAGTTGGTTCAGATATAAGCAAAATGTTGGCTCCACAGGCAGTTGCCCATAACTGTGTGGTCATTGATAATAGTTATGCTTACCGTTTGGAAGAAGGTGTACCTCTGGTAGTGCCAGAGGTCAATCCGGAAGATATTAATCTGCACAAGGGGATTATTGCTAATCCTAATTGCTCAACTATTATTATGGTGGTAGCCATAAACCCCATTCATCAGGCAGCCAGATTGACCAGAGTAGTAGTTTCAACTTACCAGGCGGTTTCCGGTGCGGGTAAAGCAGGCCTGGATGAACTGGAAGAACACGTCCGGGCGTATTTGAACGGAACGCAAGTGGTACCGCAGGTTTTTCAGCATCCCATCGCTTTTAATTTAATACCTCATATTGATAGTTTCGTGGAAGGTGATTATACCCGGGAAGAAATGAAGATGGTCTGGGAAACACGCAAGATCCTGCATTGTCCTGACTTGCCCATAACCGCTACTACAGTAAGGGTTCCGGTGTTCAGAAGCCATTCGGAATCAATCAATCTGGAGATGGAGAAGGAGCTGTCACCACAGGAAGTGAGATCTCTGCTCACCCAAGCACCTGGTATCATTGTTCAGGATGATCCGGCCAATAATGTCTATCCTATGCCACTATACTCCTCCAATACAGACGAAGTTTATGTGGGTCGCATAAGAAAGGACATCTCTGTCGAGCGGGGTATAGCTATGTGGGTAGCTGCCGACCAGATCAGAAAGGGTGCTGCAACTAACGCTATTCAGATAGCCGAGATTGTTGTTAACAAGAACCTCTATTAAGAAGGTGTAAATGGTTGAAAGTTATCATTCAAAAGTTTGGAGGGACTTCCATTGCCACTCCTGAGTTGAGAGCGCGCGTATGTGACATAGTTTCCTCCACCCGAGATGATGGATACGGGGTGGTTGTGGTGGTATCAGCGATGGGCAGGAAGAATGATGCCTACGCTACTGATACCTTAATTAATCTGGTGAAAGAGATTAACCCTAACCCCGCGCTCCGGGAGATGGATATTATCATGAGTTGCGGCGAACAGATTTCCGGAGTTCTTATGGCTAGCCAACTTATGGCTCGGGGTATACCATCGATGTTTTTAAGCGGTGAACAGGCGGGCATAGTTACCGATGGAAACTATGGGAACGCGCATATTCTTTACGTAAACCCTAAAAAGGTTATCGAATGCCTGGAAAATGGTATGGTGCCGGTAGTAGCAGGTTTCCAGGGCAAAGGTGAAAACGGGGAATTGACAACTCTGGGGCGGGGCGGCAGTGATACTACAGCCAGTGCGCTGGGCGTAGCCTTGAACGCAGAGTATATTGACATATTTACTGATGTGGAGGGGGTTATGACGGCTGACCCCCGCATAGTAGAAAATGCCCGGTTGCTGGGTGCCGTCACTTACAATGAGATTTGTCAATTAGCCAGAGATGGGGCCAAGGTAGTTCATCCCCGCGCTATCGAAATAGCTATGCAAAAGGGAGTGCCCCTTAGGGTAAGGTCTACCTTTACTGACTCAGTAGGCACACTTGTCAGTAATAATACCGGCGCCATTGAACAGCCGGTAAAAATCGTCAGTGACCGCTTAATTACCGGTATTACTTACACATCTAATATTGCCCAGGTTAAGATTAATGTAAACTCCCTGGATGTACCCAAAGGGTTGGAGTTAAAAGTCTTTAAATCACTGGCCCTGGCAGGTATAAGTGTTGATTTTATTACCGTTCAGCCTCAGGCTATTATGTTTACGGTACCTGCGGACAGTGCTCAGAAGAGCATGGAAGTATTAAAAAACCTGGATATACTACCGGAAATTGAGTATGAATGTGCCAAGGTGGCAATAGTAGGGGCAGCCATGACGGGTATACCCGGGATTATGGCCAAGGTAATCGAAGCTCTGACCGAGGCCGATATTCCAATATTACAGTCGGGTGATTCTTACACCAACATCTGGTGTCTGGTCAAAGCTGAACATATGAAAAGGGCAGTTCAGGCCCTCCACGATAAATTCGAATTGTGGAAATAAAAATTAAGATGGGGATGGTTATATGTCAACCATGCGACTATTGACGGCTATGATAACACCGTATGATGAAAATTTAGAGGTAAATTACGGAAAAGCCGCTCAAATCAGTGAGATGCTGGCGGATAACGGCAGTGATGGTATTGTTGTGTGCGGCACTACTGGAGAATCCCCGGTTTTATCTCATGAGGAGAAACTAAAGCTTTTTGAAACTGTTAAGAACCAGGTGGGGAACCGAGTTCAGGTTTGGGCAGGAACCGGTTCCAATAATACCCGGGCAACCGTCGAATTAACCCGGGAGGCTGAAAAAACCGGGGTGGATGGCATTATGCTGGTTACCCCTTACTACAATAAACCTTCTCAACAAGGTCTCTTTGAACACTTCAAGGCCGTGGCGGAATGTACTTCACTACCTATTATGTTGTATAATATTCCGGGCCGTACCGCTTCGAATCTGCTTCCCGAAACTATTGCCCGTTTGGCTGCAATACCTAATATTACGGCAGTCAAAGAAGCCAGCGGCAGTATGGACCAGGTATCATTACTGCGTAATCTGCTTCCCGACTCAGTAGTTATTTATTCCGGTGATGATTCACTGACACTGCCCTTGATGTCAGTTGGTGCTGCGGGGGTAGTTAGTATTGCTTCCCACCTGGTTGGCAGGAAAATTAAGCAAATGATAGAGGCGTATCTCGCTGGCGATGTAAAGAAAGCAACTGCTATGCACTTAGAGCTGTTCCCAGTTTTTAAGGGCTTATTCATAGCCACCAATCCGGTACCCTTAAAAGAAGCCATGAATATGCTGGGGATGGAAGTTGGCGGTTTAAGGCTGCCATTGACTGGGGCAAGTGAAACAGAGAAGGATAGAATAAGGAAGATGCTATTAGAAAATAATATCCTAAAGTAGTATCTTTAAAGACATAATCTTTTAAGATAGTTCTTGTAAGATAGACCTCTGCGGAGATCTATCTTTCGTTTTGTATGATGCTTGTTTATTGTACACAAAGGAAATGCCAGCATTTCCATTAAGTTGAATAGATTATACTAATGGGCTATAATAGTCTAAGCGATTGTAGTTCGGATAGTTGTCCCTTAAATTTAATAGGAAGGAGGTGTTTGAGTGCCTGAGACTGAGTCACGTCTTCAAATCATTCCCCTGGGCGGGTTGGGGGAGATAGGGAAGAATATGACGGCAATCAGATACGAGGATACCATCGTGGTTATTGATGCCGGCTTGATGTTTCCTGAAGATGAACTGCTTGGTATTGACGTGGTGATACCAGATATTACTTATCTTGTAGAAAATAAGGAAAAAGTAAAAGCGATTTTTTTAACTCATGGTCATGAAGACCATGTAGGAGCATTACCTTATGTGTTGCGAGATATTGATGTTCCTGTATATGGCAGTAAGTTAACCCTGGGTATTGTTGAAGGTAAATTAAAGGAGAACAACCTTGACCGGGTACAGTTGCAGGTTGTGAGGCCCAGGGATAAGGTTTGTATAGGACCTTTTACGGTTGAATTTATTCGTGTTAGTCACAGTATACCCGATGCTATGGCTATTGCTATTCATACTCCGATAGGGATTGTGGTAGATACCGGCGATTTTAAACTGGATCAGACTCCTGTGGATGGACAGGTTGTTGATATCCGGAAGATGGCCGAACTCGGTGAAAAGGGTGTATTGGTAATGATGGGGGATAGCACCAATGCTGATAAGCCCGGTTTTACCATGTCGGAGAAGGTAGTTGGGAATACCTTTGATGAACTGTTTGGCAAGTGCGAAGGGCGGATAATCGTTACTACCTTTGCTTCTAATGTGCACAGAATTCAGCAGGTTATTTCTACCGCCGTCAGGTATGGACGTAAGGTATGTGTTATCGGAAGAAGTATGGTTAATAATATGAAAATATCCAGTGAACTGGGTTATGTTGACATTCCCGAGGGGACCCTTATTGAAATGGAAGAAATCAATAAATATCCGAATGAACAGGTGGCTATTATAACAACTGGTTCACAGGGTGAGCCGATGTCTGCTTTAACCAGAATGGCTACGGCAGATCACCGCTGGGTAGGAATTCAACCCGGGGATACAGTAATAATCTCGGCTAGTCCGATTCCCGGAAATGAGAAACTGGTTTCTAAAACCGTAGATCTGCTTTTCCGCCAGGGTGCGGAAGTAATATATGAAAAATCTATGGGGGTTCACGTTTCTGGTCATGCCTCCCAGGAGGAATTAAAGATACTCTTAAATCTAATAAAACCACGCTATTTTATACCCGTACATGGAGAGTATCGACATTTAATGAAACATGCTGATCTTGCCGAAAGCCTGGGTATTCCCAAATCCAGAATATTTGTAGCGGAAAATGGTCAGGTCATAGAGTTCAGTAAAAAGAAAGCCAGTATTACCGGTAAGGTTACCGCTGGTAAAGTATTAGTGGATGGGCTGGGTGTAGGTGACGTAGGAAATATAGTGCTGCGCGACAGAAGACAGTTATCACAGGATGGGATTATTATCGTAGTAGTTACTATAAAAAAAGAATCCGGCGAAGTATTAGCAGGACCTGATATTGTAACCCGGGGTTTCGTTTATGTTAGAGAATCTGAACAGTTGATTGAGGAAGCAAGAGACAGAGTCAAAGAAGCTTTAGACATATGTACCAAGAAAAATATGACTGAATGGGCGGC
The DNA here is from genome assembly GCA_050943315.1 of Syntrophomonadaceae bacterium. GTDB lineage: Bacteria > Bacillota > Syntrophomonadia > Syntrophomonadales > Syntrophomonadaceae > JBDKUD01. The sequence goes on from JBMNOY010000002.1 coordinate 46,579, forward strand.
AATTAAATCCCAGGTTCGCGATAAACTGGGTAAGCATTTATACGAGGTAACTGGACGCCGGCCCGTTATATTGCCAATTATTATGGAGGTTTAAATACAATACAGGGAGTTAAAGCCACCTGGCCCATCAGGGGTCAGGTGGCTTTGTTATTTACTTAGTTACGTTAAGTGCCAATATATCAAAGAAAAACACATGAGCAGGGAAATCCGGTCAAGTGTCGAAATAAGTTGTTTGATAATTCAACGGAGGTACCCACTTAGATGATAAATGCTTTACATATGGGATTGGATGTTGGCTCGACCACGGCTAAAATGGTTTTGCTGGATGATAATGGCGAGATGATGTATTGCGATTACAAAAGACATCATGCCGAGATTAAAACTACCATTGCAGACATGCTGAGTGAAGCGATGAGCCAGGTAGGGGACCGGCCCTTGACTATTATGGTAACCGGATCAGCAGGGTTATCTATATCGGAATGGTTGGGATTAAATTTTATACAGGAAGTCATTGCCTGCAATGAAGCCATAGAGCGTCTAATTCCCGAAACTGATGTTGCCATTGAACTGGGAGGTGAAGATGCCAAGATCACTTTCTTTCAGGGAGGAGTAGAACAAAGAATGAATGGAACCTGCGCCGGCGGGACGGGGGCATTTATCGACCAAATGGCTACCCTTCTAGGAACGGACTCGGCGGGGCTAAATGAGTTAGCGGCACATCACAAAACAATTTATCCTATAGCTGCCCGATGCGGAGTTTTTGCTAAAACTGATATCCAACCCCTTCTTAATGAAGGAGCCCGGCAAGAAGATATTGCTGCATCGGTAATGCAAGCGGTTGTGAACCAGACCATCAGCGGGTTGGCTTGTGGAAAACAAATAAGGGGAAAGGTAGCCTTTTTAGGCGGGCCGTTATATTTCCTTTCTTCTTTGCGGCAGAGATTTAAGGAAACCTTGAATTTACGAGATGATGAAGTGATTTTTCCTGATCATGCTCAATACTTTGTAGCCATCGGGGCGGCTCTTGCCGGATATAACGAAGGTAATACCAGTTTGCAAGCCCTTATCAATAAAATACCTGACCTGTTGCAGTGCGGTGAAGCAACAATGGGGGGAACCCAGCCGCTATTTGCCAACACTGCTGAGCTTGAGCAATTCCGCTTGCGCCACTCCCGCCACCACGTCTCCCGAGGTGATTTATCCACCTGCAGCGGCAATTGCTACCTGGGAATTGATGCGGGCTCAACTACTACCAAGGCGGCCCTTATTGATAGTAAAGGCTGTCTGCTTTATTCGTTCTATGGCAGCAATGCCGGCAGTCCAGTGCAATCAGCCATCAAGATTCTGAAGGATATTTATGCTAAACTGTCTACCCGCGCCAGGATTGCCTTTTCGGCGGTAACTGGTTATGGCGAAGGTCTTATTAAGTCCGCCCTGGGCGTTGATTTGGGTGAGATTGAAACCATCGCCCATTACACGGCAGCCCGGTTCTTTGAACCTAATGTGGATTTCATTTTGGATATCGGTGGGCAGGATATGAAGTGCCTGCGTATTAAGGATGGGGTTATAGATAGCATAATGCTGAATGAGGCTTGTTCCTCTGGTTGTGGTTCGTTTTTGGAAAGTTTCGCCCAATCTCTGAATATGTCTGTGGAGGAATTTGCCCATCAGGGACTGTTAGCTGCCTCCCCGGTTGATCTGGGTTCCCGGTGTACGGTATTTATGAATTCCCGGGTAAAGCAAGCTCAGAAGGAAGGTGCTACAGTTGGGGATATTTCGGCCGGACTATCCCAATCGGTGGTAAAAAATGCTCTTTTTAAGGTAATCCGGTTAAGTAATCTTAATGACCTGGGGAAACGTATAGTTGTTCAAGGTGGAACTTTTTATAATGATGCTGTGCTAAGAAGTTTTGAGATGATTAGCCAGAGGGAGGTTATTCGCCCTGATATTGCTGGTTTGATGGGGGCTTATGGCGCTGCCCTGATTGCCCGGGATAAGTACCGGGAAGGTATGCCAAGCACCCTTTTAGGGAGTGACCAGCTAGGCCAGTTTTCACTTAAAACGAGTTTGGTACGGTGTAAGGGATGTAACAACAGCTGTCTCTTAACTATTAATAAATTTGGCAACGGTACCCGGTTTATTTCCGGCAATCGGTGTGAAAAAGCTCTCGGACCGGACAGAAAACCGGATAATCTGCCTGATCTATATGCATATAAACTCGAGCGCCTATTTTCCTACCAACCGCTTGGAGAAGAAGCCGCCACCAGAGGCAGTATTGGTATACCCAGAGTACTCAATATGTATGAAAACTATCCTTTCTGGTTTACATTCTTTACTAGCCTGGGCTTCAGGGTAGTACTTTCTCCCTGGTCATCCAAGGAAATCTATTCACTGGGAAGTGAGACTATACCTTCTGATACTGCCTGCTATCCGGCCAAACTGGTTCACGGCCATATTGCCGCATTGGCCCAGCAGGGGATTAAAACTATTTTTTATCCCTGCATTAACCATGAACGTCGTGAACAAATGGAAGCTGATAATGATCTTAATTGTCCCATGGTTGTCTCTTATCCGGCAGTGATAGAGAACAACATGGATATAATTGGCGAAAAGGGAATCAAATTTATAAATCCTTTTCTCCCTTATAATGATAAGAACCGGTTAATCTCGCGCCTGTACCAGGAGTTTAAGCAGATGGGGATTAAAAAGAGGGAAATAGCTCTAGCTGTTGAACAGGCCTGGCAGGAGGATTTGAAGTTCAAAGATGATATACGCCAAAAGGGGGAGGAGGTACTGGCCTATCTTAACCAAACCGGCCGCAGAGGAGTGGTTTTGGCAGGCCGGCCTTATCACCTGGATCCGGAAATTAATCACGGTGTTCCCGATATTATTAAAAGCTGTGGAATGGCGGTACTGACAGAGGATTCCATAGCTCACCTGGGAAAGGTGGAAAGACCTCTGCGGGTTGTAGATCAATGGATGTATCATTCGCGCTTGTATGCGGCCGCCCATGTGGTAGCCCACCATGAAAACCTGGAACTTATTCAGTTAAACTCTTTCGGATGCGGTTTGGATGCCATAACAACGGATCAGGTGGAGGAAATCCTTAATGCTTACGGTAAAATCTATACCGTTTTAAAAATAGATGAAGGTACTAACCTGGGAGCTGCGCGGATTAGAATTCGCTCCCTGGCAGCGGCGCTGGCAGAGCGGGATAAAGTTAACTATGCCAGCAAAAGGGCCCCGGTACAGTGGCAACGTACTATTTTTACCAGGGAAATGCGGCAGGAACATACGATTCTGGCTCCACAGATGGCGCCTTGTCATTTTGATATTCTGGAAGAAATATTGAATGTTGAAGGTTATAAATTAGAGGTTCTGCCTTCTGACAAGAAAGATGTGGAGGAGGGCCTTAAGTATGTAAATAATGATGCTTGTTATCCTTCCATTATGGTTATCGGGCAGTTGCTCAGGGCACTAAAATCAGGCAAATATGATGTGAACAAAACATCAGTAATGATTAGCCAGACTGGCGGCGGCTGCCGGGCCACTAATTATATCGGGCTGCTTCGTAAAGCTTTGCGGGAAGCTGGTTTAGGACATGTACCGGTTATATCCGCTAATCTAATCGGTGTGGAAAAAAACCCGGGATTTGAAATATCCTCGCGTTTACTAAAGAAGGTGGTAACCGGTTTGCTGTGTGCTGATCTGCTCATGCGGGTCTTACACCGGGTTAGACCTTATGAAATTATTCCAGGGTCGGCCAACCAGTTGTATCATCAATGGATGGAGCGGCTGAAAACTCAGATAGCCCATGGTAAGGAGCACCAATTGGTAAGTTATATTAACCGATTGGTTAAAGATTTTGACCATTTGGAAATCACGACTGATAAAAAACCGCGGGTAGGTATTGTGGGAGAAATTCTGGTAAAATATCATCCCGTAGCCAACAATCACATTGTTAACCTGTTGGAAAAGGAAGGCGCGGAAGCAGTCATACCTGATATGGCCGATTTTTTCCTCTACTGCGGTTATGACCGTATCTTTGATTATAAATATCTTGCGGGCAGGTTTAAGCCCTATCTGGGCGGGCATATGCTGATCCATTTTATTGAAAAGCGGCGTCAGGACATTAAAAGGGCCCTGGATAAGAGTCGTAGATTTGAGGGACCTACCAGTATTCACGCCAAGGCGGCAATGACCCAGCCAATTCTATCACTCGGGCACCGGGCGGGTGAAGGCTGGTTGTTAACTGCAGAAATGATTGAGCTGATTGAAAGCGGTATTCCCAATATTGTGTGTGTACAACCTTTTGCCTGCTTGCCTAACCACATAACCGGCAAAGGTATGATTAAAGAATTGCGCAGGCACTACCCCGGAGCTAATATTACAGCTATAGACTATGATCCGGGGGCCAGTGAAGTAAACCAGTTGAACAGATTGAAACTGATGCTGGCGGTAGCATTTAAAAATATAAAAAACCAGGAAAATGGTGCTTTCGATGCAGGCATGGTAAATCCTTAAGGATTTAAGTCAGATTGAAGTGTATGGTTTGCGCCCAATAAGGTAATTCTAAGTACTAGCATTATGTTATGAAGGGAGCAAAAACCTTGCAAGAAAGTCCAACTCCAAATCCGCCACCTGAACAGCCCAAACAGGAAGAAAGAATAGAAGCCATAGGCCAGTTAGGCCAAATTCAGGTACCTACTTATAAGAGTGATATACATTGTATAACTATCAATGGCCAGGTAGAGGGACATATGATTCTACCGCCCAACAATAAGACAACCAAGTATGAACATTTAATGCCACAGCTGGTTGCCGTAGAGGAAAATCCTGATATCAAAGGTTTGTTGATAATCTTAAATACCGTCGGCGGTGATGTAGAAGCTGGACTGGCTATATCGGAAATGATTGCCAGTCTGAGCAAACCTACCGTCTCAATCGTAATGGGTGGTGGCCATTCAATTGGTGCCTGCATTGCCGTTAGCACTGACTATTCTTTTATAGCCCCATCGGCCACTATGACCATACATCCCATAAGGCTTACCGGCTTGGTGGTAAGCGTACCTCAGACATGGGAGTATTTGGAGAAAATGCAAGACCGGGTAATCAGATTTGTAACTGAGCATTCCAGGATAACCGAGGAAAAAATGAGGGAACTGATGTATAAGACAGGGGATTTAGCCCGGGATATCGGTACCGTTCTGTTGGGTGAAGATGCTGTGAAGTGCGGCTTAATTAATGAAGTTGGTGGCCTGAAATCATCCCTGGATATGCTGCACCGGTTACAAAAAGAAAGAGAAAATAGGGGATATACACAATGAGCTATTACTACCTGCCCAATCCCATGGAGATCTTTGAGCAAGTTCAGTCAGAAACTAAATACAAAGATTACCGCTTACCTTCCGGCGGGATTGTAAGCGCTGAATTATTACCCGACAGTAAAATAAGAATTGTCTCCATCTGCAGCAGCGATCCCATGGATTACCTGAATAGTGCCATAGCGCCGGGGAGTATAATCGAGCTGGGTATCGTAAACAGGCAAGAGAATTTGTAGCTTTTAAGCCGGGATAAGTTTTAGGCTCTAACTGATGGCCTGCAAATTATTAGAGGATCAGTGGTGGTTAATAGCTAAACCTACCAAAAGACAAGGAGAGTAAGCAATTTTTTATTGAGTGCCAGGACGGCCTTTAAAACAGGACCGTACCCTGGCACATTTGCTTTTGCAATAATTCTGGTCATATTTACCGCCAGGCTGTGCTATAATTACTAGAGCATTTGGTTTGGAGGAATTTTTGTGACTACTATTCAAGCTTTATGGTTAGGTATTGTACAGGGACTAACTGAATTTCTGCCCGTCAGTAGTTCAGGACACCTGGTTATTTTTCAGCATCTATTCGGAGTAAAGGAAGCTCCTTTGGCTTTTGATGTGCTGGTGCATTGGGGGACACTTTTAGCGGTATTCGTAGCGTTTTGGGGTGATATTTATAAAATCATTCGCCGGCCTTTTTCCAAACTTACTTATTTGATAGTGGTAGGTTGTATTCCGGCTGGATTAGCGGGAATTCTGCTGGAGCCAGTCTTTGAGAAGGCTTTTCAATCATTATTAGTAGTTGGAATTGGACTTTTTATAACCGGTATAATTCTTATGCTTTCAGAAAATATGACCAATCATAGTCTATTCCAAAAGGGTCTTCGGGAAACTTCTTACTGGGACGTAATATTTATAGGAATTATTCAGGCGATCGCTATTGTACCAGGTATTTCCCGTTCAGGTTCAACTATTGCCGGTGGTTTACTGGCTGGATTAGAGCGCGAGTTTGCAGCCCGTTACTCCTTTCTGTTATCTATTCCAGTTATTCTGGGAGCTGGAGTTATCCAGCTTAAGGATCTGGCGGTACAGAGTTTGCCAGACCAGCAACTTTTACCTTTCATAATTGGTCCAGTGGCAGCCGCTGTATCAGGATTCATTGCTATTAAACTGGTAATGAGGCTGGTGAAAAAGGGCCGTTTATCGATATTCTCCTATTATTGTTGGGTGGTGGGGGCGCTAACCCTTGCCGGGTATTTTGTATATTAGACCGGTATTTTGTCACGCTACAGGGGAATTATCCCCTGTTTTTGTGTTTTTGGGGGAAGGAAATAGCTAATTAATAAAAGAATCATTATAAATATTCAATGAAGCAGGAGAGAGATAAGGTTAATGAAGGATGGCCGGAAAAAGAAAACCGTGACAAAACTGGTGGCAGGTTCAAAAGCTCAAAATAAAGAAAAAACCAAAACGTCCTTTTTGGAAGTTGAGGTAATGTCAGTAATTTTTCTAATGCTGGCAGTTTTTATTTTTGTATGTCTTCGCAATCATCAGGTATTCCCTGATGATACTAAATTTGTTGGACTGATAGGTTCATTCATAACGGATGTGTTGGAGGCCCTCCTGGGGACAGCTGCCCTGCTGGCGGCATTTTATTTTTTGAGCTGGGCTATTCACCTTGGTACAATTAAAAAATATTGGTCCATAAGAATGACCGGGGTTACCATTCTTACCCTTACGGTGTTAATAGCTATAAGTTTATACCGTATTCCCATTGGATTTAATAGCTGGGAGGCAGGAATAAGAGGCCTGGGCGGCGGGTACATAGGCGGTGCCTTGGGTTACGCATTATTTAAATTAGTTGGTAATGTAGGGGCAGCTATCACCTTGCTTATTGGAGCCATGCTGGGTTTAGTTATGATAATAAACCGCCCTATATCGGATATTGTCAAATTTTTTCTGACTAAAACCCGTAATCTTATGTACGATGCGGCTATGTTTGTAACAACGCCGGAAAACAACCAGCATACTCCGGTTCATGATAAACCGGAGCCGGTAATAATTAATCATGCTGCCCCACCCGTTGAGGACCACCATTTGGCCGAGCCGCCGGTATTAGCCAAACCTTCTCCCACTATTATCGGACCGTCTGAAAAGGAAGGGGCCAAAAAAAAGTTGGAGATCGTCTATTCTCGCAAGGAGACGGATTTTAAATACCAAAAGCCCCCCCTGGATTTGTTAAGTGAAATAAGCAGTGAGAGAACTATAGATAAAAAGAACATTAAGGAAAGTGTGAGTGTCCTTGAGGAAACCTTCGCCAGTTTTGGTATTACGGTAAAAGTAAACCAGGTTAGCTGCGGTCCCGCGATAACCCGCTATGAGCTGACCCCGGCGCCTGGAGTCAAAATAAGTAAGATTATTAGTCTCAGTGATGATCTGCAGCTAAATCTGGCTGCCCCGGGAATCCGAATCGAAGCACCTATTCCGGGTAAATCGGCTATTGGTATTGAGGTTCCCAATAGCCGCATTTCCAGTGTAGGCCTGAGGCATCTGTTATCATCAAAAGCATTTATCAACTCAGATAATCCGCTGACCTTTGGTCTGGGTGAGGATATAGCAGGTAATTCGGTGGTTGCCACGCTGAGTGATATGCCGCATCTGTTAATAGCCGGGTCAACCGGTTCAGGTAAAAGCGTATGTTTAAACAGTATCATTATGAGTTTGCTATTTAATGCCACCCCGGAGCAGCTGAGACTGGTTTTTATTGACCCGAAAATGGTTGAGTTAACAGTTTACAATGGTATACCTCATTTGATGACACCGGTGGTTACTGATCCCAAGAAGGCATCAGTGGTACTGCGCTGGATGGTTACGGAGATGGATAAGCGCTACAAGGCCTTCGCTGAAAAGGGAGTCCGTGATATTTACCGCTACAATCAAGGCGAGAAAGAAAAAATGCCATATATTGTTATTGTGATTGATGAATTGGCTGATTTGATGATGGTGGCTCCCGTCGAAGTGGAGGACTCAATCTGTCGTTTAGCACAGATGGCCCGTGCTGCAGGTATGCATCTGGTAGTAGCTACCCAACGGCCTTCAGTGGATGTAGTGACAGGAGTAATCAAAGCCAATATTCCTTCCCGGATTGCTTTTGCGGTTTCTTCGCAGGCTGACTCACGTACTATTCTCGATATGGGGGGAGCTGAAAAGCTGCTGGGCAAGGGTGATATGTTATTCTTTCCCGTAGGGGCTAATAAACCATACCGGGTGCAGGGAGCATATGTATCTGACAATGATATTGAAAAAACGGTGAATTTTATTAAGGAACAGGTTTCCGGACATGATATACCGGATATGAATGAGGACTTGGCCATGTCTTTGCAACAGGCAGACGCTGATTATGGAGACGAATTGTTTTGGGAAGCAGTACAAATATTTGTTGATGCCCAGAAAGCGTCGGTGTCGATGTTGCAGAGAAAACTGCGCATAGGGTACTCCCGGGCTGCCCGGTTGGTGGATTTAATGGAAGAAAGAGGTATAGTATCGGAATTAGATAATAATAAGAAGAGAGAGATACTAATCGATCAGATGCAGCTGGAAAAACTATACCCCAAGGATAATCTGGGCTAGTATTTTATTGCCCAGGAATAGTATTATTAGAGGTGAGGGGAATGAGGCTTACTACTCGCGAGAGAGAGATCGTTGAGGTCCTAAAAAAAGAGCCTCTGATTTCTCAGGATGATCTGGCGCAGCGTTTCCATATTAGTAGATCTTCAATTGCTGTACATATATCGAACTTAATGAAAAAAGGGGTTATAGCAGGCAAGGGCTATGTATTTAATGAACAAGTATCTGTTGTTGTGGTGGGAGAATGCTGTACAAAAGTTAGTATTAGTACTAGGGGCGACCTAAATAACGTAGATATAAACGATGGAGGTTTTGCTACGGAGGTAAGTGAAGCCTTATCTAGATTCGGGGTTTATGTTAAATTAATAACGGTAACGGGAAATGATGATATTGGATTAAGATTAGTTAACCGTTTTCGAGCCCATAATATTGATATATCAAACATTTATCATCACCCCCGAAGGAGTTGTCGGCTGGTTTTAGTTGATAATGTACTTGTGTACCGGGAAGGTTACACTAATGAGGAATACCGGGAGGCTATTGAAGCCAAAAGCTGGGTAGCTTCCAACTGTGAGTGGCTGATAGTTGAAGACCAGTTTCAAGAGATAATATTTAACCAGATTTTAACCAGGGAACACAATATACCAAAATCCTGCACCTGTAAATATGTTAATGGTCCCCAGGATATACCTGATGTTTTAAGCGGATTTAGCCTGGTGGTTATCGGCGTAGATAATTTTGACAGGTTAGACGGCTATATCAACCGGGTTAATTTGATGATACGAAGAAATGATCAGCATTTCGTAGTTACGGATGGCAAAACTAACATTACTTGTGTCAATCAATCCGGAGTAACTGATTATGCTATGCTGCCCACGCAGAATTTCTCCGTTCAATCAAAATTACCTTTGTTGATGACCGGTATCATATATGGGCTTATATCAGGTTATCCACTCAGACAAGCTTTCAGGATCGGTGCTGGGACTGCCTCATCAAATTAATTACATTGCTAATTCATATTACCCCTTGGTTAGGAGTTGATCACGTGGAATTTGGGAAAAAATTAAAAGAAGAAAGAGAAAGACAAGGTTATAGCCTGGAGGCAGTTGAGGAAGAGACCAAAATCAGGAAGGTTTATATTAAGGCATTAGAGGATGAGGAGTTTTCTCTCCTTCCGCCTCGGGTATATGCTGTTGGTTTCCTAAAATTGTATGCCAACTTCTTAAAGCTTAACGCAGAAGAGATGGTAGAAGAATTTAAATCGATGGCCTATAGTGACGAAGAAGAGGAACATGCTGTTGGTACTGCATCGATACCTGAAGAGCGTGGTATCCAGTGGCCTCGTATTTTTAATCTGAAAAGAATAATACCGGCGGCAGTCTTTTTAGTATTGGCTATTTGGGTAGGTAATCTGTTAGTGGACAATTTTAACCATCAAGCGGAAAACGAACCTATCTCCCCCCGTCCACAGCAGACGGAAACTCAATCACCGGTTGATAAAACTGCTCCACCTTCCCAAGCAAAAGTTGATAAACCCCTTCAGGCGGCCGTTTTAATTGAAGCAACACAGGAATGCTGGCTGCGAGTAGCAGTTGACGAGCAGCAGCAATATGAAGGTACTCTTTTACCCGGTCAAACCAAGTCCTTTACTGGAAAGGAATCGGTGGTGATTAACGCCGGTAATGCTGGTGGTATAAACATTACTTTTAATGACAATAAGCTTGGTCCGCTGGGAAGTCCTGGGGAGGTAGTAGAAAAAGAGTTTTCCATTGAGAACCCTGATACGGAAATGGAGTAGAGCTGTGAATATAGGTTTTATTAGTTTAGGGTGCCCGAAGAACCGGGTTGATACCGAAATCATGATGGGAATATTGAAAAAAGCAGGGCACCGGATAGTTGATTCTCTACATAAGGCCGATCTGATAATTGTTAATACCTGCGGCTTTATAACTGCGGCTAAAGAAGAAGCCATTAATACAATCATACAAACCGGCAAGTTAAAAAAAACCGGTGGGCTCAAGTACCTGCTGGCCACCGGTTGTTTATCTCAAAGGTACGGTACGGAATTACTGGACGAGATGCCTGAGCTGGATGCGGTAATTGGTATCTCTTCTTTTACTTCTATTGATAAGGCCATAGAAGCGGTAATAGCGGGCGAAAGAATTGTTTGGGTCGATGAACCTCCCGCTAGTTTTATTGAGGAAGGACCAAGGACTTTAACAACCCCGGCTGGTTCAGCCTACCTAAAGATTGCTGAGGGCTGCAGCAACCGCTGCAGCTACTGTGCCATACCTTTAATAAGGGGTAATTTGCGTTCCCGGCCGGCTGACCAGGTCTTAAGTGAGGCAGAGGGTCTTGTAGCGGCCGGGGTTAAGGAACTGGTAATAATTGCACAGGATACAGCGGTTTATGGTGCAGATCTGGCTAATGGTATCGGCTTGCCAGAACTCTTAACTTCCCTTGGAGAGATAAATGGTCTGGAATGGATACGGCTCATGTATCTACATCCTTCTCATCTCAACGATAACATTATTAATGTAGTGGCCAGGGAGCCTAAAATAGTACCATATCTGGATATTCCGATTCAACACACCTCAGATAAAATTTTAGAAAATATGAACAGAAAGCATAACCGGGAAGACTTAAATAGTCTTATAATAAAACTTAGAAAAAGTATTCCAGGATTGGTATTGAGAACCACCTTAATGGTTGGATATCCAGGCGAAGACAGCAATGATTTTAGCAATATGCTGGAGTTTGTCCGTGAAAACGAATTTGATTGGCTGGGGGTTTTTTCCTTTGTACCTGAGGAAGGAACAGCAGCCGCAAGGCTCGATAATCAGGTGCCCGAGGAAATTAAAGAAGAGAGAAAGGATGCCATATTAAGATTACAGAGTGGAATTACTCGCAAAAAGAACATTTCCCGGTTGAATAGGGTGGAGCGGATACTAATTTCATCAGAAATATCGAAAAATTTATACCTTGGCAGAGGTTATTACCAGGCCCCCGAGGTTGACGGTGTCACCCTGGTTAAATCGGAAACAAAACTTTCCCGGGGAACATTTGTAAATGTACAACTTAAAGGGGTGCGAGATTACGACACGATAGGGGAATATATTAATGAATCTTCCTAATAGTTTGACACTACTGCGAATATCCTTAATTCCCATTTTCGTTATCTTCTTGACTGTACGAATTCCTTATGGGGATTATCTTGCTGCCCTGATTTTTATCGTTGCCGCCCTAACTGACAGCCTGGATGGTTACCTGGCGCGCAAATGGAAACAGGTGACCAAAATGGGTATCATTTTAGATCCCCTGGCAGATAAATTGCTTATAACGGCAGCGCTTATTAGTTTGGTGGAACTGGGGAGAATATCCGGATGGATTGCGATTATAATTCTAGGGCGGGAATTTGCTGTATCCGGTTTAAGAACACTAAAGGCTGAGGAAGGAATCATAATCGCAGCCAGCAAACTGGGTAAAATTAAAACTATTAGTCAGATTATTGCCGTGGTATTGATTATTCTGCAGAACTTATACTACCCGTTTTTTAAATGGCCCATCGGAGCCTGGGCAATGTATATCGCTGTTGCCATTACCGTAATATCAGGCGTAGAATATTTCCGCAATTTCAAAATAAGCATGGACAGCTAGAATGTTATCACATATATATCCTAATAGATAAACAAATTGAATATGAATATATTCTAAAGTGACCATTAAAAGGTCACTTTTTTGTTTCTGTTATGATGCATTTACATATTTTTGGCTCCGTTTTAGGACTTTGGTCTATGTTATAATTAACGGCGAAGGAGGGGGAGCAGTGGAAAAAGGAGAATTCAAAATATTTCGTGCTATAGCAGCACTGGTAGTAGTTTCTGCCCTGTTTTTTGGGAGCTATTGGCTCTATAATCAATTCGGTGTTGAAAAACCCCTTGCTGACCAAATTAACGGCATTACAGGAGTAAAAAAGGCTGTTATTGATAACCAAAACCACCAATTAATCATAGAAGTGGAGTTAGGTGATGTTGACAACCTGCAAAGCACATATGCCGGATTGCAAAAGGTCATTGATAAGGAATTAAAAGACAAAGATTATCAGCTCAATATACAGGACAAGCGCAACCCTAAACTGGAGAAGGCGTATGATAATGTCCAGCTGATAGTTTATGAAGCCCTTGCCAATAACCGGTATCTGTGGCTGCAAGAGGAAATGACCCCGCGATTAAAGAACATTGATCACAAAATCTTCGTAGATCAACATAATCTCTATGTTCAGATGAAGGATGGAGACAATTATTTATATGAAGTGATTAGCCGGGGACAGGCTGAATCAAACATAAAGTAGGACAAAGGGGAGGTATCTGGTGAAGGAATTAGTTGTGGGTTCCGGGTTGGCCCTGCTCATTTTTTTGGGAGCGATAGGCGTAAATGTAACCCCTTTTGTATTTTTCGGAGTAATTCTGGGGGGATTCTACTTTTTTATGCGAACTCAGGGCCAGGTTAAGTTCAATGATGTTACGAGCGGAGTTAGAAGCAAACAGACAATAAGCTTCGCTGATATTGGAGGACAAAATACGGCTATTAAAGAACTGCAGGAGGCTCTGGAGTTTATTTTGAAGGCTGATGAAATTAGTAAAATGGGTATTAGACCACTTAAAGGGGTATTGCTGGTAGGACCGCCGGGCACGGGCAAAACACTTTTGGCCCGGGCTGCCGCCAGTTATACCAAATCGGCTTTTATGACTGTTTCGGGCAGTGAATTTATCGAGGTCTACGCGGGAGTGGGGGCCAAAAGGGTAAGACAGTTGTTTGATGATGCACGCAAAAAGGCCAGAAATGAAAATTACAAGAGTGCAATAATTTTTATAGACGAACTGGAAATACTAGGGGCCAAAAGGGGAAGTCACAGCAGTCATATGGAATATGACCAAACCTTGAATCAGCTGCTGGTGGAAATGGACGGAATTACGCCCAATGAGGAACCGCGGATACTGTTGATAGGAGCTACTAACCGGGCCGATATGCTTGATCCGGCCTTGCTTAGACCGGGCCGGTTTGACCGTCAGGTGGAAGTAGGTTTGCCTGACAAAAGCGGAAGGATCAAAATTTTAGAAATTCACACCCGCAATAAACCTCTGGCGGATAATATAAGGCTTGATGAAGTGGCCCGGGCTACTTTCGGTTTTTCTGGTGCCCACCTGGAAAGCCTGACCAACGAGGCAGCAATTCTGGCTATGCGCGAAGAATCTGCGCTGCTTGAGGAAAAACATTTTATGGAGGCTATTGACAAGGTTATACTGGGTGAGAAATTGGACCGTAAACCATCCCGGGATGAAATTGAAAGGGTTAGCATACATGAAAGTGGACATGCCCTGGTAAGCGAACTGGTGGAACCTGGTTCCGTATCATCCTTAACAATAGTACCCCGTGGCAAGGCACTTGGTTTCCTGCGCAAGTCTCCGCAGGACGACCAATACCTGTACACCCGGGATGACCTTGAAAAGCAAATAATGGTGGCCCTGGCGGGTACCATTGCCGAAGAGATAAAATTCGGTAACCGAAGCACTGGTGCACGTAATGACTTTAACCAGGCCTGGTCAGTAGCCAAAGAAATTATTGAAACCGGGCTTTCCTCCCTGGGAGTAGTAGGGCAGCCGGAAATTCCCGAAGGGGCTATATTTAAAGAATGTCAGGCTATTATCAAGGATATGGAAAGGGCTACCAAAGAGTTGCTCAAGGATAAAAGCCACCTGATTGAGAAAATTGCCAGTATAATGATTAGAGAAGAGACTCTTGACCGTAAGAAGTTTCTTGAAATAATAAATACTGGCTGCAACCAAATAGCCGTTTAAACCGGGCCCCGGCCCGGTTTTGTTATAAGGGAGCATTCAGACGGCAACGGATATCATTCCAACATATACCTCAAGAAATTGCTTATAATAAGCATAGACCTAGTTCTTGTGAAAAATAGGAGTGATATTTAACTTGAAAAAAGCTTATTTAATATCAACCGGTACTGAACTACTACTGGGTACAACTGCGGATACTAACTCGGTATTTATATCGCAACAACTAGATTCCATAGGTATAAGGGTAATAGGTAAAAGTACAGTTGGTGACAACGAAGCAACTATAAGAAACGCATTTTTAAATGGGCTGGAATTAGCCGATATTGTCATTTCCAGCGGCGGGATGGGGCCTACTTTTGATGATATGACCAAAACCGTGGCCTGTGATGTAATGGGAGTAGAAATGCAGCTCAGGGATACTGAGGTTGATACTTTGAAAGAGTTTTTTAACCGGCGGCAACGTCCTATGCCGGAGATTAACCTTAAACAAGCCATGTTTCCGCCGGAAGCGATAGTTCTAAAGAACCCCCTGGGGACTGCGCCAGGTATGTATTTACGTAAAAATGATAAGGTAATAGTTTTATTGCCGGGACCTCCGGCGGAAATGCAGATGATGTACCGGCAGGAATTAGAACCGTTGTTGAAGAAGGAATTCATGCTTCAGTCTAATCAAACTGCGGTACGCAGTATAAACGTACTGGGCCTGGGTGAGTCAAAGGTGGAAGAAATGTTAAGTCCGGTTTTGAACGATTGCCAGGGCTGCAGTCTGGCATTGCTGGCCCGGGATGGCGAAGTTAAAATAAGGGTTACTGCCGAAGGGGAAAACCATCAGCACAGCCAAGAAATATTAGATAAATTAACCACCCGGATAGTTGGTCTAATGGGCGATTATGTTTTTGGCTTCGATGAAGAAACATTAGTACAAAAAGTTGCCCAGCTGTTGCAAAAAGAAGGCAAGAGTATTGCAACGGCGGAATCGTGTACCGGGGGATGGTTGTCTAAAATGATAACTGATCTTCCGGGGAGCTCTAAGTACTATTGGGGATCAGTTATATCTTATAGTAATGAGGCCAAGGTTAGGCTGCTGGGTGTTAAAGAGGAAACCTTGGCTCAATTCGGTGCTGTGAGTGAACAAACCGCCAGGGAAATGGCTTATGGAATAAGACAACAGTCAGGTGCGGCCATAGGAGTAGCTATAACCGGTATAGCCGGTCCTGATGGGGGCAGCGAAGATAAACCGGTGGGATTAGTATATATCGCGGTAGCTGAAGGAAATGACTGTTTGGTTAAGGAAATGCGGTTTGTGGGCTCGCGGGAAGCAATCCGCATTTTGGCGGCTAAATCTGCTTTAGACTTGGTAAGGAAGCGTTTACTGGATAAAAAGGAATAGCTGTAACATAATGTGAAAATAGTTTTTTTGGCCAGCTTTCACTAAGGTATTAAAATAATGACGTTTTAAATCTGTTAGGGAGGAGAATAATGAGAGCTTTTTTGGCGATACCAGTTTCCGAAGAGATCAAAAAGTACGCAAGCGAAGTAAGGTATGATTTGGCTGTTTGTAATCCCGATATAAAATGGGTTGAGGAGAACAACTACCATCTGACCGTCAAATTTCTAGGAAACATAGATAACCATATTATTCCCGAAATAAAAAAAGCTATGGCCATAGTAGGAGAAAATTGTCCGCCTTTTGAGTTAAATATTGGCGGAATCGGGTTCTTCCCTAACAAATTCCGGCCGCGGGTTGTCTGGTTAGGGGTTGACGGTGAAGTAAATAAGGCAGAATTTTTAGCTTCCCGGGTAGACGATTATTTGCATCCTTTAGGGTTTGAATTGGATAAGACACATCGCTTCCACTTAACCCTGGGCAGGATTAGATCCGAACATAATATATCCAAAATGATGGACCGGGCAGCCCGCCTTTCCAACCGTAAGCTGGACCTTTTGGTACATGAATTCTGCCTCATGGAAAGCAGTTTAACGCCTTTTGGCCCAGTCTACAGAATTATAGATAAGTTTACTATAAATGGATAAAATGGTGTTGACTTTGTTTTGAGCTGCTTCTATAATGATAAAAACGAACAAATGTTTGAGGAGGGCTTTCATGGATAGCAATGAAGTTAATCAGGGGAGGCTGGATGCTCTTAATAATGCTATTAAGAATATAGAAAAACAATTTGGCAAAGGATCAATAATGAGACTGGGTGAAGCCGCCGCCATGAATGTTGAGGTAATCTCCACCGGCTGCATTTCAATAGATCTGGCTTTAGGAGTAGGTGGACTGCCCAGGGGCAGGGTAATCGAGATATTTGGACCTGAATCTTCCGGTAAGACCACAGTAGCTTTGCATGCTATTGCTCAGGCCCAAAAGGAAGGTGGAATGGCAGCTTTTATCGATGCTGAACATGCTTTGGATCCGCTTTATGCCAGAAAGTTGGGTGTAGATACCAAGAATCTTTTGGTATCACAACCAGATAGCGGGGAGCAGGCTCTGGAAATAGCTGAGGCTCTGGTTAGAAGCGGGGCTATTGATATTATTGTGGTTGATTCAGTTGCTGCACTGGTCCCCAAGGCCGAGCTGGATGGAGAAATGGGTGATATTCATGTAGGGCTGCAAGCCAGGCTCATGTCCCAGGCTTTGAGAAAGCTGACTGCCTATATTGGAAAGTCACGCGCCTGCACCATTTTTATTAACCAGATTAGAGATAAGGTGGGAGTAATGTATGGCAATCCGGAGACTACTACCGGTGGCAGAG
Organism: Syntrophomonadaceae bacterium; assembly: GCA_050943315.1. GTDB lineage: Bacteria > Bacillota > Syntrophomonadia > Syntrophomonadales > Syntrophomonadaceae > JBDKUD01. The sequence goes on from JBMNOY010000002.1 coordinate 64,131, forward strand.
CATTAAAATTCTATTCTTCCGTGCGGATGGAAGTTAGAAAGAGTGATGCCATCAAACAGGGAACGGAAATCATAGGCAGCCGCACCAAGGTGAAAATAGTTAAGAATAAGGTTGCTCCACCTTTTAAAACCGCTGAGTTTGATATTATGTATGGCGCAGGTATTTCCAGAGAGGGCGATCTTTTAGATATAGCTGCTGATTTGGGAATTATTCAAAAAAGCGGTTCCTGGTACTCCTATGAAGGTGAACGAATGGGGCAGGGACGTGAAAGTGCCAAAGAATATATACGGAATAATGCCGAGTTTTACTTATTGTTGGAAAGTAAGATAAGAGAAAAGATTATACCTCAACCAGCACCTGGGGCCAAGGAGGAAGCTTGACACAATAATGGAAACTAACTAAAATTTAAATAAGCTCAGTTGAGATATTTCGCCTGATAGCTTGACCAGATAGACTGTTTTTGTTTTTATATATATGTTTTCTATTAGATAAATACTATCGTGATGGGAAACTAGTCCATTTACTGTCGTAGAATATTTGTAATACTGGATAAAAATATATAAATTGGTCTGTTAGGGTTAGGTGAGTTTTATGATTAATACTCGCTGATTCCTGTGTGATATTAGATACTCAACAATGCACACCGGTTGGTAGTATTAGCATATATTAGGTGATATATATCTCAATAACCGAGTTTTACTCGGTTTTTTTATGCCCACAATTATTAAACAACACTACGAATATGAAAAAATTTATTTAAAAGGAGGTGAACCTAATAGACAATTTAATTAGTATTTTGGTAATTGTAATTTCTTTGGCTATTGGTTTAAGCGGGGGCTACTATATCCGCAAAGTAATTGCTGAGAGCCGGATTGGAGCAGCAGAAGAGGAAGCTGCTAAGATTATTGAGGAGGCTCACAAGCAGGCTGAAGCCAAAAAAAAGGAATCTTTACTGGAAGCCAGAGATGAAATACATCGCAATCGCCAGGAGAACGAGAAAGAACTGCGGGAAAGACGCCGCGAACTCGATCGTCTTGAACGCAGACTTATTCAAAAAGAAGAAATCCTGGATAAAAAGGCAGATAATATGGAGAAGAAGGAAGAATCTCTGCTGGAAAGGGAAAAGGAAATTGACAAAACCCAGCAGGATTTGCAGCTGATTCTGACTCAACAGTTAAAAGAGCTGGAACGGGTGTCCGGATTAACTTCTGAGGAAGCCAAAGACTTATTATTATACAATGTTGAACAACAAATCCGTCAAGAAACTGCAGTGATGATCAAGAATTTGGAGTCGGAGGCTAGAGAGGAAGCTGACAAAAAAGCCAAAAATATCATTACCCTGGCTATACAAAAATGCGCGGCTGATGTGGTATCAGAAACCACTGTTTCCGTTGTGGCTCTGCCTAACGATGAGATGAAGGGTCGTATTATTGGTCGCGAAGGACGAAATATTCGTACTTTTGAAACCTTAACCGGTGTTGATCTAATTATTGATGATACACCTGAAGCGGTTATATTATCCTCGTTCGATCCTATTCGCAGACAGATAGCCCGGTTAGCACTGGAGTATCTGGTATCAGATGGCCGAATCCATCCCGCCCGAATTGAAGAAATGGTCAACAAAGCACAGAAGGAAGTTGATCAGGAAATCAGGGAAGTTGGGGAACAGGCAGCATTTGAAGTTGGTGTTCATGGTTTGCATCCGGAACTCATAAAACTTCTGGGAAGACTGAAGTACCGTACCAGTTACGGTCAGAATGTACTCAAACATTCTGTCGAAGTAGCCTATTTGGCTGGGGTTATGGCTGCTGAACTGGATTGTGACATAGTTGTGGCAAAAAGGGCTGGTTTGTTACACGATATTGGTAAAGCTGTGGATCATGAGATTAGCGGACCACATATTGAAATAGGTGTAGACCTGGCCAAAAAGTATCGCGAGTCCAAAGATATTATTCACGGAATAGCAGCTCATCACGGAGATATTGAACCGGAAACCATAGAAGCAGTTTTGGTACAAGCTGCTGATGCCATATCGGCATCCAGGCCGGGGGCTCGCAGAGAGACTCTGGAAGCCTATATAAAACGTCTGGAAAAATTGGAAAATGTGGCGGATACCTTTGAAGGTGTGGAAAAATCATTCGCCATTCAAGCGGGACGTGAAATAAGAATTATAGTTAAACCGGAAGAAATTGACGATCTTAATGCCATAAATCTTTCCCGGGATATTGCCCGCAGGATTGAGCAAGAATTAGACTATCCGGGACAGATAAAGGTTGTGGTAATCCGGGAAACCAGATCGGTTGAATATGCCAAGTAATCTTTTTGAAAAACATTTGTTTAATAACACAGGGTTCATCAATGGTACCCTGTGTTTTCTGTTGGTATTAACATTTTTTACATAAGATTATTTGAAGGAGTTTGCTCTTTTCAGCCAGAAAATGTGTATAACGTTTATTTAAAGGGGAAGATCATTTATGGCTGAAAAATCTGGCTTGGATATATCTATTGCGGTTTTTGTGCATTACAGAGAACTGAACTTTCTGAAATACGATGCTGCAGCAGGCAAACTTAAAATTGAAGTAGCTCTGGAAGGCCTGCCAGATAAGGAGAAACTTGACAGTTTCGCAGAAAATACCCGTAATTCATTGCTTTTGTATTATAAATTATCTAAGGTTGAGGCAGAATCAGTAGATATTACCTGGCATACCCAAGCGGGAATAACATTAATCACTTTATCCCGGGATATACATAGTCTTAGCGAAGAGGAAATCGATCTGTTTATGTCACTGGTGAAAGCAAGTTTTTCTACCATGCTGATAATAGACAAAACTAAAGATGTGACTGCAGAGGAAAAATACACCAGGGAAATTAAAAGAAGTTTGGCACATAATCGTAACCTTAACAGTGTTAGCTCCAAGAATTTCTTTGGCTTTCGCGACAGGGGTACTATGTTTGTTTTTAATAAATGAATCGGGACAAGGCGCGGTTAACAGAATTATGACGTGGAGGTTTTGGATTGAATATATTAGTTATCGGTGATATATTTGGCAAACCCGGCCGAAAAATAGTTAAACAGATGCTAAGCCGTATTCAAACGGAGAATAATATTATGTTTACTATTGCTAATGCAGAAAACGCTGCTGGTGGTAAAGGTTTGACCCGTGAGGTGTTACGGGAATTATTGGGAGCAGGTATCGATGTTCTTACCATGGGCAATCATGTATGGGACAATAAAGAAATATTTCAATTTATTGATGATGAGTTCAGACTGATACGACCTATTAACTATCCTGGAGACTGCCCGGGACAGGGATATCATGTCTATCAAGCCGGATTTAATAAAAAGATTGCTGTTATTAATGCATCGGGCAGGGTATTTTTGCCTGCTCTGGACTGTCCTTTTCGAAAGATCGATGAAGTCTTACAGGAGCTAAAAGACTCAGTTGATTACATAATAGTGGACTTTCATGCTGAGGCTACTTCCGAGAAGGTTGCGCTGGGAAGGTATCTGGATGGCAGGGTTACAGCCGTCCTGGGAACTCATACCCACATTCAGACCGCTGATGAACGCATTCTGCCCCGGGGTACCGGTTACATTACTGATCTTGGCATGACTGGCCCTTATGACTCAATTCTGGGGGTTAATAAAGATCAGATAATAGAGAAGTTCCTTACCGCTCGTCCGGTCCGGTTTGAGGTAGCCACTGGTCCGGCACAGATAGAAGGTGTGGTTCTCGATCTTGATGACGACACCAACCATGTTAATAAGATTAAAAGATTTTCCTATCGCATGGAACAGTAATACCTAAAATTATCCAAAATGTTTTAATAAAAAGAAGGAATTACTTATTAAATTTAGAATATACTTCTATGAGAGACAGCCCGTATATCAGGAGTTATTATATTAAGGGAGGTTATTTGATGGAAGTATTGAAGGTTTCAGCGAAATCCAGCCCAAATTCTGTTGCAGGTGCACTGGCGGGGGTACTTAGGGAAAAAGGAGCTGCCGAGATCCAGGCTATTGGAGCGGGAGCGATTAATCAGGCAGTGAAGGCTATTGCAATTGCTAGAGGATTTGTAGCGCCTAGTGGTATGGATTTAATATGTATTCCTGCTTTTACCGATATCATGATTGATGGCGAAGAGAGAACAGCCATTAAGTTAATCATTGAACCTAGATAATTGTTACAATTAAAACGGTTATACAGAAAATAGTTGAGAAACCTGCTTAAGCAGGTTTTTTGTTATCAGGAGGGCTTATGAAAATTGTTGATTTACACTGTGATACATTATCTGCGCTTGTAGACAAAAACGAGTCACTGCTGACTAATTCCGGGCAATATGATATAAATAGGGCGAGGCAGGGCCATATAGGGTGGCAGTTTTTTGCTCTGTTTGCCATGCCTAAAGATGCCCATTGGGTATTACGTAACATACTTAAGCAAGTTGATAAATTTTATGATGAAATCGAGAACAATGCTGCTTACCTCTACCACCTCAAAAGGTATCAGGATGCCATCAAGCCGGAAAATAGTAATAAAATTGGCTGCCTTTTGCACCTGGAGGGGGCGGAGGCAATTGGAACTGATTTAGAGATGGTCAGCCTGTTTTATCGGTTGGGACTGAGAAGCATGGCGCTTACCTGGAACAATCGCAACCAACTGGCTGACGGGATAAGCGAAGGGGATAGTAATGGAGGTCTTAGCCTAAAGGGAAGACAGGTCCTAAAGGAAATGAGCCGTTTAGGTATTATACTAGACCTGGCCCACATTTCCGAAGCTGGCTATTATGATGCTTTGCAATACTATGATAAACCTATAATGGTTACTCATGCAAATGCCAGGAAACTATGCAATCACAGGCGTAATTTAACTGATGACCAATTAAAGGCTTTAGCCCAGCATGGCGGAGTGATTGGAATAACACAGGTATCGGAGTTTGTAAAAGAATCAGGAGCTACGCTAAATGATTTGCTGGACCATGTGGTCTATGTAACCGATTTGATTGGAGTCGAACATGTTGCTTTTGGTTCGGATTTTGATGGATCCGACTCTATGGTAATTGATGATGTGCGAGGTTACAGCATTCTGTCCGAAAGTTTGCAGAGCCGCGGTTACAATAACCGGGAAATAGAAATGATATTAAATGGTAATGCCCTAAGGATTATTAAGGAGGTCCTTAAATAAAGGCCTACATTCAGGAGCGATTGTTTTATGCTTTATGATCTGCATGTCCATACTACAGCTTCAGATGGATTTTATTCTCCGCCGGAAGTACTCCAAAAAGCCGATAGGTTGGGATTATTGGGGATAGCTATTACTGACCATGACTCGGTAGATGGGTTAACAACGGCCAGGGATTATTTAAACCACAGCACTCTCAAGGTTAATTTTATTCCCGGAATTGAACTGAATACTGAATGGTGCGGGGAAGAAATTCATATTTTGGGTTATTTTATTGATTATGAAAACAGTCACTTGTTAACCCGTCTAGAAAGTTTAAAGAATGCGCGGCTGGATAGGGCAAAAAAAATCCTCAGTAAGCTCAAATCTATGGGCATTAATTTGGCTTTTTCAGAGGTGCAGAGGCTGGCCCCGGGCAACCTTATCGGCAGGCCGCATATCGCACGGGCTATGATGGAAAAAGGCTATGTATTTTCAATTAAGGAGGCTTTTGATAAGTATATCAGTAGAGGTCGGCCGGCCTACGTAGCTCGCTACAAGTTTGTTTGCACAGAGGCTATTGATATTATTAAAAAGGCAGGTGGCATAGCCGTTTTAGCTCATCCCGGGCTGATTCGTAGTAAGGATGTGTTGGATTTTGTACTTCAGCAGGATATAGATGGGATTGAAGTTTTTTACCCGGAACATACCGAGGAGCAAGTTAAGAGGCTTACTGATTTATGTGCTGAAAAAAATCTTTTTATAACTGGCGGCTCCGATTTCCATGGTCAAAGCGGTGACAGAAACCGAGATAGGCTGGGCTGTTGCGGAATAAACGCAGCAGAAATGCTTAAAATATTCCATTATTCCAACAAAAAGGTGTAACTATGATAATCGAATAAAGAAAATAAAATTATAATTTTGCAGGATTATTTCCCGCCTGCGTAGAAGCCAAATATGGTAAGTAAGATTTCTAGGAAAGGTAGGGAAATAATGCGAAAAATTGGCGGAATCATTATTGTAATTTGTTTAGTAATTTCTGTAGGTGTGAGTAGTGTACGGGCGGTTGGGTCACAATATACTGTACAATCTGGTGATACTCTTTGGGCTATTGCTCTAAACAATGGGACCACCGTTAACCAACTAAAGCAAGTTAATGGCCTGACATCAGACCTTATTCATATTGGAGATAGATTAGTATTACCTTCATCTTCATCTGTTGGCCCAGTAGTGGCGGTTAATTCCCCAGTTCCTGCTGCACCGGCAGCAAATGGAACCTACATTGTTCAATCAGGCGACACCTTATGGCAAATTTCCTTGCGCTATGGAACTACGGTAGCCCGGTTGAAGGAGCTTAACAACTTGACCAGCGACATGCTGTGGGTAGGGCAGAAGCTGGTGGTGGAGGGCTCGTCCGTGCTGCCTGCCACACCGACACCATCGCGTTCGGGAGATAGTGTTGACGGCTCACGGGTAGTTCAAAAAGCGGCTGAATACCTGGGAACAAGATATGTGTACGGTGGACAATCTTCCAGCGGTTTTGATTGCTCTGGTTTTGTTTATTACATATACCAGCAGTTTGGGTATAGTCTGCCGCGTACTGCTGCCAGCCAGGCGCAGAAAGGAATAGCAGTTACTAAGGACAACCTGCAGCCCGGCGATCTGGTGTTTTTCACCTATGGCGGCGGATCGTATATTAACCATGTAGGTATTTATAGTGGAAATGGACAATTTATTCATTCCAGTTCGCCGAGCTCCGGAGGAGTAATTTATTCATCGCTAAACAGTGGAAGTTATGCTAAATATTATGCTGGAGCGAGAAGAATCTTACGATAATAATTTGGGAGTGAAATAGAATATAATATGGAAGAAAATAAATTTTTGGAACTCCTCGGAGTTCCTTCAACTATCTTGGGAAGCAAAGAGTGGAAGGATCTAGAGGCCAGAGAAAACGCTATAGGTCCAGACCAGTTGCTTACCGAAATTACCCAGAAAAAGCTGTGGAGCAATGAAGAAATAGCCTGGGTATTACGAAGAATGATATTTTTCTACGGAAAGAAAGATAGCCTCCTTAAGAAAGCTCCGGTAGAGAGAATATTCATGAACATGGTTGATGTTTTGCGGGTGTTTTTCATAATATTTGATAAAACCGACCCCGAGTTGGACGAAAACATTAGAAGTTACATCAGCACCAAGTTAGTGGATGCCACCTGGGGTATTAATTCCAGAACCAGGGACTATCTTTATAAACTTAAATAATAATCCGGTTATAAAGTATAGCGATGTTTGGATTAGCCATGAAGTCAATGTTAACGGGAGATGAATATGGTTAGCGCTAACCGAGAGCAGAACATTAGAAAAATTATTGACATGGAGGACAGAATCTGTGAATGCCGAAGGTGCTCTTCGCTGATTAAGTGCGTTAGGAAACCTTCTCAGGGCAAAGGTGATTTAGAGCCCGACATAATTTTGGTATTTGAATATGAGAGTGGTTTCTGTAAGGAACCAGATAATGTAACAAAGCTCCGGGATATGATTAAACAGGAAACTAATATTCAAAGAGTTTACCATACTTTTATGGTCCGCTGCGGACCAAAAACTTGCGTAAATTTGCCCAACTCCAGTTGTTATGTTGACCATAAGCTAATCGATAAGGATAATAATTGCCGTTTGAGCCGGAAAAAGTGTGATGGTATATCTATTCCTCCTGGTACGGAAGAAATTATGTCATGTTTGCCCTTCCTGATAGAGGAAATAGAAACCCTAAATCCGAGCCTGGTTATACTCTTTGGTCATAGAGTAGGCACTTATGTTTTAAGGTCTTATGGGATATTTGAGGAACCTGAAGTCGGACAGAGATACACCGCGGCTAACAAAACATTTGTTTGTACGGTCCGGGAAGATAGTTTTAATTTTGTGGAGTGTAAAAAAATATAATTCTTCTATATTATATGAAAAAACATACAAGGGATAGGCCGAGGCCTGTCCCTTGTTCTTTTATGCCCCCTTTATGAATAGAATTTTGTCATAAAGATTGGGGAGGCATAAAGATGACCAAAGCATTATGGTGTCAAAAATCAGTAGACCAGGTTGTTGCGTTAGTGGCAAGTGATTTAGAGAATGGCCTGAGTCATGCTGAAGTGAAAAAGCGCCAGGCACAATACCCCAATAAGCTGATAGCGGCTCCGCCAAAAAGTCCTTTGCTGATGTTTTTGAGCCAATTCACTGACACTATGGTTCTGGTCCTGCTGGGGGCAACAGTTATTTCCGGTTTAGTAGGAGCAATGGTGGATGCGGTAACAATTATGGCGATAGTGGTTATAAATGCCATACTGGGGTTTATCCAGGAGTATCGAGCAGAAAAGTCACTCGAAGAAATTAAAAAACTCGCATCATCTTCAGCCCAGGTAATCCGCGAAGGAAAACGAATTAAAATTCCTTCAGAAGAATTGGTACCCGGAGATATAGTGCTTTTGGAGGCAGGGGATAAAGTTCCGGCGGATATAAGGTTAATAGAGTCCTTTGCCCTGGAAGCTGATGAAGCCTCTCTTACCGGCGAATCAGTTCCGGTCGAAAAGGATGCTTACCGGCAATTGAGCGAGAATACCCTTTTGGCTGAGCAAAGCAATATGGTTTTTATGGGTACAACCATAACCAGGGGAAGAGGAAAAGGAATTGCAGTTGCTACCGGCATGAACACAGTTATGGGGGAAATAACCGATATGCTCAAGGATGCCGGAGGTGACATGACCCCCCTGCAAAAAAGGCTGGACCAGTTAGGTAAAATTTTAATTGTCGTTTGTCTGACAGTATGTGCTCTGGTTGCAATCCTGGGTATTTACCGGGGAGAAGATACATTGACCATGCTGCTGGCAGGAATTAGCCTGGCCGTGGCAGCCATACCGGAAGGGCTTCCGGCCATTGTTACCGTGGTTTTAGCCCTGGGAGTGCAAAGAATGGCCCGCAAAAATGCCATTGTTAGAAAACTACCGGCAGTAGAAACCCTGGGGTGCACAACCGTGGTATGTTCTGATAAGACGGGAACTCTTACACAAAATCAAATGACGGTAAAAAAAGTGGCCTCACTAACGGACACGTTAAATGTTTCGGGTGAGGGGTATAACCCATCAGGGAAATTCTGGCGGGGAAGCCAGGAGATAAACCCCCTGCATTATGAAGAATTATCATTAATAATAGAGATTGCCGCCAACTGCAATAATTCTGCTGTAGAAAAGATCGGGCGTAACTATGAAGTTCAGGGTGATCCCACCGAAGGAGCCTTACAGGTTATGGCTGCCAAGGCAGGCAGCATAACTCCCCTAAGGCGGATCAGAGAAATACCTTTTGATTCCGAAAGGAAAAGAATGAGCGTAGTAGTGGAAAAAAACGGCCAGTACTATGTATACATGAAAGGGGCACTGGAAGTAGTTCTTGAATCATGCAGTCATATAAGTAAAAACAATCGTCGGGAAAAGCTCGATAAGGAGCACCGGCAGACAGTGTTGCAATTACAAGAGGACTGGGCATCAGAAGCCTTACGAGTTCTGGGCTTTGCCTGGAAACAGCTGACTCTGGAACAGGCCAAAAACTATAGTGAAGAGCAACTGGAATCCGGCCTTAACCTGGTAGGCATGTGCGGAATGATTGATCCTCCTCGGGCCGGTGTTCGTGATTCGGTACAACAGTGTATACAGGCAGGTATTATTCCCATAATGATTACCGGCGACCACCCGGTTACAGCCAGGGTTATTGCCCGGGAGTTGGGCATAAGCTCGTTTGAAGAAGTTATCACCGGAAATGATATTGATAAACTTAAGGATAATGAACTATATCAGCGGGCGGTTAAACTCAGGGTATTCGCCCGGGTCACACCGCAACATAAAAACCGTATTGTAACCGTGTTGAAAGACCACGGGCAGGTGGTAGCTATGACCGGTGACGGAGTTAACGATGCTCCGGCAGTTAAAGCAGCCGATATCGGTATAGCTATGGGGGTGACTGGTACTGAAGTTACTCGCGAAGCTTCGGCAATGGTTCTGGCCGATGATAACTTCTCTACCATTATTAGCGCAGTTTATGAAGGACGCGCTATTTATGATAACATTCGGAAATTCGTCCGCTATCTGCTAGGATGTAATATAGGCGAGGTTCTGGTAATGTTCTTGGCCTCTCTTTTGGGTATGCCGCTGCCATTATTACCCATACAAATTTTATGGATTAATCTGGTTACTGATGGATTGCCAGCCATGGCTCTGGGTTTGGAACCCCCTGAACCGGGCATAATGAAACGAAAGCCCCGCGCCCGGGATGAAGGTATCTTCGCTCATAGATTAGGATTAGTGGTTTTCAGCCGCGGACTGTATATTTCCATAATTACCATAGCTACCTTCACCATTGGGCTTGTCTACGGACGACTGCAGGGTACAGAGGGCCTTGCTCTGGCCAGGACAATGGCTTTTACAACACTGGTTTTTGCGCAGCTCTTTTATGTATTTGACTGCCGGTCGGAAAGATATTCACCTTTTGAATTAGGATTTTTTAAAAATACGTTTTTAATCGGAGCAGTATCCTGCTCCATAGTGATGCAGCTAATGGTAATTTATGTTCCTGTTCTGCAAAATATTTTTAAGACTGTTCCTTTACAGGGTTGGGAATGGATAATAATCCTAACGGCATCGGGAATTAAGTTTATATGGAAGGCGTTTTTGTATACCTGGCAAAGACTTTTCGCATACCGCAAAGATTATGTTAAAATTAATGTTTAGCAGGAGATTTGTATCCCCATATCGATAGAAACACCTGATTTTAGGTTATATGAAAAATATGTAGGCAGGGGGAAGTACATGAAATTTGTTAAAATGCATGGTCTGGGTAATGATTTTGTGGTTGTGGAATCACCATGCTGGGACAATGCTGATCTGCTGCAAAAGCATGCCCGTTCATTATGTAACAGGAACTTTGGAATTGGCGCAGACGGTGTGCTGGTTATTGGCAAGGATACAGAAGCAGACATATTCATGCGTATTTTCAACTCCGATGGTTCAGAAGCGGAAATGTGCGGTAATGGGATACGGTGTGCAGCCAGATATGCTTTCGAACGAAACCTGATAAAACATAATAAACTTATGGTGCGCACTCTGGCTGGGATTAGATGTCCCGAAATTCTTTGCGCCGGCGATAACATAAAAGCGGTAAAAGTTGATATGGGCGAACCAGTCCTGGATTGCTCTTTAATACCTATGAAGTGTGATCATGGCAATATTAAGGTAAAAGTAACTGCTGCCGGCAGAGATTTTGTAATTACTGGTGTATCAATGGGCAATCCGCATTGCGTGGTGCTAGTTGACAGCATAGACCAGGTCCCGGTTCAGCTTTGGGGACCGCAGCTGGAAAACCATGAGATTTTCCCGGCCCGTTCAAATGTCGAATTTGTTCAGGTAATTAACAGGAATGAAGTAGTCCTCAGGGTTTGGGAACGAGGTGCCGGTGTTACCCTGGCCTGCGGAACCGGAGCCTGCGCTGGTTTGGTGGCCTGTGTTTTAAATGGGGTCACAGAAAGGGAAGCCGTAGTTCACTTGACTGGCGGCGACCTTTTGGTCAGCTGGAATGAGTCTGACAACCATGTTTATATGACCGGTCCGGCTGAAGAAGTTTTTAGTGGAGATATTGCGCTATAAGGAAATATTCTGTAGGCAGCCAGCCTTAAATTTTATAATTAGGAGGTATTTTTATGATAATAGAAAGCAAAGCTATGCAAAGCCTGCCACCCTACCTGTTTGCCCGTATCGAGCAAAAAATTGCTGATGCACGGGACAAGGGTATTGATATAATCAGCCTGGGAATAGGTGATCCGGATTTACCTACCCCCAAAAGAATAATTGATAGAATGGCCCAGGCCATTTATGACAGTGCCAATCATCAGTACCCCAGTTCTGTAGGACTATTAGAGTTCCGGCAGGCGGTTGCCAACTGGTACCGATCCCGATTTAACGTAGAACTGGATCCTAAAACAGAAATAGTTTCTTTGCTGGGATCTAAAGAAGGAATAGCCCATATTTCTTTTAGCTATCTGGACCCGGGTGATATTAATCTGGTTCCTGATCCCGGTTATCCGGTATATAGTATTGGTACTCTCCTGGCAGGCGGAGAATCATACATAATGCCCCTTAAGGAAGAAAATAAATTTCTGCCGGCGTTGGAAGATATTCCGCAGGATGTCGCTAAGAAGGCTAAGCTTATGTTTATAAACTACCCTAACAATCCTACTGGAGCTGTAGCTGATATAAGCTTCTTTGAAAAGGTAGTGGAGTTTGCACGTACTTATGATATTCTCGTTTGCCACGATGCACCTTACTCAGAGATAGCCTACGACGGTGTTAAGCCGCCAAGTTTTCTCCAGGCCGAAGGAGCAGCAGAGGTCGGCATAGAATTCCATTCCCTTTCAAAAACTTATAACATGACCGGATGGAGGCTTGGCTGGGCGGCTGGAAATAAAAACGCCGTGGAGGTTTTGGGCAGATTTAAGTCCAATGTTGATTCCGGTGTTTTCCAGGCTATTCAATATGCCGGAATTGAAGCCCTGGAAGGGCCACAGGATTGTGTAGAGCAGATGCGGCAGGTTTATCAGGAACGCCGTGATATAGCTGCGGCTGGATTAGCCAAAATGGGATGGAAGGTTAATCCCCCGCAGGGAAGTTTTTATTTCTGGATTCCGGTTCCCAAAAACTATACTTCCGCATCCTTTTGTGAAGCCGTCTTAGAAAAAGCCGGGGTTGTACTTACACCGGGAAATGGCTATGGAGATTATGGAGAAGGATATGTACGGATTGCTCTGACCGTAGATAAGCAGAGAATGATAGAAGCTTTTGATAGGATGGAGAAAGCCTTCGGAAAGGTAGAGTTTTAAAAGATGGTAAAAAGTATGACTGGTTTTGGCCGTGGACAGATTAGTGCCATGGGCTATCAAATTACCTGTGAAATTAGGGGCGTTAATCACCGCTTTTTTGATGCCTATATTAAAATGCCACGTCGTTACAGTGTTCTAGAGGAACGTATTAAAGAACTGGCTAAAAAATATATTACCCGGGGCCGTATAGAAATCAGCATTAACATTGAGAAAACAGAAGAATCGCGGAGAACGATCAAGGTTGACAATGAATTGGTTATAGCTTATTATAAATCTTTGAAGGAATTAGCAGATAAACTAAATATTTCACCTGATATCAAGATAATTGATTTATTTAGGCTCCCAGATGCGTTTTCTCTGGAAGATATAGAAGAAGATATCAATGTGGTTGGGCAAGTAATGGAGGAATCGTTGCTCACTGCTTTTCAAGGATTTGATAATATGCGCATCAGAGAAGGCCAAAATATAAGTACTGATATTATTGAGAGAAACCATTTAATTGCTTCCATGGTAGATCAGTTGGAAGCCAGATCGCCTGTAGTAGCTCACGAGCACCAGGAAAAACTTCGCAAACGGTTACTGGAATTTGTGCCTTTGGAATCGTTGGATGAGAACAGGATAATTCAGGAAGCAGCTATGTTTGCTGACAAAGCTAACGTTACAGAGGAAATAGTTAGATTAAAAAGTCATGTTAAACAGCTTGATGAGCTTTTGCGAACAGGGCAAGCAGTGGGCCGCAAATGCGATTTTCTGGTACAGGAAATGTTTAGGGAAATCAATACAATAGCTTCCAAGGCCAATGATCTGGCAATGAGTCAGGTTGTTATCGATGCCAAGGCAGAGCTGGAGAAAATAAGGGAACAGTTACAGAATATTGAATAGGCCAGGAGGTGAATCCGGTTTAATCCGGAAATAATGGACATTAAACTAGTAAATATAGGCTTTGGTAATATAGTAGCAGCTAATCGCATAGTAGCCATTGTCAGTCCTGAATCAGCACCAATAAAAAGAATAATCCAGGAAGCACGGGAAAAAGGTATACTCATTGATGCTACCTATGGAAGACGAACCCGGGCAGTCATAATTGTAGACAGCGGCCACGTGGTGCTGTCCGCAGTTCAGCCCGAAACGGTAGCCAACCGTTTGACAGCCAAAGATAATATTACTGAGGAAGTGTAACTCATCATTAAAGGTGAGAAAGTTATGACCAGAAAAGGAATCTTATTTGTAATATCTGGTCCATCAGGTGTTGGTAAAGGAACTATCAAAGATGCGGTACTGGAAAGAATAAAGGACATAAGATTATCCATTTCAGTAACTACCCGGGCACCCCGGCAGGGTGAAATAAATGGACGGGAATATTTTTTTATTGACCATAAAGAATTTCAGGATTTGATAGATAAAGACCAGTTACTGGAATGGGCTAATGTATACTCCAATAGGTATGGTACACCAAGATCGTTTGTTATGGAAAACCTTGAAAAAGGTCAGGATGTATTACTGGAGATTGATATACAAGGAGCTCTCCAGGTAAAAAGAAGTATGCCAGAGGGAGTTTTTATTTTTATTGCCCCGCCCAGTATTGAGGAATTACAGGCACGCTTATATGGCCGCAACAAAGATTCTAAGGAGAGTATCCTGGAAAGGCTGGCAGCTTACCAGCAAGAAATGGAACATATGAAGTACTATGATTATGTAGTAGTGAACGATGTGGTGGCAACAGCTGCTGACCAGGTTGAGGCCATTATTATTGCAGAACGCTGTAAATTTAAGAATATGAGGTGATCTAATTGATTCCACCTTCCACTAGAGAATTATTAAAAATAGGCAATAGCAAGTATGCAGTGGTTGTTGCAGTTGCTAAAAGAGCCCGGGTACTTTCCGAACAAAAGAAAAACGACGAAAATTTTCGCGTTTCTAGTATGGTAACCGAGGCTCTGGATGATGTTTGTACCGGAAAAGTAGAGATTTCTTACAAGAAGGGATAGGCGGCTTAAGGAGGCATTTAATGGCTAAAACCGTTGGAGTCGGCATTACCGGTGGTATAGCTTCTTATAAGATTGCTGATCTGGTAAGCAGACTTAAAAAGGATAACATTGATGTTATTGTAATTATGACTGAAAATGCTACCCGATTCATTACTCCACTTACATTCAAAACCCTTTCCGATCATGAGGTATTAACTGATTTATGGAGCCAATCGCAGGAATATAAGGTCCAACACATAGGCGTTGCGGAACAGTTGGATTTATTGGTAATAGCACCCGCTACGGCAAACTTTATTGCCAAAATGGCCAACGGTATAGCCGATGACCTTTTATCAACTGTTGCCGTAGCTAATACTGCTCCTGTTTTAGTTGTACCAGCGATGAACGATAACATGTATAAGAACCCTGTGGTCCAGGATAATATTAGAAAACTGCAGAAATATGGCTGCCACTTTTTAGAACCGGGAGTAGGCAATCTGGCCTGCGGAACGAGCGGAAAGGGAAGACTTCCCGAGATTGATATTATTTATGAACAGATTTTAAGATTATTGTTTCCCCAAAATGACCTTAAAGGTAAACGGTTAATGGTCAACGCCGGCAGTACCTGTGAGGATATTGACCCGGTCAGATTCATTACCAACCGGGGGACAGGCAAAATGGGTTTTGCTATTGCCGAAGAGGCATGTTTGCGGGGAGCTGAGGTTATACTTGTCTCCGGCCGCACCAACCTGGAACCTCCTAAAGGGGTTGAGTTTGTAGAGGTATGGAGTGCCCAGGAAATGTGTGATACCATGCTGAAATACCAGCCGGGTTGTGACATTATAATTGGCGCAGCAGCAGTTGGAGATTTTAGGATTGCTTCGGTTGCCAACCAAAAAATCAAGAAAACCGGTGACGGTGAACAAAAATTAATTCTTGAATTAGTAAGTAATCCGGACATTTTAAAAGAGCTGGGGAAAAATAAGCAGCCCAATCAAATCATGGTTGGCTTTGCTGCCGAAACTGAAAATGTTTTGGAAAACGCTCAAAAGAAACTGGCTAGCAAAAACCTGGATTTTATAGTCGCTAATGATGTAACTATGGAAGGTGCGGGTTTTGCAACTGATACTAATATTGTTACCCTTGTTAGCCGGAATGGAGATATTAATCCACTGCCTAAACTAAGTAAGAGAGAAGTAGCCGCTGCTATTATAGATAAGGTAGTAGAATTGTTATAATTACCTGATAGGAGATGAGTCGATTGGCCAGAAGGCTTTTTACTTCAGAAGCAGTTACCGAAGGGCATCCAGATAAAATTGCTGACCAAATTTCTGATGCCATTCTTGACGCTATAATTGCGCAGGACCCTCTGGCAAGAGTAGCAGTGGAAACACTGGTTACTACTGGAATGGTTATGGTATCTGGAGAGATAACCACAGAGTGTTATGCAGATATTCCTAAAATTGTACGATCAACCATAAAAGAAATTGGTTATACCCGGGCTAAATATGGATTTGATTGCGACACCTGTGCAATACTGACTTCCCTTGACGAACAGTCCAGCGATATTGCCATGGGCGTTAATCAAGCCTACGAGAACAAAAAAGGTTATACCACCGGAGAAGAATTGGACCTTATTGGGGCTGGAGACCAGGGAATGATGTTTGGTTATGCAACCAATGAAACGCCGGATTATATGCCTATGCCTATATCATTAGCTAATCGTCTGGCCAAAAGGTTAGCAGAAGTCCGTAAGAAAGAGGTACTGCCCTATCTTCGGCCTGATGGCAAAACTCAGGTTACCATTGAGTATATTGATGGCAAACCTACCCGGGTTGATACCATAGTTATATCAACACAGCACCATCCCGAGGTAGATATAAATACCATCGAAAAAGACATAATTGAGCACGTTATAAAGAATGTGGTTCCTGCTGAAATGCTTGACCAAGATACTAAATATTTTGTTAACCCTACAGGCAGGTTTGTTATTGGAGGTCCTCAGGGTGATTGTGGTTTAACGGGAAGGAAAATAATTGTAGATACGTACGGCGGCATGGCTCGTCATGGAGGCGGAGCCTTTTCCGGGAAGGATCCCACCAAAGTTGACCGCTCGGCAGCTTATGCAGCCCGTTATGTGGCCAAAAACCTGGTAGCGGCTGGAGTTGCAGATGCTTGTGAAATACAGTTGGCCTATGCCATTGGCGTTGCCCGCCCGGTTTCTATTATGGTGGATACATTCGGTACCAATAAGATCCCGGAGGAAAAAATCGAGGAATTGGTCAAGGCTAATTTTGATCTTCGGCCGGCAGCCATCATCAGAGACCTGGATCTCAGAAGGCCAATATTCAAAAAAACGGCTGCTTATGGACACTTTGGCCGCAATGACGAAGAATTTACCTGGGAAAAAACTGATAAGGCCGAGGCAATTAGAAAAATGGCGGGAATTTAAACATAAAGGGATAGACAAAACCATACTTAAACATTAATGATAAAGGCGGGGTTTAATACCCGCCTTATTATTAGGAAGGTGCTACAACACGCTAAAGTCCGGTATAGCAAGACCATGACCTAGTGACTGTTATTGCACCTTCATAGCTAACATCAGGTAGAGGAGAGGATGGTGAAAAGAATATGACCGGGGTAGAGGTTCTGATTAACCTTCCATCCATTAAGTTCAATAAAAGTTATTGGTACTCTGTTCCTGACCGGCTAGACAGTGAGGTGGCAGAAGGTAAGCGAGTTTTGCTGCCCATGGGCACTTCACTGCATGAAGGCTATATAGTATCTGTTGAACGCAATTCGCTTAGAACAGGATTGAAGCCGATTATTAAAGTTCTTGATAAAGAAACAGTATTTGATCATAGGCTCTTGGAGGTTGCCCAATGGATGGCAGAGTACTATGTATGTCCGGTTTCCCTGGCTCTCAAGGCTATGATACCCCGGCTGCTAAGTAAAAGAAAATTACAAACTATAATTCCTGCGGTTAACCGCGGGGAAGTTGACAACGTACTCATAAAAAGTCCGGCGATTAAGAAGCTGATGGAGCAATTATGGAATGAAGGGGAAATGAGTTTAAAAGCTGCTCTTAAAATTACCTCCCGGACTGAGCTTGATAATCTGGAGAAATGTGGTATTATTACCCGAAGCGGTAAGTACCAGGCTATACAATCCTTTAAAACTGGTTATGTATACACGCAAGGTAATTTTGATTACGTTAAGCAGATATCTGGCTTAAGGAAAAAAGCACCCCGCCAGGCTGAGATTATGGAGCTTATTAATGGTGGTCAGGTTGACTGTGAGTACCTGGATAATAGGTTTTCCAGAACCAGTATCAGCTCGCTGATAAATAAAGGTTATTTAAAACTACAAAGAAAATCAGTCCAACAGTTGGATAATGAGCTTGTTTTAACCCGCGAACAGGCCCAGGCATTAGCAATAATAAACGATAAAATTGAAAAAGGAAGCAGCCAGGGAATTTTGTTATATGGTGTTACCGGCAGTGGCAAAACTGAAGTATATATTAGAGCTGCCCAAAAGACAATAGCCCAGGGTAAAGGCGTAATCGTTCTGGTTCCGGAGATAGCGCTCACCCGGCACCTGGTTTCATCATTTAATTCCCGTTTTCAAAGGATGGCCGTCTTGCACAGCGGTATGCCGCCGACAGAAAGATACGATGAGTGGAGACGAATAAAGCAGGGGGAAGTTGATCTGGTACTGGGAACCAGATCAGCGGTCTTTGCACCGCTACCGAAAATAGGACTTATCGTTATTGATGAAGAACAGGAAACAACCTATAAACAGGAGGAAACACCCAGGTATCATGCTCGTGATATTGCCCAGCTCAGGGCCAGGATGGATTCCGCCGTACTCTTGCTGGGAAGTGCTACCCCTTCGGTGGATACCTTCTATAAGGCTATGCAGGGGGAATTAAGTTTAGTTACAATTGCGAATAGAATCGGTACAGCGTGCTTGCCCCGCATAACCATTGAGGATTTAAGGCAATCATTTCGCGGTGGGGCAACCAAAATAATTTCACCCTATTTGCAGGCTAGAATACAAGAGGTGCTAAACCGCCAGGAACAGACCATCCTTTTTATCAACCGGCGCGGGTACGTACCTATAACTATTTGTATGCAATGCGGCAGTATAGCTTCTTGTCCTGATTGTTCAGTAGCCCTTAATTATCATAGAGATATTAATAAAAATGTATGCCATTATTGCGATTATAAAGTTAATCCTACAGATTTGTGTAGTGTTTGCGGAAGTACTCATATACAACAAATTGGGTTTGGAACCCAAAAATTGGAGGAAGAAATAGAATCTCTATTTCCCCATGCCCGGGTGAAGAGACTGGACAGGGATACCAGTATGAGAAAAGGGGCTCAGAAGGCCATTCTGGAGCAAATGAAAGAACATAACATCGATATCTTAATTGGAACCCAAATGGTAGCTAAAGGCCTGGATTTTCCGAATGTCTCCCTGGTAGGAGTGGTTAATGCAGATAGTATGTTGAATCTTCCCGACTTTCGTGCCGCGGAAAGGTGTTTTCAATTAATAGTCCAAGTGGCCGGCCGGGCGGGCAGAGGAAAATACCCCGGGGAGGTAGTAATTCAAACCTATAATCCCGAAAATCCGGTGATTCAACTGGCTGCCCAGCAGGATTACTTTAAATTCTATCGGGAGGAGATCAAGTTTCGCAAACTCCTGAACTATCCTCCATTTACCAATCTGCTGCGCCTGGTAGTAAGTTCATCCAGTGAAATAGAAGCACGTGACACCAGCAATGAACTGGCAGTATATATAAATGAAATCACTGATGCCCATGAAGAGCAAATAGCTGTACTCGGGCCGGCAGCATGTCCTATTAATAAGATTAAAAACCGATATCGTTTTCAGGTACTTGTTAAATGTGACAATTTGCTATTAATAAGTAGTATAGCTCAGTATATAATATATAAAGGTATTAGCGGCAATACGCGGCTGGAGATAGATATTAACCCACTTATGACCATGTAAGGAGGAAAAATATGTCAGTATACAAGGTGGTTACACTTCCTGATGAATTATTGAGGAGCCGGGCCTTGCCGGTAAAACAGATAAACGAAGGTGTAATAAGGGTTCTCGATAATATGAAAGATACTTTATACGCTGCCGACGGTGTTGGCCTGGCTGCACCTCAAATAGGCATTCCCAAGCGGATTATTGTAGTTGACCCCGGCGAAAACTATCTAGAACTAATAAACCCGGAAATTATTAGTGCCGAGGGTTCGCAGACAGGTCGGGAAGGATGCTTGAGTATTCCTGATACAGTGGGAATTGTAGAACGAGCCCAAAAAGTAACTGTAAAAGCTCTTAACCGTAATAATGAGGAGATAATAATAGAAGGAGAGGAATTGTTAGCCCGGGTCCTGCAACATGAAATTGATCACCTGGACGGTATACTATTTATAGATAAAGCTGTTCAAATTAAGAGTAACAATCCCAGATAACGCGGAGGTAACTTTGATGAATATTGTTTTTATGGGATCGGCTTCTTTTGCCTTACCTTTTCTTAAACAGATTTTGGACTATGGTTACCACGTAACATGTGTAGTCACGCAGCCGGACCGGCCCAGCGGGAGGGGTAGAAAAATAATTCCTACTCCTATTAAACAACTGGCGGTAGAGAATAATATTACTGTGTTCCAACCTGAACGGGTAAGGGACCCGGAAGCGGTTGCTATGATAGCCAATTACCGGCCCGACTTAATCGTGGTCGTTGCCTACGGTCAGATAATTCCGGGACAACTATTAGAACTGCCGCGTTATGGTTGTATAAACGTACATCCTTCCTTACTGCCTCGTTACCGGGGGCCGGCACCGGTGCAAAGAGCGATTTTAGCTGGTGATACGATAACCGGTATAACCACCATGTTCATGGATGAAGGTCTTGACACCGGTGATATAATAATGCAAAAACAGGTAGATATTGGTGATACTATGGATTGCGGCCAGGTATTTGACCTGTTGGCAGAGGAAGGTTGCCCATTGCTCATACAAACGATAAATTCGGTAGCGAGTGGGACAGCGCCAAGAATTAAACAAAATAATGAGCTTGCAACCTATGCTCCCTTGATTACCAGGCAGGATGAACTTTTGGATTGGTCAGAACCGGCAGTATGTATCAATAATCGTATTCGCGCCCTTAGCCCCTTACCGGGTACTTATTCTTCCTTAGATGGGACGAGATTTAAGATTTTTGCTGCTCGGGTGGTTGAGGAACATTCGGTAGGAGAGCCAGGGGAGGTACGGGAAGTCACTGATTCTGGATTTAGGGTTCAGTCGGGAAAAGGAACTCTGGAAATATTAGAGGTACAAAAAGAGGGCAAAAAACGAATGAGCTGCAAAGACTTTCTAAAAGGGTTTTCGGTTTCCACGGGGAGTATATTGGGGTCTTAGGAGGAAAAAATATTTTGGAAACCAAAAAACGGATCTATCTTGGTTTGCTGCTGGCCAGTGTCATTCTGGCCCTGGCGGGGATAGGTCTGATTTGGTATTTATTCAGCAACCGGGACATATTAACTAATATCCTGGTAATTATATTGGCTGTCATAGCAGCCCTGGCATCTATAGTATTATTGATTGGCATTAGTGGTATTATTATTATAATAATTCGCTCCCGAACAGTACCCTCGCTGGAGAATATTGCCAGGATAGCCTGCGATATTTTGTTTCCATTAACACTCCTAACCGGAAAAATACTGGGAATTAAAAGGAGCAAAATTCAAAGTTCCTATATCGCAGTGAGCAATTTTTTGGTTACCGCCAGAAAATTACACTTTTCTCCCGACCGAGTTATGATACTGGTACCTCATTGCTTGCAAAATTCTGACTGTCCTCATAAAATAACCATGACGGTGGATAATTGTAAACAATGTGGCAAATGCTCCATTGGGGAACTAAAGGAACTGGCCCAAAGATATAACGTAATTCTAAAAGTTGCTACTGGCGGGACACTGGCGCGCAGATTTATTAAACAAACTCACCCGCAAGGGGTTATAGCAGTGGCCTGTGAAAGAGATTTGTCCCTGGGAATCCAGGATACCAGTGTTTTGCCGGTTATCGGAGTACTTAATGAAAGGCCTAACGGTCCATGTATCAATACCACTGTTAAGGTGAAAAATGTAGAAAAAGCACTTCAGACTATGTGTAAAGGAGATGATTAAAGATGATGGGTTATTTGATTTTTATTTTACCGGCATTATTATTGTCTTTCTATGCGCAGTTTAAGGTTAAATCCACTTTTAATAAATATTCCCAGGTGAGAGCTGCACGGGGGTATCAAGGTTCGGAAGTGGCTGCTACCATTCTGCGCCGGAATGGTATGTCATCACAAGTCGCTGTTGAAGCGGTAGCCGGAACCCTAACTGATCATTACGATCCCACCAGCCGACGGGTAAGACTATCTGAACCGGTTTATGGCGATAATTCAATATCTGCTATAGGTGTAGCTGCCCATGAAGTCGGTCATGCTATTCAGCATAACCAGCAATATGCACCTCTGGCATTACGTCACAGTATAGTCCCGGTTACTAATTTTGCCTCTACGGCAGCTTTCCCGGTAATGTTACTCGGATTCCTTTTAAGCAGTACCAATTTAGTTATGCTCGGAATTATACTATTCTCAGCGGTAGTACTTTTTCATATAGTTACTCTCCCGGTTGAGCTTAACGCCTCCCGGCGAGCTGTTGTTCAATTGTCAGAGGCCGGACTGGTAACCGACAGCGAAATTCCAATGGTTAAAAAAGTACTTGGTGCAGCTGCACTTACTTACCTGGCAGCCACTCTAACGGCTATTGCCAACCTGTTATATTACTTAATGATATTTGCGGGTGCGAGCGATGAGTAAGATCAACCATGACCATCCCCGGTTGATAGCTCTGGAGGTAATTGCTGCGGTGACTCACCAAGGTGCTTTCACCAATTTAGCACTGGAAAAAGGCTTGCGTAAATCATCTCTTGTAACTGCCGACAGACACCTGGTAACAGAAATCGTGAACGGAACCATACGCATGTTAAAGCACCTGGACTGGGTGCTTAATCTTTTTCTTGGGAAAAAAATAGACAAGCAAAATCCCTGGTTACGAGATAATTTACGCATGGCGTTGTATCAAATCCTGTTCATGGAAAGAATACCCGATTATGCAGCCGTAGACGATGCCGTAAAACTAACCAGACTGAAAGCTGGTAATCAATTGGCTGGAGTATGTAATGGTGTGCTGCGCAATATCGTACGTAATCGGGCACAAATTCAATATCCTTCCCGAAACCAGCCGGTCGAATATCTATCAGTTTACTACTCCCATCCGGAATGGATGGTTCAAGACTGGCTTTCCCAGTTCGGTTTTGAGGCAACCGAGAAGATGCTGGAGTATAATAATCAGCCCACCGGCTTAACTCTGCGCTGGAATTGTCTCAAAGGCGACCGGGACAATCTTGTTTCACTACTCAGGGCAGAAAAAGTAGAATGTGCCGTTGATATCAATATACCCTGGGCCATAAAAGTATCCTCACTGACTACCGGTATTAATGAACTAGAGACTTTTCGCAGCGGTTGGTTTTACATTCAGGATGGGGCTTCAATGCTGGCTGCACCTGTACTTGATCCCCAACCCGGAGAATTGGTTTATGACCTTTGCAGCGGTGTTGGCGGTAAAAGTACCCATATGGCGGAATATATGAATAACCAGGGTGGCATAAAGGCATTTGATATATATGAACAAAAATTACGGCTATTAAACTACAATTGTGAACGGTTAGGTATAACTATAGTTGATGCCCGGCAAAGAGACATACTAAGTCTGGAAAACGACTTTCCGAGGGCCGAGCGGGTCCTATTAGATGCACCCTGTTCAGGGCTGGGCGTATTAAGCCGGCGTGCTGACATCAGGTGGCAAAAAGACAAAAAAGCGATTACTGAGCTAATATCATTACAGAAACACCTGCTTAATAAAGCTGGTCAAATGGTAGAAGCCGGTGGTCGATTAGTATATACTACCTGTACCATTAATGACGCGGAGAATCAGCAGGTAGTGCTTGATTTTCTGAATAACCATCCTGATTTCTATTTAGAAAATCTAAATGAGCGGTTGAGTTTTCTGCCCCTGGACCAGGATGATAGTAAAGAAGCGAGTACGGGAATGATTACCTTATTGCCGGGAAAGTACCGGACAGATGGTGTATTTTATGCGAGTATGAGGAGGAACTGATCTATATATTATGACTGAAGATAACAAGGTAGAGCTTTTGGGAATGAATGAATCCCAACTTCAGGAGTTTATGGTTTTACACGGGGAACAAGCTTTTCGAGGCCGTCAGGTTAACCGGTGGATATATAAAAAAGAGGTTAGTTCATTTTATGAAATGAACGATTTGCCTCGGGAACTGCGGCAAAAGCTGGATGACATAGCTGTCATATCGATACCCAGAGTTCTAAAGCAACGAGTATCTAAGGATGGGACAAGAAAATTCCTGTTGGAACTGGCGGACAAAAAGAGAGTGGAAACAGTAGTAATTCCCCAAAGCCGTGACAAAAACACTAGATACTCACTTTGTATATCCAGCCAGGTGGGGTGTCCCATTGGGTGTAAATTCTGTGCTACGGGCAACTCTGGATATAAAAGAAATCTGCTGGCCCATGAAATTGTAGGCCAGGTATTGGGGTCTAACCGGGAAATGGTAAAGCGCTTAAAGGTCGAACCGGTTAGACTGATTACTAATATTGTATATATGGGTATGGGGGAACCACTGCTAAATTATGACGAGGTCATAAAATCTATTTATATTTTAAATGAACCCAAAGGGATAAATATTGGTCAAAGACATATAACCATATCCACTTCCGGAGAAGTGAACGGAATTAACCGGTTAGCATCCGAAAATCTACAGGTTACATTGGCTATATCCCTGCACGCGGCTAATAATGAACTAAGAAACGAGCTGATTCCGATTAACCGTAAATATCCCCTGGAGAAATTGCTCAAGGCGGTGGAGGGTTACGTAAGTAATACCAATCGACGGGTCACTTTCGAATATGTAATGTTGGATAATGTAAATATATCGAAAAAGGATGCCAGGGACCTGATAACATTGCTAAAACCAATGCTGGCGAATATTAATCTTATTCCTTATAATGAAGTCAATGGGCTCGAATACAAGAAACCCCAGCCCGGCAAAATTCGTCAGTTTTATGATTGGCTGGTTGCCGGAGGATTAAATGTTACTTTACGGGAAGAAAGAGGAGCCGATATAGAAGCAGCCTGCGGGCAGCTGAGCATTAAAAGATATAAATAATAGAATTAGTTGGGAAGAT
Organism: Syntrophomonadaceae bacterium; assembly: GCA_050943315.1. Taxonomy (GTDB): domain Bacteria; phylum Bacillota; class Syntrophomonadia; order Syntrophomonadales; family Syntrophomonadaceae; genus JBDKUD01. Next base: position 89,520 of record JBMNOY010000002.1, read on the forward strand.
TATGGGTTAGTTTAGAGGTGTAGTTATGAACGCTGTTGGTATGTCCAATATTGGACTGGTTCGTCAGAACAATGAGGATAGTTTCCTGGTAAATGTAGAAAAAGGTTTGTTTGCTGTGTGTGACGGAATGGGTGGGCACAAGGGCGGAGAGGTGGCCTCCAGTCTGGCGATTCAATGCATAGAAAACAGTGCAGACTTTAACACCATTGATGAAGCCAGAGTGGCCTTGACCAGTGCAGTAGAAAAAGCCAATGCGGTTATTTATAAACAGGGTAGGGAAAATCCCGATTTGCATGAAATGGGAACAACGGTTACCGCTGCAGCTATAATTGACAACCAGATGGTGGTCGTCCATGTAGGTGACAGCAGCTTGTATTTAATTCACGATGACTCTGTCTCTAAAATAACCAGGGATCATACTCTGGCCGAAAGGATGGTAGTTGAAGGATTATTACAACGTGAAGAAATTCGCAGAAACGCATATAATCATATTTTAACCAGGGCTGTAGGTACGAGTGAAAATATTGTGATAGATGTATTTGTTAGTGATATAAATCAAGGTGACAGGATTTTGCTATGTACCGATGGGCTTACTGATCTGGTTGAAGATCAGGATATTAAAGAGTTTTTGGCTGACCAGCATGACCTGGCACAAGCCGCACAAAACCTGATTAATCTGGCGCTAAGCAGAGGTGGACATGATAATATTACCACCGTCCTGGTTACCGTTTAAGTAGGAGGTAAATACTTTGGATGCTATGGTTCTGGGGAACCGTTACGAGTTAATAGAACAAATTGGTGAAGGCGGCATGGCGACTGTTTATAAAGCACGCTGCCGGATACTGGATAGAATAGTAGCCATAAAAATACTTAAAGAGGATTTATCCCGTGATAAAAGTTTTGTTGAAAAGTTCCGGGTTGAAGCTTTGGCGGCAGCACGAATTTCTCACCCTAACATAGTTAATATATATGATGTAGGGCAAGAAGGCGATATTCATTATATTGTCATGGAATATGTAGAAGGGAAAACCCTAAAAGAGATTATTCGCCGCCAGGCACCACTATCAATTGCTAAAGCCGTGGACATTGCGATTATGATTTGTGATGGAGTACATCATGCCCATCAAAAAGGAGTTATTCACCGGGATATAAAGCCCCACAACATTTTAGTAACTGATACCGGCATGGTTAAGGTAGCCGATTTTGGTATTGCCCGGGCTATAAGCAGTGCCACTATAACCTTCGGCGGAAATATGGTTGGTTCGGTTCATTATATTTCCCCCGAACAGGCCAAAGGTGAACCGGTTAATCGCACTACCGACATATACTCGATCGGATGCGTTTTGTACGAAATGGTTACTGGAAAAGTGCCTTTTGATGCTGAAAGTCCCATAACGGTAGCACTAAAACACATCCATGACGATGTTCCCTCACCAGTTGCCCTAAACAAGGAAATACCTGACGCCCTGGAGGGTATAATACTGCAAGCTATGGCAAAAATTCCGGCACATCGTTTCGCGACTGCCGAGGAGATGCGCAATACCCTGCTAAACATTCATGGCAATGGCTTTTCCCTCTATGGCGACAGAACCGAAAAAACTCTGGTAAGACCTAACCCTATAAGTGAAGGGGATGAGAATGTGGTGAAAAATAAACGTAAAATACGTTCCATGAATATTGCTATTATAGCCATTGCCATTTTAGGTCTGCTATCAGGAGCTGTTTTTATGATGGGGGGAAGTCTGTTTGGCTCTGAAGTAGCAGTACCTAATATAGAAAACATGGATATCCGGGATGCCAATACGAAGCTTAAAGAACTTGGTCTTAAGATGAATATTATTGATGAACAATATAATGATGAAGTGGAAAAAGATAGAATAATTTCCCAGGAGCCTTCTCCAGGTCAAAAAGTTAAAAAGGGCAGGGAAATAAAAGTAATAATCAGCAAAGGAGCAGAATTAACCCGGGTACCTAGTTTGGTGGGCTATGATATAGATGAAGCCGAGACAATGTTGCAAAACAAAGGTTTGAGATTGGGCCGAACGGAAGAGGCCTTTAATAACCGTTTTGCTGAAGGTCAGGTTATATCTCAAGATCCTGAGGCCGGAGAGGAAGTCAGCGAAAACACCAAAGTAAATGTAGTTATCAGCAAAGGGTCGGAAAAGGATAGAGTAGCAATGCCCAGTTTAGAAGGTTTAACCTTGCAGGAAGCCAAAACAAAATTGGCCGACAGCGGCCTGGAAATAGGGAAAATAACCAGACAGGAGAGTAACAAATACTATTCGGACCAGGTTATTTCCCAGGATACCTCTCCTGGTGTAAAGGTAGAGGAAGGAAGCACGGTAAACCTGGTGGTGAGCTCCGGTCCCGGTCCGGTAACCGAAACTAAAGCGGTTGAGTTTACCCTTCCTGATCAGCAGGAGTTTTATAAAGTGGTAATTACCATTAAGGATGAACAGGGTACAAGACAGGTCTATGACCAGATACACCAGGCTTCAGACACGGTTAACGTGATCTTAAGCCATTTTGGAGATGGAATCGCTGAGGTTACTGTTAATGGGCAGCATTTTAAGACATATTCACTATAGCCGGGAGGTATGCTATGACCCCAAACCGGATTGAAGGTCTGGTATTAAAAAATTATAACAGCTTTTATTATGTCCAGGACCACCTTAACAATCTTTATGAATGTCGCGTACGGGGTAAAGTAAAAACCAGGATTGTAACCGGGGACAGGGTAGTAATTTGTCCATTGGGTGAAGGCAAGGGGATTCTAGAAGGGGTTTTACCCCGCCAAAACGAGCTCACCCGGCCAAAAATCGCCAATGCCAGTATGGTTTTGATTGTTTTTGCTACTGAACAACCTTCGCCCAGTATGATGCTTCTTGACAGACTGTTATTCCTGGTTATTTATAATAAACTACAACCCCTTATTGTACTGAACAAATCGGATTTGCCCGGGGATAGTAAAGCCCAGGACATAATCAGCTACTATCCCCGCAATGGTTTTAACTTAATAATGACCTCAGCCCAAAAAGGCATTGGCATTGATGAGTTAAAAGCTGCCATTCACAACCATATTGCAGTGATGGCTGGTCCTTCCGGGGTAGGAAAGTCAAGCTTGCTAAATGCTCTTTATAAAGAAGCAACTGCCAAAACCCAGGAGATAAGTGCTAAATTAGGCAGAGGTAAGCATACTACACGCCATGTTGAGCTTTATCCGCTGGATACCGGGGGATGGATAGCCGATACCCCCGGGTTCAGTGTACTTGAATTGCCCAACATCAGAAGGGAAGAATTGGCAGGTTATTTTATTGATTTTGATACTTTCAGTCAGGAATGTCGCTTTGCCAATTGCTTGCATTATAAAGAAAAAGAATGCGGGGTCAAACAAGCCGTGAAAGAAAATAAAATATTACCAGAAAGATACAGTAATTACATCACCATGCTGGAAGAAGTTATAGAAAACGAGAGGTGCTATAAATGATAACCGTTGCCCCCTCAATATTATCCGCAAATTTTGCCCATTTAGCTGACGAGGTAAAAACCGTAGAGCAGGCTGGTGCTGAATGGCTGCATATTGATGTGATGGATGGGCATTTTGTTCCTAACCTTACCCTGGGAGCCCCGGTAGTAGCGTCTGTCCGCCGGGAGACTTCTCTTTTTATAGATGCTCACCTGATGGTAGAAAAACCAGAAAACCTAATCCCCAGTTTTATCGATGCTGGTGCTGATTTAATTACGGTACACTGTGAAACCTGTCCGCACCTGCACCGGGTCGTACATATGATTAAAGCCGGAGGAATCCGGGCAGGGGTAGCATTGAATCCGGCTACTTCAGTTGCCGCTATTGAAAACATTATCGAGGATATTGATTTGGTATTGGTGATGAGTGTAAATCCTGGTTTTGGCGGCCAAAAATTTATTCCTGGGGTATTAAGAAAAATTGAGAAAATAAAGCTGTTGCTGAATAACCTTAACCCCTCTGCATATCTGGAGGTTGACGGCGGAATTAATAATATAACCGGTAAGCAGGTAGTTGATGCGGGGGCTAACGTCCTTGTTGCAGGGTCATATATTTTTAATGCTGACGATGTTCAGGCGGCTGTAAAGACTCTTTTGACCTTATGAAGAAGGGCCGGTTAAAACCGGCCCTTAATACTTCTATTGTCCAGCCGGCATATTACCGGTAGGAAGGCTGGGCATTGTGATAACCTGGGCACCTGCCGGTACAGTGAATAAATCGTCCGGCTGTGAACCAAATTTATAGTTTTTATATTCAATAACCACTGCCGTTCCGTTCGCGGGAGCAGACTCCACTCGCACTGGCAAACCCGTCTTTTTTACCACCCACATTTTGGTGTTTTCAGCGTTGTCAACAGTTGTAATCACGACACAATCATATCCGTCACGTTTCTCAGTCCCGACAACTTTGTACTTGCCGGCATCTTTTGACCAATCAGCAGGAGGTTTAACGTCATTTTGCGCAGCCGGCATTTTCATCACGGTATTATTGGCAGGGTCGTAGAACATGGTTTCACCCTTGTCATTAGTTATAACTATGGTTTTTACTCCGTTTACTTCTGTCTCTACGCGGTATTTACCATTACTGGTCCATATCTTGCTTTTGCTGACCATGGTAGTTCCCTGTTCATTAATGGTGGAAATTATATCACAGGACATATCTTTGTTGCCTGCAGCTAGATTAAAAATACTTTCCAGATCATCGGGGCCGCCATCCTTGGATTTCGCCTGTTCCTGCTGTTCTGGAGAGACGGGGGCATTGGCTGCCTTTTCCTGGCCACAACCGGTAAGCGCTAAAAGGGAAAATCCCAGCACCAAAACCATAAACAATAGGGAACATCTTTTCATTAAATAACCTCCCTTAATAAATTTTCATTTTCTTTCAATATCTATTGAAATCGCAGTATTTCATTTTAGTTATGAACAGCAGTTCTCTTATTAATTACATCTTTGTGTAATTTTGGTTGTTAACAGGTACACC
>JBMNOY010000093.1:0-4399 GCA_050943315.1 Syntrophomonadaceae bacterium
GATTAAACAATAACACAGAATGAGCATACTTTTTCATTTTTTTATATATTTTTTTAATACCAACATCAAAAAGCCATCGCGCTAGCGATTTCGTTCTTCTGTTGTCACATTTTGAGATGTGACAACAGAACCGTCCCCCTGTCATCGAACCGTTGTCACACCCCGACCCCTTGTTACCCGTCCACATCCAGCCTACTGGCTATTTCTTTTTCAAAAACTGCATAAGAGTTGCCTTATCCCAGGTATTTATCACATCATTTTTTTCCAGCCATCCTCGGCGGGCATTAATTACTCCGTACATCTGCAGCCTTAGATCGTTCTTATCGTGAGCGTCACTGTTTATGGCTATTTTAACCCCCATGTCCCGGGCTTTGCGGGCAATATCTTCATCTATATCAAGCCGGTCAGGATGTGAATTTATTTCCAGGGCTACATTGTTAACCAGAGCTTCATGAAGAATTTTATCAGTATCTATTTCATATCCGCTGCGGCGATTTAATAGCCGTCCGCTTAAGTGCCCAATAATATTCACGTGCGGGTTTCGGATAGCCTTTATTATCCTTTGGGTTTGCTTTTCACGGTCCAGCTTAAAATTACTATGCACAGAAGCAACCACAATGTCCAGTTGATCAAGAATATCACTCTCAAAATCCAGCTGGCCATCACGCAATATATCAACCTCTATACCTTTAAAGACAAATATATCCCCGCTGTTGTTATTTATCTCGTCTATTACTTTACATTGCGCAGCTAGTCTGACTTCATTTAAACCTCCGCTGATAGGCAGTGATTTGGAATGGTCGGTGATAGCCAAATAGGAGTAATTCATAAGCCGCGCCGCTTCAACCATTTCCTGTATTTTATGAGCTCCATCGCTCCAGTCCGAATGGACATGCAAATCGCCTTTAATATCAGCAAGGTTTATTAATTGCGGTAAATGTCTTGCTTCGGCAGCTTCCAATTCTCCTTTGTTCTCGCGAAGCTCTGGAGGAATGTAAGCCAAATTAAGTTGTTCGTAGATCGCCTGCTCGGTACTAGTACCGGTAAAATCATTAATATTAAAATTATATTTATCAACAAGTTGATTCCGGTGATCGCTGGAACCAGTTGTCCAAAGAAGCTTAGCATAATAATCTGGAGCAGAAACTATGATTACTTCAAATTCAATATTAAGCCTAAGTACTCCTTTAATGTGGTCATCTTCGGCAATCAAGATCTTTTGCAGGTCCCGATAGTTAATAATCTTTTCCTTGATTCTTTCCGGGTGATGTGTCACTACCAGTATATCTATATCCCCTACCAGTGGTTTTCCTCTCCTGACACTGCCGGTAATTTCAGCTTTCTCTACCCAATCAAAACTGAGCAAGTAGTCTCTAAGACGTTGCGCAGCAGGGTAGGCCAGCCCCAGCGTGACTTTGCCCCTGGTCTGATTCAGCAGTTCAATGCCTTTCTTAATGTTATATTCGGTCTTACCGCCAAGACCGGGAAGGGCCCTAATCTTCTTCTGTTGGGCTGCCTGCAGCAGGTCATCTAAATTGCTGATTCCCAGTTCGTTATAAATCAATTTGACCGTTTTATGTCCCAGACCGGGAATAGCCAACATATCTAATACCCCAGGCGGAACTTCGCTCTTTAAGCGTTCATAAAGTTCACAATAGCCTTTTTCGATCATATCAGCTATCTTTTTTTCTATTGCCTTACCCACACCCGGAATATCATTTAACCGGTTTTTCGCATATAAATTACGTATATCTTCATCCAGATGGTAGACAGACTGGGCTGCCTGGCGGTAAGCCCTTACCTTAAATGAATTATCTTCTTTTATTTGCATGATGTCGGCAATTCTTTCCAGTATGGTTGCGACTTCCCGGTTTGTCATTTATTATCCCTTTCTGTTTCTCTTTTCCTCTTCAAGAGCTTTTACTAATTGGTCATAATCTTCCTGTAGCTTATTAAGCTCGTCAGCCAGGTTAATAGCGGTTAAAACAGCTATCTTAGTATTGGTTAGGTTGGGATTACGCTGTTGGATCATACGCATGCGCCTATCAATGTAAGCTGCCAGCATCTGTATATATTCGGGGTTTTCATCACCCTTCACTATATATTCTTCGTTAAAAATGCTCACTGTAACCTTAGTTATCTTTTTTTTATTTTCATCATCCATACAGTATTGCCCCCTACTTATGAATTGTTAAACTAATTCGATATTTTGTGGGCATTTCCTTCCCAAGGGTAAAAAAGAGGCTTCAAACATGGCTTAGGATGAAGAGTTCCGATCTTAGGCTTTCCAAAATAATTGGGGAGAGAACTGACTACATCGGTAGCCGGTCCTCTCCCCATTAATTCCGGTAAGTTATTTCGAGCGACTGTTATTAAGAGCTTAGCCTAGAATAATGACTTAACAGCTGCTACAATAGATTCCTCGCTGGGTACATAGGCTTCCTCTAATGCTGGGCTAAAGGGAATCGGGCAGTACGGAGCTGCTACTCTCTTTATGGGAGCCTTCAAAAGGCCATAACCTTCTTCAGCAACCATCGCTGCAATCTCTGCACCAAATCCCATAACTTTGACGGCTTCATGAGCAATGACTAGTTTACCTGTTTTCCCCACGGACTTAAGAATAGCATCTTTATCCAGGGGTATCAGGGTACGAGGATCAATTACTTCCGCATTGATGCCTTCCTTGGCCAGAGCTTCTGCTGCATCCAGAGCTTTATGCAGCATCCAGGACCAGGCTACAATGGTAACATCTGATCCGGCCCGTTTTACATCAGCTTTACCGATTGGAACCACATAATCTCCCTCTGGCACATCCCCGGTAACGCCTAACAATTGTTTGTGTTCATAGTACACTACTGGATTATCATCCCGAATAGCGGCTATCATCAGTCCTTTGGCATCGGCTGGGGTAGAAGGAATTACAGTGATTAACCCGGGTAAATGAGTCAATAATGCTTCCAGGCTCTGAGAATGCTGAGCTGCTGCTCCAACGCCAGCGCCATTGATGGTAACACATACCATGGGAACCTTGGATTTGCCGCCAAACATGTACCTGTTTTTAGCCGCCTGGTTCGCCAGTTCATCAAAACAAACAGTTAGGAAATCATCGAACATAACTTCTACAACTGGTCTTAGACCGCAAGCAGAAGCACCGACCGCATGGCCTACAATAAAGTTTTCACTAATAGGAGTTTCCACGATTCGTTTAGGTCCAAATTCATCGAATAGTCCGGCAGTAACTCCAAAGCATCCACCAAATGGGCCGATATCTTCACCGGCCAGGTAAACCTTGGGGTCTCTTCTAAGTTCTACCCGAAATCCGTCTCTAATTGCTTCGGCGTATGTCATTTGCATCTTTTTCACCATCCTTTATTATAGTGCTCTGTCATAAACATCGGTGCAAAGTTCGCTTACGTCGGGCCAGGGGCTCTCCTCAGCGAATTTAACGGCCTCGTCAATCTTGGCTTCCGCTATTGCTTTCATATTATCCAGGTCAGCCTGGGTGGCATAACCCTGCTTAATAAGCATGTCGCCAAACCTGGCGATAGGATCTTTCTTTAACCACTCTTCCTGGTCTTTGGGATTCTTGTATATGGAGGGGTCACCTTCAAAATGCCCATGCCATCTCCAGGTCTTGAATTCCAAGAGACTTGGTCCATCGCCTCTTCTGGCCCTGTTCACTGCTTCCAGAGTTGCTTCATATACTGCCAGTACGTCATTACCGTCCACCGTTACCCCGGGTATGCCATAACCTGAAGCCCGATCAGATACATTATCAGTACAAAGATGTTTCTCAACGGGATTGGATAGACCAAAACCGTTATTTTCACAAATCCAGACTATTGGTAATTTCCATAGTGCCGAAACGTTAAGACTCTCATGGATGGGTCCGCGGTTGGATTGTCCATCACCGAACATACAAACGGTTATATCATTGGTTCCATTGTATTTGGCTGCAAAAGCCGCTCCAGCGGCGATTGCGTAACCGGCACCCAAGATTCCGTTGGCACCCAGCAGCCCTAACTTCATTTCCGCAAGATGCATTGACCCGCCTTTACCTTTGCAGGTACCAGTAGCTTTACCAAACAACTCGGCCATCATTTCGTTGATGTTTCCGCCTCTGGCGATCATTTCACCATGGCTGCGGTGATGAAGACCGATTTTATCAGTCTTTTCCAAACAGGCAAATACGCCTGCAGCAATAGCTTCCTGGCCTAAACTAAGATGAACAAAGCCTGGAATTTTACCGGCCGCAAACAATTCGCTGACCCTTGATTCAAAAGCCCTACAGGTAACCATAGTCTGATAAAAGCCGTGTAATTGCTCCTTTGTGAAGTCCATTAGTTTATCCCTCCTTTATTATTAAAACCAGTGCTGCGAATAATAGCTTCGAAAAATA
>JBMNOY010000094.1:0-4379 GCA_050943315.1 Syntrophomonadaceae bacterium
TGATTGGTGTTTGCGTCACATTCATTATATCATAAGGGGGTTTTTCATTGCTTTTACAGAGGCATTTAATTGTATTTTTGCTATTTTTTATTATGCGTTTTTCAGCGGTCTCGAACCGTCCCCTTGTCACAAACAACAACCTCACAGCGCTAAGGCTGTGAGGTTGCTTTATGCTTATTTGGTTTTAGTATGGAATTAACCTTTTTCGATTCTCATGCCATAGAAGGTACGCCATACGAAGAATAAGGCAATTACCAGGAATACGATTCCCACTGTGGGAGCTATATCCCGGAATGCTTCCGAAATGGCTATTTCCATGGCTAAGAGACCGAACAGGGTGGTGAATTTGATGATCGGATTCAAGGCAACCGATGAAGTATCTTTGAATGGGTCACCTACGGTGTCACCAACTACTGATGCTTCATGTAAAGGGGTGCCTTTTTCCTGCAGATCAACTTCAACTACTTTTTTGGCATTGTCCCAGCATCCGCCGGCATTAGCCATGAACACCGCCTGGAATAAACCGAATACGGCGATAGAGATCAGGTAAGAGACAAACAGGGAAACCGCATTCTCACTGCTTACTGGTGCTGACAGGCAAGCAAAGGCCAGAGCGAAGGAGAATATGGCAATGAAGATGTTAAACATACCTGACTGGGCATACTGAGTACAAATTTTTACAACTTCTTTGGAGTTCTCTATGGAAGCCTTCTGGCTGGCTTTATCATCCAGCCGGATGTTTTTCTTGATATAGTCAACTGCTCTATAGGCACCGGTGGTTACCGCCTGAGTGGAGGCTCCGGTAAACCAGTAGATAACTGCCCCACCAGCTATGAATCCCAGGATTGTCCAGGGATTTAAGAGGGTCAGAATGCTTTCCGGTTTAACACCCAGTACATTTTTGATTACCAGGATTAGTGAGAAGATCATGGTGGTAGCACCAACAACAGCGGTTCCGATTAGAACCGGTTTAGCCGTGGCTTTAAAGGTATTACCGGCACCATCGTTAGCTTCCAGATAGTATTTGCCTTTTTCAAAATCAGGCTTAAAGCCGAAATCTTTTTGAATCTCTTTAGAGATGTTGGGAACTTCCTCAATCAAAGACAGTTCATAAATAGACTGGGCATTATCAGTAACCGGACCGTAGCTGTCAACAGCAATAGTAACCGGGCCCATACCCAGCATACCGAAGGCTACCAGACCAAAGGCGAAAATGGAAGGATAGATCATTATATCGGCCAGTCCATATCCGCTGGCATAGTAGGCTATAAACATGAGAGCAAAAAATACCATGCCTATCCAGAAGGCGCTGAAGTTACCGGCAACCAAACCAGACAGGATGTTAAGTGAAGCACCGCCTTCACGGGAGGCTGTTACCGCTTCATCAACATGTTTGGATTTCGGGCTGGTAAATATTTTGGTGAATTCAGGGATCAAAGCTGCTCCCAGGGTACCACAGCTGATTATTACCGCTAGTACTGCCCAGAGGTTTTGCAGTTGAGCCGGTTCGTTGGAGCCCGGTCCCAACAGGAAGTAGCTAACCCCAAAGGTTACGATAATGGAAAGGATGGATGTAATCCATACCAGGCTGCTTAAGGGTTGTTCGAAATCAAAATCATCTTTGTGGCCGTATTTAGCCTGGCTGAAGGCTCTGTTTACGTAGAAGGAAAGCACTGAGGTAATAACCATCAGTATACGCATTACGAAGATCCAGGTAAGTAAAGCAGTTTGTAATGCCGGTGCAACTGCTAAAACGATGAAGGAAACCAGGGCAACACCGGTAACACCATATGTTTCGAATCCATCTGCGGTAGGTCCAATACTATCACCAGCGTTGTCACCGGTGCAGTCGGCAATAACACCAGGGTTGCGCGGGTCGTCTTCTTTTATGCCGAAGAATACTTTCATCAGGTCAGAGCCGATATCGGCGATCTTAGTAAATATTCCGCCGGCTATACGCAGTGCACTGGCGCCCAGGGATTCACCTACGGCAAAGCCTATAAAGCTTGCTCCTGCCAGATCACGGGGAACATATAGCAATATTATAAGCATCATGATCAGCTCCACGCAGACCAGAAGCACACCAATGCTCATGCCTGCATCAAGAGCAATATTTAAGAGCTTAAGTGGTTTCCTCTCCAGGGAGGTGAAAGCGGTTCTGCTGTTGGCCAGGGTGTTCATACGGATACCATACCAGGCCACACTGTAGGAACCGAGAATACCAATAACCGTCCACATGAGGATAAATAGTACTCCGCCGACAGATGTATCCTGCAGGAAGCCAAAGTAAAAGGCTATACAGAATCCAATAAAAGCAAACAATATGCACAGGAATTTACCCTGTTGAATGAGATAAGTTTTACAGGTTTCATAAATGATGTTGGCTACATCCAACATTGACTGATGGGCTCTGAGTTTTTTTACCTTGGTAAACTGATAGAACCCAAACAGCATACCCAATATACACACCACGATACCGTACATAAGCAGGTTATTCTGGGACTGGCTTAATTCCGGTATTCTAAGATTTGCCTCACTGGCCAAGGCCACTGAGGGCAGGAGCAAAAGCATAGCTAAGCTGGACAAGCTTCCAAGTACTGCCTTAGCTGCCTTGTTCTTAAGTACAACCTCCATTAACAAATCACATCCTTAATATATAGTATCACTACATTTGAGTCCCCTGACCCATTGGGACCCACACGCTAAATCACATTATAATAGTAAGACAATAGATATTCAATAGCTTTACAACAGCCTTCTTCCCTTCTCGCGCTTATATTCCTCAATATGATGTCATTTTATTACCAATATTAGCTGTGTACTAAATGTTTGAATATTACCATATGTGGCACAATTATCTAGCACAGTGCCCCAGCGCCTGAGTTACCTTAATCAGACTGATCTAGAGCAGCGATGGAAATATTATCATCTGGAAAATAGGACAACCGGTTTGTTAAGGTAAACTAAAAGGAGGTAAACATCATGAAAAAAATCTTATACGTTTCCCTAGTTTTTCTCTTACTTCTGGCGCCTATACATAATGCCGCCGCGGCTACAGGTGATAACGCCGTGGCAACGTGTTTTAAATCTATCGGCAAGACCATTTCGCTGGATCGTATTAAGGTGGACAGCAGTACTTCCGGGCTAATCAAGGTCTATATCAATGACAAGGTATACTACACCAGAGATTTTTCCGGACTGCTGAGCAAATTCCACCGGGGTTCAAAACCGGCTGCACCCACCTCAAAACCAGCTCCGGCGCCAACACCGGCACCAAAAACATCAGTAAAAGCCAGTGATATGCAAACAGAAATGTTGGGTTACATAAATGCGGCCCGGGCCAAAGTGAATGCCGCTCCGCTAACCCTGGACAAAGCCCTGTCGGACGGAGCTTATTTGAAATCCAAGGATATGGCAGTAAACAAGTATTTTGACCATAATTCACCCACTTACGGCAGCCCATTTGCCATGATGAGTAAACTGGGCATAGATTACCGTACGGCGGGGGAAAACATAGCTAAAAACATTAGTGTTAAAGGGGCGCATGAGGCTTTTATGAATTCACCTGGTCATAAAGCCAACATACTTAATAAAAGCTATAAAAAGATTGGCTTAGGTTTTTATCAAAGCGGCCAGTATCTGTATGTTACCCAATGGTTTACTGATTAAGTTTAACCTTTAGCTCAAAAAGAGAACCCACTGGGGTTCTCTTTTTTTATAGGAAGATGATCTATGCTGGTTTGACGCTAGTGCTGGTAAGGTTATAATTATCAGTATACATACCCTATACCCCTTAAGGAGGATTTTTACATAATGAATAACGAATTGTCCAAAAGCGCCCAAAAGATTCAGGCAGTGCTGAACGAATACGGATTAGAGTTAAAGGTAGTCGAGTTTGAGGAATCCACTCGTACTTCCAGTGAAGCCGCGGCAGCGATTGGCTGTGAGCTGGGGCAAATCGCCAAATCGCTAATTTTTAAAGGGAAAAACACTGAAAAGCCGATATTAGTTATTGCCAGCGGTGATAACCGGGTAGATGAGAAAAAGATTCGGGCACTGGCCGGCGAAAAGATTGGCAAAGCTGATGCCGCTTTTGTTCTTAAACATACGGGCTATGCTATCGGCGGGGTACCCCCGGTAGGACATGCCACCCCGATAACCCCTTTTATCGACCAGGATTTATTGCGATTTGAGGAAATCTGGTCAGCAGCCGGCACCCCCCATGCGGTTTTTAAACTCACTCCGGACCAGCTGATAAACATAACCGGCGGAACGCTGGCAGATGTAAAGGTGGATTAGGCGAATGACAAGAGGATGCGATGGGGGGACGGTGGTTTGTGACAGGGGGACGGTTCTTTTGTCACACTTAAAAAAGTGTG
>JBMNOY010000095.1:0-4222 GCA_050943315.1 Syntrophomonadaceae bacterium
TCTCTTTTACCCCCCAATCGCTGTCAATTATTAGTTTTTCTGATAATATATTCGGATAAGTTGTACTTACAAACTTATAACCTAAAAAGGTCACCAGTGCTTCAACCGGGCCGGCCAGAATTAAATGTTCAGACATCATAGCGGCTATAGCTACTTTAATAGGATACATAAAATACAGAGGTGTGCCGTCAGCAGCCTTAAACAGGTGATATTGTGATCCAAACTCCACTGCGGTGAAAAGCGCTGCCACATTAATCCCAATGTAACCTGCCACAGCCGCTGCCACCAATGCCCGGGTGGATCTATTGTCTGCATTGCCCTTAACCAGTTTAAAAACATAATATCCCACCATGGGCATAACAAAACCTATGTTAAAGCAATTTGCTCCGATTGCCAATATCCCCCCATCGCCAAACACCAGTGCCTGGATAATAAGAGCTACCGAAACTCCCAGACAGGCGGCCCATGGCCCCAGCAAAATCGCCAACAAAACCGCTCCGACAGCATGAGCCGAACTCCCGCCTGGAATGGGTAAATTAAACATCATAATAGTAAAAGAAAAAGCCGCACCTATAGAAAGGACTGGTATGTCCTTTCTCCGTAAATTGTCTTTGACCTTTTTGACTGCCACCCTCCATACCGGGACCATTGCTGCTATAAATGGCACAGCTGTCTGTGGGCTTAAATATCCATCGGGTATATGCATAAGTAATACCTCCTTTGCTAAATCTGCTTTTTGTTGCCTTAGAACAACAAAAAGCCACGAAAAATATTAACCGGTTTCCACCAGAAAATACCTTCATGGCATTAGTTGCATTATATCCGTTTTGTTTATGTCAAACAGGGCAACACCTTCATAGTGTTAATTATCCCTGATAATTCTATTTAATTATACTCATTTTAAAAACTCTTAACAAGAGTGAATGTACTTACAGTATTGTCACTGCTCACGGAAAATAGGTAGTTTCCTTTTGCAGTCAGAAATATTCGGGCTTTACCTTCCTCATTGGTTGTCAGTCGATGCGGATAATCGCGGTTTTTAGTACTAGTATAGGTTACTCTTACCTCAACTCCTGACAGAGGCTTCCCCTCCTTGAGTACCTGGACTTCGTAATTCTCTCCCATATGGGCATGGCTAAAATCACAAGGTATAATCTCCAGCGGTAATCCTACTGGTTCCAATCCATGATGATGGTGATGTCCAACTTCCATAACTATTTTGGCCAGGAGCCTGACCGGGCCGTGCTCTTGCACATATACCTGCACCAGTCCATCATTTTCGTGGCCCAGGTTTACTGTCATAGCCCCATGATGGTCCTTAATGTCCACTTCCCGGGTAACCCCATCGCTAACCACAAACGCATGAGGATTGGAAAATTCCATTTTATCCGCAGGATGCATATTATATCCCTTGTAGAGCTTTAAAATGACTTCCTCCCCCTCATGGAAATGACCGTGGCTGGTATTCGGTTCCAACCATATTTCGGATTCCTGGTTAAGTACTGGTTCCCTTATTTCATCCAATATAATCCGGTGGTGAACCAGTTCCATTTCTCTTATACGGCCCTTTACTATCTTACGTTCGCCAAAAATGCTCTCCAAAAGAATAGTATCATCTTCCCCGGGGATTACCCGGTCTACCTTTTCCATGAGCATTTCTTCGCGTCCGCCACGATAAATAAAGACATTGGCTTCACACATTCTATTTACCCCCATCCCTGGTCTGGCAAGTTATACAAAGCCAGCCCTGATCGGTTTTACAAGCCCGGCTCTCCATAACCCCTTCTCGGCACCTAACACATTGCACGGTCGGGTGGATACGGGCCCGTTCCGGAATCTCCGGTTCAACTTCCTGCCAGTCAAAAAGTTCATCAAAGGGCATACTCATTATTCTTTCAAATATTACTCCCAGCAGGTTTTCCTTTTCACTGGCTTCCTCCTCGGATAACTCCGGCTTTTGCGCCAATATTCGATATCTATCCGACTCCGGGCTTGATGTTACTCCATATTTTTGAACTATGCGAACAGCCCGGTTTTGTTCCCGGCTGGCTATAGTATAAGCATTTTTGCCATAATCCCTAAATATCAGATTCCCCTTGCCAAAGGTGCACCCCAGGATGGCCTGGATAGCATCTGTACCACACGAATCAGTTTCAACAATAGCCACCAGTTCTTCATCGCGGTCCTGGTCAACGTCCAGGTACTGCCGGGCATACTCGGCCGCCCTAACCCCAATCAATAACCCCGGGCAAATATGACCATGAAACTGAATAGCTAGTTCTAATGGCGGCATGTTTTTGCACATGCTTAATTCACCTCCTATTTTTTTGTCAGCTGATATCTTTTTCAAAAAATTCTTTTACTTTATTTACCAGGTGATCAACCTGGACTGGCAACGGTTCGTCAGCTACACCACTTATCTGCAGGCCGCAAGGATTAATAGGCATTAAAACTTTGACTGCCTCTGATGTAGCAATTGCTTCCGCCATGCGAGAGGTAAGTTCACCGGAATATGCATTAGCAACAATAATAGCCACCGATCCCACTATAACTCCGGCCCTGGCAACATTATAAATAATAGCATTTTCCCCGGTAGCCCCTTCATTGGCACCAGCTTTTAGCATCATCGAGGTTGCAATTGCATTGGTACCCAGGCCAATGATTTGACAAGATGGACCTAATTCTTGACGAAGTTTCTCTACAATTAGTCTTCCAATCCCGCCTCCCTGTCCATCAATTACAGCAATCTTCACATCTTCCCCTCCGCCCTTTTGAATTTAAGTATAACATAGAACCAGCTTTATATTCGAAGTGACAATACAGGTAAATATCACTCAAAAAAAGCCCCGCTTGTATATCACAAGCGGGATGAAAAAGATTGGGATTGTAAAAAGCCAAAGGCTTTTATACTTTTAATTTTGAAGCGCTTTAAAAATAAAAATCGTGCTCACCGGAAATGAGCACGCCGATTTGCCAGAGTATAGACATACGGTATTTGCATAACCGTATACAAATGGCCTCGTGGTTCTCCTTTCCAAATCACGGGAGGCGTAACTGTTTCCAACTTACACCCATAGGCTCAGGAACCATGGCTGCTGCTTTAGATTCCGGAGCTCGGAGCCATATATTAAATTTATAGGAGTATAACATAATTTTTTTGGGTAGTCAATAAATCATTCTGTTGCTGTTTTAGCTTGACATATTTTGATTCTTTATTTTAGTATACAATTATATGGTCATAAATATTATTTATACCCAGTACGGTTACAAATATACATATTTATAGTAACTCCGAGCTTCTCTAGCCTAAAGCTCTTTAGCTAAGGCAGTTAAGCCGCTAGGGTAAACCTGGAAACGGATTTGCCTCCCATGTTTGGAAAGGAGTCAAGGCCATCTTATAAGCGCATAGTGGTAGTCAATGTTTATTTGTGTTTACATGTGCTTATAATTTGTGGATTAGAATGGTTTTCGAGACACCTCCAGTCATGGCTGGGGGTGTTTTTTTGTCTTACTTATTGGAAGGAGTGATGAGAGTGAAACTAGTGAAACTAATTATTGACGGAAAGGAGGTTGAAGCTCCAGCCGGGAGTACTATTCTCCAGGCTGCTGAACAAGCGGGGATTAAAATCCCCCGGCTCTGCTATGATCCGGATTTGAGTCCCATGGGAGCATGCCGTCTATGCGTGGTAGAAGTAGAAGGAATGCGTACACTGCCGGCCTCGTGTGTAACCCCGGTAACAGCTGGAATGGTGGTACAAACCAAGTCGCCAGCAGTAATTGAAGCCCGCAAAACCATTTTGGAATTGCTGATTGCCAATCATCCCATGGAATGCATTACCTGTGATAAACTGGGAGACTGTAAATTGGCTGAATACTGCTACGAATACGGGGTTAGCGAAACTCCCTTTGACGGTGAAAAACACAGTTATGCTATTGACGACAGCAATCCCTTTATCATTCGTAATCTCAACAAATGTATCCTTTGCGGGGCTTGCGTCCGGGCCTGTGCTGAAATTCCCGGCACAGACAACCTGCATTATGCCAATCGGGGCTTCAATCGCAAGGCAACTACCTGTGGTGATGTATCCTATATGGAATCTGACTGTACCTTCTGCGGCAACTGCGTGGCCGTATGTCCTACCGGTGCTTTAACTGAAAAGTCCCTGCATGGTAAAGGTCGCCGCTGGGAAATCGAAAGGGTCAGAACAACCTGCCCGTTCTG
>JBMNOY010000034.1:0-22506 GCA_050943315.1 Syntrophomonadaceae bacterium
TTCTCTGCCTGAAACCACAGAGCTACCAGATTTATGCAACATCTAGGGGGAAAGCTTAAGCAAATCGAAGTGAAATTCTGCGAAAAACGAAGATAAGTGAAGAAAACGAGAGTATATTAAGGGAGGATATAATGATAAATAGTGAGAATAGGACGGAATTAGCTGTTTGTGGATTGGATTGCATACTTTCCGGGGAATCATGGATATTTATAATAATAAATCGACGACAAGCATAGTCGATTTATTGCAAATTTCGTTACAATGCAGTATACTGCCTAAAAAAAGAGGTTGAAACTGTGGATAATAAAAAACTATATATTATGCAGCATCCACTCATTAAGCACAAAATATCATTTTTGCGCGACAAAAATACGGGTACCAAAATGTTCAACGAGCTTGTCGGTGAAATTGCTATGTTGATTTGTTTCGAGGCAACACGCAATCTGCCGCTTGAAACCGTTGAAATTGAAACCCCTCTTGCGGTTGCAAAAGCCGAAGTTATTTGTGGCAAAAAAATGGCAATTATTCCGATACTACGTGCGGGACTCGGAATGGTTGATGGCATCAAGACACTTGTCCCCAACGCTAAGGTGGGTCACATCGGTCTTTATCGGGATGAGAAAACGCTACAACCGGTTAAGTACTACTGTAAAATGCCGTCGGATATAGACCAGCGCGATGTGTTGGTGCTCGACCCTATGCTTGCAACGGGTGGTTCTGCAGCAGCGGCAATACAAATTATTAAGGATTACGGTGCGAAAAGCATAAAGCTTTTGTGCATTATCGCGGCACCTGAGGGTATAAAGAACATTACCGAAAAACATCCGGATGTTGAAGTTTATTGTGGCACGGTAGATTCCCACCTTAACGAGTACGGTTACATAGTTCCCGGCCTTGGGGATGCAGGTGACAGAATCTTCGGTACAAAATAGGACATACCTTAAACATAAACTATGGTATTTAAGTTGGGCTTGAGTTGATAGTTCACCAAGCCCAACATTTATGTTGTAAGCCATCCGATGACGGCACTTCCATTTTAACCGGTACAGAATGGCTGAACTTATTATAATCAAAATATTGCAGGAGAAATGGGGATTAATATGGCAAGACAAATCATTCAAATTGAGGAGCGACCTCCTCTGGGTATGGGAATTGCACTCAGCCTACAACATCTTTTCGCAATGTTCGGAGCGTCGGTGCTGGTTCCGGTTTTATTCCATGTAGACCCGTCAGTGGTACTGTTGATGAATGGTATCGGCACACTTTTATTCATTTTTATCAGCAAAGGCAAAGCACCCGCATACCTTGGCTCCAGTTTTGCGTTTTTAGCGCCCACCTTCGTTATCCTCGGTAATCCCATTAACACCGGCAACTATGCATTGGCACTAGGCGGCTTCGTGGTTGTGGGTATTGTTTTCATGCTGGTGGCAGGAATTATCAAATTATTCGGTACAAGATGGGTTGATATTGTAATGCCTCCGGCCGCCATGGGAGCGGTCATTGCGCTTATCGGTCTTGAACTGGCCGGAACCGCAGCGAGCGGGGCAGGTGTTATCGGCGATAACATTGATCCCAGAAATGTAATCGTGTTTATAGTAACCCTGGGTACGGCAGTCCTTGGTTCGGTAATGTTTAAGAAGTTCTTTTCTATTATTCCGATCCTAACAGCGATGGTTGTGGGTTATTTGACTGCTATCGTCATCGACTACACCTGGGTTCTTGAGGAAGGTGCGCAAAAGCTATGTGATCTATCGCAGTTCGCTGGTATTCACGGTCTTTCCGATATATTTATCATTCCGCATTTTGTCCATCCCGTGTTTCAGTGGAATGCGATTCTAATGATACTCCCGGCGGCAATCGTTGTCATTGCCGAGCATATCGGTCATCAGCTCGTAACCAGTAAAATAGTTGAACGCGATCTTATCAAAGATCCAGGTCTGCACCGCACACTATTGGCAGACGGTTTATCCACCACGATTTCCGGCCTGGTCGGTTCCGTACCAACTACCACTTATGGCGAAAACATCGGCGTTATGGCTATTACAAGAGTCTACAGTGTGTGGGTTATCGGCGGAGCTGCGGTCATTTCCATTTTTATTGCATTCATTGCGCCGGTCGCTTATATCATCAACTCCATTCCGTGGGCAGTCATAGGTGGTGTCAGTTTCCTGCTCTACGGCTTGATTGCCGCCTCAGGTTTAAGATTGCTGGTTGAATCACAGGTTGACTACTCAAAATCGGTAAACCTTACTCTTACATCAGTTGTACTTATAACAGGACTTTCGGGGGTTGCAGTTTATATTCACGGGTACAGCCTCAAAGGTATGGCGCTTGCCAGCATCGTCGGAATGGTGCTTAGTTTGATTTTCTACGCAGCTGAAAAACTGAACATGATTAACAATGAATAAACCAGATTACTCATTCATGTTTCTACCGCTTAAAACAGACAGGCGTTTTTTTAAAATAATGGTCTTTCCGGGCGAACTGTATGATAACTAAAAGATTATGGTAGCCATTGAGAATATATAGGATATGATAAAAAGTATAAGCCGGAAACCTATGGCTTAGGGCAGATGACCTTTGAACCCGGTGGTTTTCGGCATTACTTTTCTCCCTGATTATCACTACCGGAGTGATTGGAGCTGAGTAAGTCTCCAGGAAACTGTCGGATACGCGGATACGGCAACAATTGACTTAAGTCCCAAGATAATTTTTCACCACAAAACGTATGATATCTCCGCGGCTGATGATTCCCACTAATTTCTTATCCTTCACGACCACTACTTTTTTAATCTTCTTGTTGCTAAGGATTTTTGCCACTTTATCCACGTCTTCGTCAAATTGTACCGTAATTACCCGCTTGGTGGCGATATTCATAACATTAAGCTGGTTAAGACCTCTTACTTTGTCTTCAAAGGAATGGTTATTGACCCAGGTACCCGAAAAGGTAGGGAAATCGGAGAAGTATACTATTGGGTCTCGGTAACCGATATACTTCATAACATCACCGTCACTAATAAATCCAACCGGTTCATTCTTTGCATTTATAATAGGTATACCACTTATCCGGTACTCTACAAAAGCATGCAAAACAGTATGGACAGTATCATTTTCACTTACAGTTACAACCTTATCAACCATGATTTCATGTGCCTTTGCCATCGTCTATCACCCCCTAAAAATTTTACATCCCTATGATTACATTATAATACTTTACTTTTTAGGGGCAAATGAATAATTGGTAATAATAGTAATTGAAGATTTTTCTTTGCCAGCAAACCAGTCTCGTCATGTCTGGCCTTATAATCTATTCCGTAATAGGCAAGGGGGGAGGTATAATTTCAAAAAAATTTACCAAAACCATTTGACAATCTTTGACTAATATACTATTATTAAAACGTAAACATAAGTTAGATACAAAAGACAAAAGGAGGTCGTTAGTATGTTTGATCTGATGCCTTTTAGAAGGAGAAACAGTGAGCTTGACCATTTCTGGAACCGGGACCTGATGGCTGACTTCTTCAACAACGCCTTTCCTTTTGACTTGGGCATGGATATTCGTGCCGATATCAGGGAAAATGATCACGAATATGTGATAGAAGCCGAGCTGCCCGGGGTTAGAAAGGATGATGTGGTAGTAGAATTGCGTAACAACACTCTGAGTATAAGCGCCCAAATGAACTACGAAAGTAATGAAGAAACTACCAAATATATACGCAAAGAACGCCGTCATGGTTGTATCAGTAGAAGTTTTTATGTGGACAACGTTGACAGTAAAAGGGTCAAGGCAGACTACAAAGACGGTATCCTAAAAATAGTTCTTCCTAAAGTTAAGCCCACATCCCCTGAAAGTTATCGTATTGAAATCAGATAATAATACTTTAAGGCATAGTCCCTGGAGCAACTCCAGGGATTTTTTATATTGGTTTGACTATACTTGATTATAATAGATAAAAACTTTTTTGAGCATTACAGATGAATAGTTGCATAAAAGAACCAGCCGAAAAATTGTCCGGGTCAAAAAATATCTTTAAGCGTCAGTTATAATGTTTTATGTTTGAATTAAAGTAATTAAGATTATACTACTGTTAAGGAAAAGGCTATTGAATAATGAACATAACTTTTGAAAAAGGAGACTTGGTAAGATGAAGCAGATAACGATGTTTACAACGCAAACCTGACCGTATTGCACAGTAGCGAAAGAGTTTCTTGCGCAGAACAAAATTGACTTTGTGGAAAGAGATATTAATGCTGACATGGAAGCACGGAAAGAACTGATTCGAAGAGGGATCAGGGGAGTACCTACATTCTTAATCGGAGACGAAGTGGTGGTCGGGTTTGATAAGGCCCGGATCCTGGAACTGGCTCAAAATTAGTGTAGCTGATCTTATATTTAAAATGAGGGAGCCCCCCCTTCAGGGGGGGTTAACTTTTGGTTGAACCTTCTCTGAGTGCTGTAATGTGCGGCGTGGGTACTAGACCATCATCTTATATAATTTTTCTTATTGTAGCCGGGCTATATGCTGCGAAAATCTGGTCGAAATTGGTTATAATGCTGTCACTGGCCATACCGCTATCCCGGAAAACGGCGTAATACGGATGCTGCTGAGCAATCTTAGTTACCACTTCGCCTGTAATACCAGTATCAAAGCATGCTATCAGGTAACCTTCGGCTACATTGAATACCTGCTTACCACCGATGAGTGTTTCCTCGATTGGACTTGACAACAGCACCCCCAAATCAAGCATTACCTGAAACAGAAGGTCTTCCGGGGTGCGGTCGGGTTTTATATTATTTTGCAACTCAAAGAGCTTGCTTTGTGAATACTCGGCAGGCTGGTAGTACACATCCTGCATATTGGTGGAGTCCAGCTTAAGAACCCGGAACCCGGCGTCCAACCTGCCTATTGCTTCCGGATGTTCCTTAAGGATTTTTTTGCCCGCCCGGCGAATCCGCTCTTTACCTAACTCACAGATATTTTTATAGCCCGCCTTAAAGGCTGCGGTTTTTTCATCTATGGCTTCCGGCAGCTGAACCATAATATATCTGCGGTTGCCGCCGTCTTCGGCATTTAATTGCATGACCGCATCGGCGGTGGTAGCAGAACCGGAAAAAAAGTCCATTATGATGGAATCGCCATCTGATTTGGAAATTTCAATAAGATATTTTATAAAGGCGCTGGGCTTGGCGTAATCAAATGGAATATCCAATGCCTTTAATTCATGCGAACTTAGTTGATTAATATAGTTTTCGATAAAGCTGTTAGGTTTTGCTGAAGAATTATTAATAACATCGTTCAGGTAAGTCTTGGTGTATACATTCCATTTGGCGGGTTCAAAGTTCTCATTAAGCAGATTAGAGGAGCGTACTGGCTTAATAACAATTTTTTCTCGTTCCTGTTCAAACTTGGTCCGGGTCCATCGCCAGATACCATCTCCCAATTCGGGCCGTTGTGGCGGAAAAGTTTTTCCGGGAGGGATGACTTTACTCCCATCCGGGCACTCAATCCAATATCTTTGCTCCGGGTTTCTGTTTTGTATAGTCGACATATATAACCTGACCAGCTGATATTTTTCACCCTTGTGCGGGCCATCTTCATCTATCAGTTTATAGGCATCATAATTTACACCTCCGAAAAACGTCCTGGCACATAATCGGTTCTTGACATAGGTTAGCAAATAATCAAAATTAGGTGCCCAGTAGTCGCCTTTATTGTTGCTCTTCTTGGTTATTCGGCCGGCACATCCTACAAAGTTGCTGGCGCCGAATATTTCATCACCCACTTTGCGTAAATTCGCGACTTCATTATCATCAATACTTATGAAAATAACACCATCATCGCTAAGTAAATCCCTGGCCAGCTTTAGGCGGGGGTATATCATATTCAGCCAGTCGGTGTGGAAACGGCCGTTGTTCTCAGTGTTTTGAACAAGGCGGTTCCCATCTTTATCGTACTGTCCGCTGGCAGCCAGGTATTCATTAGCATGTTGAGCAAAGTTGTCCTCATAAATGAAATCATTCCCCGTATTGTAAGGTGGGTCTATATATATCATTCTAATTTTGCCCAGATAGGTTTCCTGCAGCAGCTTTAGAACGTCAAGATTGTCACCTTCTATATAAAGATTGCCGGTAGTATCAAAATCCATGCTTTCTTCCCGGCAGGGACGTAGAGTTTTGGCTATGGGGGCATTTGCCAGCAGAATTGATTTCTTTTTGTCCGGCCAGGTAAACTGATAACGCTCCTGGCGGGTATCTACGATAGCTCCGGAGAGTTCCTGACGCAGTATATCAAAATCAATAGCCTGCTCAACTATAGCGGAACCATCCTGGCGATAACCTTTGACGACCTCGGTCAGCGTATGCGGAAACAGCGAGGCAATTAATTTAACATTGTCCGCTACCTTGTCCACTGAGTGCATTTTTAGTCTATCCATACTATTCTCCTCATCAGTCTCAATTCACATAAAAGATATTATTATTATATGGAAATCACCAGGCACACAAAAGGAAATCATCAACGCGCTTGAAAAATATCTTGGTTAGCGGTTTTTTTTATTGCGTGCTTGTTGTTTGTGGCATGACTCTGTTTAATTGTAGATGTGAAGGGTCTAGTGTGGGACATGGATATAGTAAAAAGGAATATCAATAAGAGCTGAAGAATATTCTTAATGGTATTAAAAAGATAATAATTAAGCGAGGTATTTGGAATGCATAGCAATACTGAGTGGCTCGAACTGGCTATAGAAGAGCGAGTTGCTACCATTACTATCGATGTACCGCCTGTTAATGCAATAACAGAAGGGCTCCTGGATGAGTTGGGAACCGTTTGGCAGAATCTAAAGCAGCAGGAACTGGCTGCCATTATCCTAACCGGGAAAAACGAATTCTTTAGTGCCGGTGCCGATATTAAAAGTTTTC
The DNA here is from genome assembly GCA_050943315.1 of Syntrophomonadaceae bacterium. Classification (GTDB taxonomy): domain Bacteria; phylum Bacillota; class Syntrophomonadia; order Syntrophomonadales; family Syntrophomonadaceae; genus JBDKUD01. The sequence goes on from JBMNOY010000034.1 coordinate 6,920, forward strand.
CGGCCCGCAGCCCCGAAGAAAACCAGATATTTTTCCAAACGCTGTACCAGGTTTTAAATGAAATTGAGAATTGCTCCATCCCGGTGATTGCAGCTATTAATGGCTATGCACTGGGAGGAGGATTGGAATTAGCCTTATGTGCAGATTTTCGCATTGCTGACCAAAATGCCAGAATGGGGGCTACGGGGGTAAATTTGGGCCTTGTGTTCTGCACGCAGCGTTTGCCGCGTTTGATCGGTTATAGCCGGGCTAAAGAGATGTTGTTTACTGCTCGTATGGTTGAGGCGGCCGAAGCAGTACGAACCGGTTTGGTGGAACAAATGGTTGAACCAGGGTTATCTTTATTTCGAGCACAAGAAATCGCCCATGTGATTGCGGGTAAGTCTCTGCCGGCTGTAATGGGTGTCAAGCAGGCTTTGCAGGCCGGGACGAACAAATCACTAAAGGAGGGGCTCCAAAGCGAAGCTGGGATTCTAAAGCAAATGCTGGTTACAAAAGAATTCCAGGACCGGGTGCAGCGTTTCCTGGAGAAAAAATAAAAAATGCACTCTTGTGACGAAACGCAATATATACCAAAAATGATGTAATAATTCAGTAACTTAGAGTTTATGCAGGTTAAATAAAATAGAAAACAAGGCTTACGATATACCCGTTGGGTACGTAAGCCTTTTTCTATGGGCAGCTTTGGAACAAGCCTAATTTCTTGACAGGAAAGTACAATGATTTATACTTAAACAGTAAATTACTAAAGTACTAATAAAGAAAATGAGTAAGGGAGTGCAATAGGATGAAGATACCAGTCAGCTTAAAACATAAACCGGTTATAGTGGCTGATAACTATGAACAGGTTGATGGCCGCAATGCTTATAATTCAGATGCCAAAGGACTTTCGCTGGGGCTGGCACAGTGGAATGACCGGGGAAAAATCGAAATATCTGCCAAGGTATGGAGATATACGGGGGAAAAATGGTCCCGGCAATCAGAGGAGTTGCCCTTACACAGGGTACTTGACCTAGCTTTATTGATTTGTAAAACCAGGCAGTATTTTATGGAGGCCTATCGTTACGAAAAGCTATATGATCCCGAAAAAACTACCATTGATAGAATCGGGTTACAGGGTGATGCCATGACGGTTGAAGTATGTACGGATAATCCTATGATTGACGAGGATATAAAGCTCTTCAGAGATTGCATCAGTAAAGATGATGAATTATTAAGTGAAAGATTAAGAGCCCTCGCAGCTATTTTGAAGGATATGGGTTACTGAATTCTTTACCAGGAGTGAATGAAAATGAAAATATCGAAGGAAAAGAAGAAGGAGCTTCAAGCCCAATACAAATTGATGAAGCCGGAAATAGGTATATTTGCAGTAATAAACAAGAGTAATTCCAGGCATTATCTGGAGGTTGCACAGAATTTAAAAGGCAAGATCAATGGTACCACTTTTCAACTAAATGCGGGTAGCCATCCCAATCGTGATCTGCAAAAAGACTGGTTGAATATCGGTGCCGAAGGATTTGAAATACGCATACTGGAACAAATTGAATGTGAGGATGATAAATCCACAGCTGATTACAAAGATGAAATGACATTACTTAAAATGATATGGAGCGATAAGCTTACCAAAGAAAACATTCCGCTATATTAGTGTAACCAGCCATGAGGGAAAATTAGGGACCGGGCTTTTTATAAGCCCGGTCCCTAAGGATTAACCTTTTCTAATGGGAAACGTCAGCATGGTATTCCTGCAGGGATTTTAATTTTGAGGTATGATCCTTATTATGAGCGGCAATACCTTTAGCACTGGCTAAAGCGGCGGCTATCGTCGTAATATATGGAACCTTGTTTTTAATTGCGGTTTTTCGTATATAAGAATCATCATATTGGCTGCGTTTACCCAGCGGGGTATTAATGACCAGGTTAATATCTTTATTAGTAATACAATCTACTATATTGGGCCGACCTTCATAGAGCTTCTTAATCAATTCACACTTGATACCGTTTTCCTGTAAAAATTGGTAGGTTCCGGCGGTGGCTTTAATCTTAAAACCAATTTCAATAAACATTTGTGCTATTTCCAGTGCCCGGGGTTTATCCTGATCATTTACGCTGATAAGGACTGTTCCTGATGTGGGCAGGGACGACTGGGTAGCTTCCTGGGCTTTATAATAAGCCAGTTCGAAGGAGTCAGCTATACCTAATACTTCACCGGTGGAACGCATTTCCGGTCCCAGCAGGGGATCTACCTCCTGGAACATGTTAAATGGGAATACCGCCTCTTTGACCCCAAAGTGTGGAATCTTTTTCGAGATCAGGCTATCCATAGCGAATTTTTCGCCAGTGTAAGCTTTCATCATTATTTGCGTGGCTATGCGAGCCATTTGAATGTTGCATACCTTTGATACCAGAGGAACAGTCCGGGAAGCCCTGGGATTGGCTTCCAGTACATATACCCGGTCATCAGCAATGGCATACTGCATATTCATTAAACCAATTACATTAAGTTCCCGGGCTATCTTTTTCGTGTATTCCTCTATAGTAGCAATGTGTTTGGCAGGAATATTAATAGGGGGAATCACACAGGCCGAATCACCGGAGTGGATACCGGCCAGTTCAATATGCTCCATTACCGTAGGTACAAAAGCATCCTGTCCATCCGCGATAGCATCAGCTTCGGCCTCAATGGCATTACAGAGGAATCTATCGATAAGAATGGGCCTCTCGGGAGTTACCCCAACTGCGGCGGCCAGATACCGGCGCAGCATTTCCTCATCATGAACAACCTCCATACCCCGTCCGCCCAAAACATAAGAGGGACGAACCATTAAAGGATAGCCTATCCTTTCCGCAATACACAGGGCCTCTTCCAGGTTAACCGCCATTCCCGATTCGGGCATGGGAATATCAAGTTCCTCCATGATTTTGCGGAAACGGTCGCGATCTTCGGCCAAGTCGATAGTATCCGGGGTAGTACCAAGAATATTAACCCCTGCTTTAGCAAGCTCCCGGGCTATATTCAAGGGGGTTTGACCTCCAAACTGAACGATTACCCCCAGGGGCTTTTCCTTTTCATAGATGCTTAAGACATCTTCGACAGTTAGAGGTTCAAAATATAGTTTATCGGAGGTGTCATAGTCGGTAGAAACCGTCTCCGGATTGCAGTTTACGATTACTGTCTCATATCCCATATCCCGCAGGGCAAAAGCAGTGTGTACACAGCAGTAGTCAAACTCGATGCCCTGGCCAATCCGGTTGGGACCTCCTCCCAGGATCATAACTTTGGGTTTGTCGCTGGCTATTGTTTGGTCGGGGGCATTGTAAGTGGAAAAATAATAACACGCATTTTCTTCCCCGCTTACCGGAACTGCTTCCCAGCCTTCCACAACCCCCAGGGCGGTTCTGCGTTGGCGAATCTCCGTTTCTGTCAAATCCAGGAGCTGGGCCAGGTAGCGGTCGGAAAAGCCGTCTTTTTTTGCCTGGATAAGTAACTCATCTGGTAACTGGGTCCCTTTATAGGTCAGGATCTCATTTTCCAGGAGAACCAGTTCTTTCATCTGCTCTATAAACCAGGCTTTGATATGGGTCAACTGGTGTATCTCACTTACCGTTGCACCTTTGCGTAACGCCTCGTACATAATGAAATGGCGTTCACTTGACGGCTCCGCCAGCATGGATAACAGCTCTTCCCGGGAACGCTGGTTATAATCTTTGGCAAAGCCCAGGCCGTAACGGTTGATTTCCAGAGAGCGGACAGCTTTCTGAAAGGCTTCCTTATAATTTTTGCCAATACTCATGACCTCGCCGACAGCGCGCATCTGGGTGCCCAGCTTATCAATTGAACCAGGAAACTTCTCAAAAGCCCAGCGGGCGAATTTTATAACTACATAATCACCTGACGGGGTGTATTTATCCAGGCTGCCATCGCGCCAGTAGGGAATCTCATCCAGGGTCAGGCCGGCAGCCAGCATAGTTGATACCATAGCAATAGGAAATCCGGTAGCTTTGGAAGCCAGAGCCGAGGAACGGGAAGTACGCGGATTTATTTCTATAATCACAACCCGGTCGGTTTCCGGGTTGTGGGCAAACTGTACATTGGTACCGCCAATCACTCCAATAGCTTCCACAACATCATAGGCGTATTTCTGTAATCTTTGCTGCAGTTCTTGACTAATGGTAAGCATGGGAGCGGCACAGAAAGAGTCACCTGTGTGTACCCCCATGGGATCAATGTTTTCTATAAAACACACGGTAATCTTTTGATTCTTGGCATCTCTAACAACTTCCAGCTCTAATTCTTCCCAACCTAAGACAGATTCTTCAACCAGAATCTGCCCAACCAGACTGGCAGCTATGCCGCGGCTGGCAACACTGCGCAACTCTTCGACATTATAAACCAGGCCGCCCCCGGTTCCTCCCATAGTATAAGCGGGACGGATAACTACCGGGTAACCAAGTTTCTGCGCAATTTTTTCAGCTTCCTCAATACTGTAGGCAGGCTCACTGAGGGGCATTTCAATACCTAACCGGTTCATGGTTTCCTTAAATGCTATCCGATCTTCACCACGTTCGATAGCATCCATCTGTACACCGATTACTTCGACCCCATATTTATCCAGAACACCAGCTTTATATAGTTCCGAACTCAAGTTAAGGCCGGACTGCCCGCCTAAATTAGGCAACAATGCATCCGGCCGTTCTTTGGCTATTATGCCCGTAAGGCTTTTTACATTTAGCGGCTCAATATAAGTTACGTCCGCCATTTCCGGGTCAGTCATAATAGTAGCGGGGTTAGAATTTACTAAAACGATTTGGTAGCCTAATTTCCTGAGTGCTTTACATGCCTGGGTCCCCGAGTAATCAAATTCACAAGCCTGTCCGATTACTATTGGACCCGAACCTATAATTAGAATTTTGTTGATATCTTTTCGCTTCGGCATAATTTCCCCCCTAGGTAAAATCATCTCACAATGTTAATATTACTTCCTGGCGTTTAATTATAACAAACTAGATGAAGAAGTAAAATTAAATAAGTTATGTATACAGTTTATTGTAAGTTTTTAATAGCCAACGGTCTTTTGAATTAATACGGTACTATTTATTATATATTGATTTTTTTTGGCAATTGGCATATATTATTTTGCAAACTAAAACCCAAAAAGTATAAGACTACTAGTAAAATCGAGGTGTTCGTGTTATGGCAAAAACTGAATTTAAAACTGAATCAAAGCGTCTGCTGGATTTGATGATTAATTCAGTGTATACCAACCGGGAGATTTTCTTGAGGGAATTAATCTCTAATGCCAGCGATGCCATAGACAAGCTTTACTTTCGCTCCTTAACCGATGAAAATGTTGGCAAGGGAAGAGACGAATTTTATATTAAAATCAGCATTGATAAGGATAATCGTACACTTACCATATCGGATACCGGTTGTGGTATGAACAGGGAAGAACTCGAAACGAATCTGGGAACCATTGCTAAGAGCGGCTCCCTGGCCTTTACGCAAGAAAACCAGGATCTGACCGACATAGATATCATAGGGCAGTTTGGAGTTGGCTTTTATTCGGCCTTCATGGTAAGTAAAAGGGTTACCGTTATCAGCCGGGCCTATGGTTCTGAACAGGCGTTTAAATGGGAGTCAGAAGGTGTAGATGGTTATTCTATAACAGAATCCAATAAAGACGAAGTAGGAACCGATATTATCCTTAATCTAAAGGATAATGTTGATGAAGACAACTACGATGAATTTCTGGATCAGTATAGAATTAAATCGCTTATAAAAAAATACTCGGACTATATCCGCTATCCGATCAAGATGGATATAGAAAAGAAAAGGTTAAAAGAGGGCACTGAAAAAGAATATGAGACTTATTTCGAAACAGAAACCCTCAATAGCATGATTCCTATCTGGCGTAAGAACAAAAATGAAATAACTGATGAGGAATACTTTAACTTCTATAAGGACAAATTTTTCGACTTTCAAGACCCGGTAAAAGTAATTCACAGTAAAACTGAGGGAACGGCAACCTACAATGCGTTAATGTTCATTCCCGCCCGTACTCCTTACAATTATTATAGCAAGGAGTATGAGAAAGGATTGCAGCTTTACTCGAACGGGGTTTTGGTTATGGACAAATGCGCTGATCTATTACCTGATCATTTTAGCTTTGTGCGAGGGCTGGTCGATTCCCAGGATTTGTCACTTAATATCTCCCGGGAGATGCTGCAGCATGATCGCCAGTTAAAACTGATAGCCAAAAACCTGGAAAGGAAAATAAAAAGCGAACTGCTGGACATGTTAAATAACCAGCGTGAGGCGTACATTAAGTTTTTCAAGAACTTCGGATTACAATTAAAATTTGGACTCTATAATGGATTCGGAGCTAACAAGGAAGTATTAAAACCGCTTATTATGTTTTATTCCTCTACAGAAAAAGATTTAGTAACTATAGAAGAATATATAAGCCGTATGAAAGAGGAGCAAAAATATATTTACTACGCCTGTGGTGAAAGTGTTCAAAGAATTGAACGCTTACCGCAGACTGAGCTGGTTAAAGATAAAGGGTACGAGATACTTTATCTGACCGATGATGTGGATGAATTTGCCCTGCGGATGCTCCACGATTTTAACGGCAAAGAATTTAAATCAGTTTCCAGCGGTGACCTGGGTCTGGAAAGTGAAGCGGAGAAAGAATCTGCTGAAAAACAAGCTGAAGAGAATAAAGAATTGTTCAAATATATGAAAGATGCTCTGGGGGGAAAGGTTAAAGAAGTTCGTTTATCTCCGCGGCTGAAATCCCATCCGGTATGTCTTACCAGTGATGGGGCCTTATCGTTGGAAATGGAAAGGGTGCTGAATAGTTTACCTACCGACGAACATGTGAAGGCTGATCGAATCCTGGAGATAAATGCCAATCATCCTATTTTTGCTACTCTGGGCAAGCTGTACAGGGACGATAAAGACAAGTTAAAAATATATAGCGATATATTATACAATCAAGCACTGCTGATTGAGGGTATCAGTATCGAAGATCCGGTTTCTTTCTCCAACGCGGTATGTGATTTGATGGCTGAAAAGTTATAAAATACATAGTACAAACCGCCGGAATTCCGGCGGTTTGTTCTCTAGGAATTTTAGTCGGTGGTGTTGCCATTATCACAGGAACACTCTCCATCGGCTTTATCACCACACTGAACATAAGTCGGACCAGGGGTTACATCTGCACCGACTATTACTGGTACCTCTACACAAATGGTCTGGGAAACTGTGAAGAAACAACTTCCGTTAGGCTCACCGGTGCAGGAACCGGTATTTATGCCGGGCGAATTGCAACATATGGTTTTTACAGGTCCGGTATAAGCGAACGGTTTTACTGTAACCGGAACACATACATCCACCATTTGGGAAACAGTGGTTACACATACTTGGGCGGGCGGTGCACAGGCGGGTCCGCAGATAGTTAAACCAGTTGCTGTTTGTCCGCCTCCGTTTAAGCAAACATTTATGCTTCCTACCGGATAAGGAGTGGTCAGTTCAAAACAGAACTAGCCCACACTATTTTGATCGTCGAGCACTTTATCAAGATCAAAATCGAATTTTAGACCGGAACAGCCTGATGGAGGGTCGGTATCCGGGGGAATAAACAGTTCCACATTTTCACCAATTACAACGGTTTGGGGAATACCGCCAATAACTACCGTAACGCTATCGGGAACTATTTGATCAAGGGTGATGTCGGGACAAATGGATAAAACCCAGTGACTCAAATCAATAAACTCCTGAGTATCCTGGCCTATTCCGGTTAAAGTGTAACAGAAACGCTGGTTCTGACCAGGCAGGGGGTTAAGAATAGAGTTTGCCGTATCAAGGGTTACTAAAAATGGTAACCGCCGGTCGCCTTCCAACACAATATTCGAATAATCAATCCGAGTATTGCATTTTGGTTGCTCTTGCTGTGACTGTTCACATACACATGCCATGTTATCACCTCCTTTCATTGCTCCAGGACTTAAGCATTGGGATAGTTAACCCGAGGGAATAATACTAATAGTCACTATCGCAATGATTGCAGTTACGGTAATTTTCACAATCTTCGCAGCTATCTGCAGATGGTTTATCACATTCCACCCAAGATGGACCAACATGGGCTTTGGCTCCAAAGTGGAGAGGAATTTCAACACAGATTTCCTGGCTAACGGTTACATAGCATACTTGCTCTTTTGTTTCTGTCCAGCGAATATTCCGAATTACCGGGTCGCTGGAACAGACAGTGCTGGTTGGTCCGGTAAATGAAAAAGGCTTAATGGCAATGGGAACGTTCACCATTGTTTTTTGGTGGACAGTTCTGGTGCAAGTGTTATCATCGGTGATATCTTCCCGTCTATCTTCATAATCCTGATCGTACCGGTCTGGTGCGAAGAATTCATTTTCATCTGCATAGTTTAGGCTGGGGCGTAATCTTTCATCAGGTTCTTCTTCTATATAGCGATCTGTTGGTGATGTTTCATCTGGTTCATCTCTATAAACCCGGCGCGGACGATTATAACGTAACCGCCACGTCGACGGTTGTCGAAGGGTAAATCTGCGCGGCGGCCTTAAATTATCGTTGGACATGGCTTTCCCCCCGTTAATCTATTTGCATTATTCTATGTCATAATTAACCCTGCTGTGACCTAACCTGTTAACAAAGATTTGTTGTATCAACAATTTATATAGCCCTAATTATCATAGCTCTGTTCACTATAATTCCAGGCTCTCGCTGCCAGGGCAGATAAAAACAATGCTATAATAGAAAACAGTATTTAATATCACCACTAAACGAAAACAACGGAGAGATAGCTGTGAAATTGCACGTACAAGTCATAATATTTGATTTTGATGGGGTGATAATAAACTCCGGCGCTGATATTGCTAACGCTGTTCAGCATACTTTAAAAATGTTTGATAGACCAATTTTGCCCAAGGATGAAATTATCAGCTATGTGGGACATGGGGCGGAATCACTTATCAGAAGAAGCTTTAAAAATTGCAGCGAAGAACTTATCAAAAGGGCTTTGCCGTTATACCAAAAGCATTATTTTGAGAATGCTGTGGTGGAGACTGAACTATACCCCCATGTTAAAGAGATACTGCAAGAATTAAAGGATAGGCTGGATTCTAAAAAAATTGCCCTGGTAACCAATAAACCGGAAGATATAACCCTGGAAATCCTGGACTTATTAGGCGTAAGGAAGTTCTTTGACCTGATTGTGGGACCAGAATCAGTAAGCAAAATGAAACCTGACCCGGAGGGGATAATAAGGGTCCTTTCATCTCTAGATATAACTGCCGACAGGGCTATCATGGTGGGTGATACTTATGTTGATATTGAAGCCGGGAAAAGTGCGGGTACTTTTACCTGCGGAGTTACCTATGGACTTGGTGACACAGATGAATTGATAAACTCAGAGCCAGATTTGTTGATCGATGATATTTCCAAATTGCTGGTCTACATCGAATAATAAGATAGGGGGAATTAAGATTAACCGATTTACCCAGGCGGTTAACCGTACTGCACACAGGTTGTTAGAGGCTATAACGCGTTTTCCGCTTACAGTAGTATGCCTTGTGGGCACATCCATACTCATCTGTTACATGATCTCATTACATACCGAACCAGATCTCACGGTACAGAAGCTTATGTTTACCCTTTTACTGGGTGCATTCCTTGGTGTAGCCGTCCAGTTTTCCTGTGAACGGTTTGGTCGGCTATCTAGGCGGCGAGCAGTAGTTTACGGAATAGCAGCATTGTTAATAGCTGCCTACTACACGATTTTATTACCTGCCCCCAGTATTAGCTTTGAAGTGAGAATACGTACTTTGGTAGCTGTTTTTGCGTTGTTTTGTGCCTTTTTATGGGTGCCATCACACGGTAATAAGGCTGATTTTAATCAAATCGCCTTAATCCATTTCAAGTCGGTATGTACGGCTGTGCTTTACGCTGCGGTTTTATCTGCCGGTTGTGCCAGTATTATTGCCACCATTGACATCCTTCTTATCAGTGTCAATGGCGATATCTACGGATATACCATGACTATCATATGGGTTATGTTTGCCACCCTTTATTATTTATCCCTGTTGCCCCACTTTAATTCCGAAGGCGGAGAAGAATACATCAAAGATATGGCACAATACCCGCGGTTTTTAGAGATTTTGATTTCATACATTGCCATACCACTGGTTGGTGCTTATACGTTGGTCCTTGCAGCCTACTTTATTAAAATATTGGTTACCTGGAACTGGCCTTCGGGTCAGCTGGGTGGAATGGTTTTGGCATATTCAGCTGCCGGTATCATAATATATATCCTTGCCAGTCGCCTGGAGAATAGGTTTGCTTCTTACTACCAGTTGATCTTCCCCAAAGTTCTAATCCCGGTGGTAATTATGCAATTAGTCTCGGTTGGCATACGTCTTAATGCGTACGGATTTACTGAATCCCGTTACTATATAACCCTCTTTGGAGTCTTTTCACTCATTTCTGGTATGGTATTGAGTATTAAACCAGTTTTGAATAACGGAGTCATAGCCATACTGGCAGCGAGTTTTGCCATTTTTTCCGTGATACCTCCGGTAGATGCCTTTACGGTATCCCGGATTAGTCAGATAAATCGTTTGGAGAATATGCTCAGCGCAGAAGGAATACTTGCGGACGGCAAACTTAACCCCAAACAGGAAGTATCCCTTGATTTGCGGGTTGAATCTACAAGCATTTTAAATTACCTTGATAGGCGTAATTATCTTCAATACCTAAAGTGGCTGCCCGCCGATTTTGACACGGCTATGGACATGAAAAAAACCTTTGGATTTGAACCGGCCTATGAGAATAGTTATGGTAATCATAACTATTTGTATGTCCAAACTGATATGCGAGAACCAGTGAATATAAAAGGTTTCGATGTTTTCTTTAATACCAGCGCCAGCACTAGAACAGGAAATGGCTATAAAGACATTTATGATTTTGAGATAGGTAATAAAAAATATAAAATGCAGATAGAAACTGTTACACCGCAAGATATATACGTGGCAGTCAAAGATGAAACAGGCGTGGAGTTGGTCGGTACAGGTCTGTATGAGTTTACCAGGTCTCTGGTGGGGGAAGTAAACAGCTCCAAAGAATTAATGGCACCCGACAAAATGACTTTAGATGTTGCCAGCAATAGTTATAAGCTGCGCATTATTATCCAGCATGCCAACATTACCCTTGGTTCTGGTCATGATTCCGGTGCGGAGTACGGCATGTTCGTCATGTTTGCTGCACCTGAATCGCCATAGATTCATTAATTTTAGTAAATAGTAAAAAACTCCGGCTATTGGTCTCTGCCAATAGCCGGGTGCTTTACCGTCTATCGCTTTGCGCTTCTGCTTCATCCCGGATTTCATTTCTCATATTTTGCAGGGCATCTCTTCTTCTTTCATTCTTTTCTGCAATCGCTCTTTTCATTTCGCAATTATCGGTTAAGGACATGGTTTCCTCTGCCTTCTCAATATTCTGAATAGTATTAGTGATATTTTCCTGTATTTTATCTACATTGTCTCGACGGTCATCAGGATTAGGTTTCATTAATGCAGCTCCTTTCTTTTTTGAATATTGTTAGAAAAAAAACATTTTTTAATTCCAACAGAACCAGTTGTTTAGCCAGGGCAGAATGCTACTTGGCTGCCAACTTTTAGCATATTGACCGAAGAATCAAATTTTCTTTGCTGGGTAACATTTATATATGCAAAAAAATTTTATAGGAGGTCCTGTGTTTAAACTATTAAAAGCCGGGCATTGTTTTACACCGGATGATGTTGGAATTAAAGATATTCTGGTCGTTAATGACAAAATATGTGCTATCAAAGGTAAGATTTTGCCGGAACATCTCTGGGATGTAGAAATTATCGATTGTCAGGACTGCTTAGTTTGTCCGGGTATTATTGATCAACATGTCCACATTACTGGTGGCGGTGGGGAAGAAGGTCCAATAAGCAGGATACCTGAGATCATGTTTAGTGAAGTGGTCGAAGGCGGAGTAACCACTGTTGTGGGGGTTCTGGGGTTTGACAGTGTTTCGCGCAGTATTGCCGGGTTATTGGCCAAGGCACGGGGCTTGGAAGCCGAAGGGATTACCACCTACATTTATACCGGCAGTTACGGCAGTCCTACTGAGACCTTAACTGGACGAGTACTTACAGATATTGTACTTCTGGACAAAGTTATCGGAGTGGGCGAAGTTGCCATTTCCGATTACCGGTCATTCCACCCGCCTCTGGAAGACCTGAGATTATTAGCTTCCGAGGCCAAGGCAGGCGGAATGCTGGGGGGAAAGGCGGGTGTCCTTCATTTACATGTAGGTGATGGCAAGGAAGGTTTGGACTCTCTCTTCCGGTTGATTAACGAATCTGATTTTCCCATCGATATGTTTGTACCAACCCATATTAACCGTAACCAAAGGCTGTTCCGCGAAGGGCTGGAACTCTTGCAGCAAGGCGGAAATATAGATTTAACCGCAGGAGAGACGATTGGCTACAGTGTGGCGGACTCTCTGGATTATCTTACCCGCAAGGGTATCAGCCTGGAAAGGGTAACTATTTCTTCCGACGGCAATGGCAGCACACCGAAAGAAACGCCTGATGGCAGAGGGGTAGGCCGGGTTGACCAGATATTAAGGGATATCAGAGAATGCATAAATGATAAGCAGTTAAAATTTGGAAAGGTTATTAAAACAATAACCGAAAATCCAGCCAAACTATTAAAGTTATATCCGCAAAAAGGCAGTATCACACCCGGGTGTGATGCAGATATCCTGGTACTGAATAAAGACGATCTCACAGTATCTAGATTATTAGCAAAAGGACAGGTTGTAGTCGAAAACCAAAAAGCGATAAAGAAAGGTAAATATGAGAAATAATCCGCAGGAATTGGGAGGATGTTATGGGACATGACAGAAAAGGTGATCTGGTAATCATTGGTGGTGCAGAAGATAAATATGGGGATACCAGAATATTGGAGGAGGTAGTTGAGATTGTAGGAGGTGAGGACGCCCGGATTGCAATCCTGACCACAGCTACTCAGTATCCTGAGGAGGTTGGGCAAGAATACCGGGATGTTTTTCTGCGGTTAGGAGTAAAAGATGTGGATATATTGAACATCAACTCACGGGATGAAGCTAACCGCGAAGATAACGTAAGAAAGGTAAGAGAAGCTACCGGTTTGTTTTTTACCGGTGGGGACCAGCTTAGAATTACCAGTATACTTGGAGGTACTAGAGTTTATGAGGCCTTGCTTGATGCCTTAAATTCGGGAACAGCAGTTATCGGTACCAGTGCCGGTGCATCAGTTATGAGCAGTACTATGATCGTAGAAGGGAATAGCAATGATGCAGCCCGTAAATGTACCTTAAAAATGGCCCCTGGCCTGAGGCTTTTAGAAGGAGTAATTATTGACCAGCACTTTGATCAACGGGGAAGATTAGGCCGGCTTCTGTGCGGAGTCGCCGAAAATCCGGGAATACTGGGAATTGGTATCGATGAAGATACTGCTATTCGGGTTTTCCCGGAAGAATATTTTGAAGTTATTGGTAATAATGCCGTTACCATAATCGATGGTAAATCAATTCAAAGCAGTAACGTTTCTGAGTCAAAACCAGATGAGATTCTAGCCATAACTAATGCCAGCCTGCACGTTCTATCCAGTGGTTATGGCTTTGACTTCAAACGGCGGGAGGTTTTCAGGCTCCACTAATTCAAGCCGGTTTACATTATAGGAGGATTTAATAATTGAAGATTATAGATATATGCAAATACAATGGCAGAAACATATTTAGTCATAAACCGGTGGTCCGAATGACAGTCGATATTGGTGAATTGGCCGAAGTATCAACCAACCAAATTGTTAATTTCAACCAAAGGCTACTGGAGAGGTTTCCGGGACTTAAGACTCATTACTGTTCACTGGGTTATGAAGGGGGGTTTGTAGATCGTTTAGAGGAGGGGACGCTCGTCTCTCATGTCACCGAACACCTGGCTCTGGAATTACAATGTATAATAGGTTATGACGTCTATTTTGGCAAAACCCGGATCGCCCAGGAACCGTCTGTTTATTGTATTGTTTACGAATATATTAATGGATACTGTGCCGAAAAGTTCGGCCAGGCAGCAGTAGAAATTATTTCCGGTTTGGCCTGCAAAAAAGCAGTTCCAATTAGACGTATTATACGTGAGTTGCGCGAGTATGCTACAGAATATGACTTGGGGCCCAGCACCCAGGCAATCTGGAATGAAGCCCGGCGGCGCAATATTCCCGTGACCCGGTTGGGTGATGGCAGCTTACTGCAATTAGGTTATGGCAAATATATAAGATATTTGGAAGCTTCTCTTCCCGATACTGCAAGCTCTATTTCGGTAGACTTGGCCAAAAACAAACAATTATCCAAAGACCTCTTGAAAAAGCATAACCTGCCCGTACCTGAAGGTGGTGTGGTGCATTCTGAAGATGAAGCCGTGCTCTTAGCCCATGATTTAGGTTATCCAATCGCCATTAAGCCCCTTGACGGGAACCAGGGCAAAGGTGTTACCACCAATATTGACAATGAAATCTCACTGCGTAAGGCATACAATGTCGCCAGCGATTATTCCGACCGGATAATGGTGGAAAAGTGTATTTCGGGAAAAGATTATCGCATACTGGTAGTAGGTGATCAGGTAGCTGCTGCAGCAGAGAGAAGACCGCCACTGGTAATAGGGGATGGAATCCGTTCTATAGCAGAATTGGTAGAGAAAGAAAATCGTAATCCCAACCGGGGAGACGGGCATGAGAAGCCTTTGACCAAAATAAACATTGATGAGGTATCCAAAGAATTACTAAGCCGATCTAACCTCACCGAGCAATCTGTTCCTGGTAAAGGAGAGGTTATCTATCTAAGAGAAAATGGCAACCTGAGTACCGGCGGCAGTGCCCGGGATTGCACCGCAGAAATTCACCCGGTTAATAAAAATATTGCCATCCGGGCGGCTAAGGCTATCGGCCTGGAAATTGCCGGCATTGATGTTGTAGCTAAAGATATTTCTCAACCATTAACTCTGTCAAACGGAGCCATAATAGAGATAAACGCCGCACCCGGTCTGAGAATGCACCTCTATCCCACGGAAGGGCAAGCAACCAATGTAGCAGCAAACATCCTTGATTACATGTATCCGCCGGGAACTCCCTGTTCCATTCCAATTGTTTCCGTAACCGGTACCAATGGAAAAACAACGGTTACCCGAATTATATATCATGTATTGTCACTTACCGGCCAAAAGGTTGGCATGACCTGTTCCAGCGGAACTTATATCGGAAGCGAGTGTATTTCCAGGGGTGACAATACCGGGCCTGTCAGTGCCCAATCAATTCTATCCAATAAAGAGGTTGAAGTGGCAGTGTTGGAGACCGCCAGGGGGGGAATAATAAAGCGAGGTCTGGGTTATGACCTTGCCGATGTCGGAATAGTTACAAATGTGAGTGAGGACCATCTGGGGCTAAATGGTATAAATTCAGTAGAAGACATGGCCTTTGTCAAAGCACTGG
>JBMNOY010000096.1:0-4182 GCA_050943315.1 Syntrophomonadaceae bacterium
GGCTGCGGGTATGATAGTCAATCAATGTTTTTAGAGTTGCTGCTTTAAGCAGGGGCGTATCGCCCGCCAGAACCAAAATGGCCTCATCTTCCGCTACTGCCTCTTTGGCCTGCATCAAGGCATGTCCGGTACCGAGTTGCTCCTCCTGAATAACCAATTGTACCTTCTGTTCAGCCATTAATTCCTGAATAACTTCTCTCCCATGGCCTACAACCAGAGTAATTTTGTCAATTCCGGCCCCACGCACAGCATTCACTACATGGCCTACCATCGCTTTACCGGCTACCTTATGGGCCACTTTGGGCAGCTCTGACTTCATGCGCACACCCTTACCAGCAGCCAGAATAACCGCTGAATACTTCACTATGTTGTACTCCTCCCAGTTCTAATGTTTGTTCCCCTTCCCGGTTAGTTATTCCCGGTTTCTTTTCTAATGCTAAAACTTATAGCTTATATTATACCGAATTAAATGTTTTTGACATCACTTTAA
Organism: Syntrophomonadaceae bacterium; assembly: GCA_050943315.1. Lineage (GTDB taxonomy): Bacteria > Bacillota > Syntrophomonadia > Syntrophomonadales > Syntrophomonadaceae > JBDKUD01. The sequence goes on from JBMNOY010000096.1 coordinate 491, forward strand.
GTTCGTATTCCAGGTAAAATGTTAAGGATTTTTCAGGTACGGTTGCATATAAGGGTATTAAAAGTAAAAACCCGGCATCAACCTTAAGGTAAGGTGCCGGAGATATTATATGTTTATTTGCTGGTTAAATATTTCTGAGCCAGGTTCAAATCACTGGGCTTGTCTACATCTACCCCTACTTCAGCATAGTTAGAAATTATCGGTTCTCCTTTGATTCCCGTTACTTCATAAAAACGCCGTTTGATGGTTGACATTCCCAAACGTTTAAATATAAACTTCCATACCAGCGATATACCGAATAATCTCGCCATAGCCACCGGATTCTTTCTCCTTTTTACCAGTTTCTTACCAATTTCCAGGCACCTGTCAATTGCCTGGGTGCGCAGTAAGAATAAGTTACCGCCGGTAAATGTACCCTCCCGCAAATTAACATAGGTCCGGCTTACTCCGGGAAATTTCAGATCATTCACTTCTTTGCGGGTAACTGAGTAATAGAAATCGGCTTCTTTTTTTTCACACTGATTAATAAAATCGTCAATAGCTTCGGTGGTAATAAATGGTATATCAGTCGGGAGAATCAATAATTTTTCCGATATGTCTCCCTGTTCCTTCAGCATATTAACTGCATGGCTGAAACTGTCTATGGCGTTTTGCCCGCTGGTGGCAAAATAGACATTGTCTTCACGAGGAAATATATTGCGCAGGGCTTCAACCGGTCCGCTGATAACAATCTTTCTAATCCGGGAGGATTTGCGCAGGGCATTGAATACATAATAGATCATAGGATAGTTGCCAATAATAATCAAAGCCTCGTTGTCATAAGGAGCTATTTTTTTTAATTCGCTAGTGCTCTCGCCTCCGGCCAGAATAATTGCATCATATTGCACTTGCCGACTACCTCCGTTATTTGCGAACATCAAAGCCATCTTTCTTGATAGCTTCAATCATGCTGTTTTCTGCATTCTCTATATGGTCCTGGGCTGCTTGCCGGGCTGCCTGTACATCACGTGATTGAATGGCCTCAACAATATTGCGGTGTTCATCCAGGGACATTTTACCGCGCCCGGGATTAGCCAGCGAAGTAGCCCGGAAGCGCTGAATCTGTTCGCGTAAATTACTGATAATGGTGGTCAGCCGCTCATTGCGGCTGGCTTTATAAAGGGCTTCATGAAATTTGGTATCTACATCAACTAGTTTTTCGATATCGTTTTCAGTTATGGCCTCAGCCTTCTCAACCAGTAATCTTTCCATATTTTCCAGTTCATCATCGGTTATGCGCTCCGCTGCCAGAGCCCCGGCCAAGCCTTCCAGGGCTGCCCGTATTTCGAAAATGTCGGCTATATCTTTAAAAGAAAAATCGGCCACATAGGCGCCTTTGCGGGGTACCATGACGATAAAGCCTTCCAGTTCCAGCTTACGCAAGGCCTCCCGAATAGGTGTCCGGGATACTCCCAGCTCCTCGGCCAGCTGTAATTCCATTAATCGTTCGCGGGGTTTCAAAGTTCCGTTAATGATAGCTTCCCGTAAGGCATCCAATACCAGTTCCCGTAAAGGTTTATAGGAGTCCAGATTCACAGGTAATAAACGTTTTTTTCCCACTAACATCACCTCTAACTTTTATCTCTGATAGAAGTAAAAAAGTTCGAGTAGTATTTCTTGACGCGTGTTGCTGATAACCCCCTACCGCTGAACTTTTCCCAACTGTTAAATGTATGATGAGACTAGATATGTCTCCCGGTAATCCTGGCGAATTACTTCATAAGCACGGCGGGCTTGCTCCGGTTGAGCGAATACGGCAAAAACACTGGGACCGCTCCCCGACATCAGCGCATTAAGAGCCCCCAGCTGTATTAAGTGATGTTTTATCAAATTTATTTCCGGATGCTTTTTTATGCTGACGCTTTCCAGAACATTAACCATGTTACTGGCTACACCTATAATATCACAATTTTTCCATGCGTCCAAAAAAGCTCGGTTGTCCGGTCTCAACTTTACTCGGCTCAAATCCAGGGCACTGTAAACCGCGGCGGTAGAAATCTCAAAATTGGGTTTAACCAGGACCAGTGATAATTTCCAGCCTGAATTCAGAGGCTTAAGAATTTCGCCCCGGCCCCGGGCTATGGCTGTACCCCCCTGTACGCAAAAGGGTACATCGGAACCTATAGCAGCCGCCATTTTGATAATTTCATCATCACTCTCCGGGAGCGCATATAATCTTTTTATACCCCGCAAAACGGCGGCGGCATCAGTACTTCCTCCCGCCAGGCCCGCACCTATGGGTATTACTTTCTCTATATGTATGCTAATTCCTTCCTTAATTTGGAAATGGTTTAATATATATTCGGCTGCCTGGTAAGCCAGGTTATGTTTATCAAGCGGTATCGACTGTGAATTACTGGTTATCCTGATTCCAGCCGGGGCTTTCTTTAGACAAATCCTATCCGCAAGGTTTATCTGATGCATTACCGTTTCCAGTTCATGGTAGCCGTCTTGCCTTTTGCCCAGCACATCGAGAGTTAAATTTATCTTCGCCGGTGCTGGTACTACTAACTCCTGCATATAATAAACTCCTGACTAGTTTTTATCCAATTATATATCTAGTTATAATCACCTTGCAAAGCTAATCCCCAAAAGGCCAAATAAAAAGGGATTGGAACCCCAATCCCGAAAATCCCGTTATATTATTTACGAACCAATTTCGCCCCCCGGGGAATTAATTCCAGGCATTTCAGGCTGACTTTAGCCACCCGGGGATTGGCCAGGCTTATTCCCTTATCCGAGCTTGATACCAGGCACAACGGCGGAAATAAGACACACCACCAATTTTTGCCCTGCCCGGTGCCAATAACCACTCTGACCGCCTGGTATTCTCCCTGGGGAAGCACCAGGTTGCCATAAGCTTTGGTGGGAAAACGGTATTCCCCTACATAGACATTCACCGGATAACTGTAACCTTCCCGGGCAACCACCGCTTCAGCCGTCCGCTTAATCTCGGGAAGGCGTTTTATAGCAGTCTGCCGGGCTTCCTCTGCATTATTGGTCCCGGTAAATTCTTCGCGCATCATTTTTACGATTTCATCCTTGACCTGAAGCTTTAACGCCTGGTCGGCCGGATCATCACTATTGGCGATAACATGGAGGCGAAGCACACCATCAGCCAGGGGTGTCCTTGACTCCGCCACGGTAATACCGGCAGTAAAAATAATTAACAAAATAACTATAAGACCCAGAAATTTTTTAATCATTATAAATCTCCTCCCTATGATTAAATTATTTACCGGGAGGGGATTTTTTAAACATGAATGGAGCTGGTTTAATAGACGCAGACTGACGCAGACTATTATGACCTGCGCAGTCTTTTCATAAAGGTAAACTCTGATGGTGTTATAATCTGAAGAGCTACATCCTTGCTTCAATCGTTGGACTTTGTTGCTATCTTTTAGTGAATAGTCTGCGACAGTCATAAGAGTCTGTGTGCGGCAGAGCCGCCTGCGTCCATACAACCTTGATTTAATAGACGCAGACTGACGCAGACTATTATGACCTGCGCAGTCTTTTCATAAAGGTAAATTCTGATGGTGTTATAATCTGAAGAGCTACATCCCTGCTTCAATCGTTGGACTTTGTGCTATCTTTTAGTGAATAGTCTGCGACAGTCATAAGAGTCTGTGTGCGACGTAGTCGCCTGCGTC
>JBMNOY010000035.1:0-22189 GCA_050943315.1 Syntrophomonadaceae bacterium
CGCCTTTGTAAACATTATGTTTGGATGTAATAATTTCTGTAGTTATTGTATTGTTCCTTATACCCGCGGCAGGGAGAGAAGCCGTGAACCAGGAAGCATAATCGAGGAGCTGAAAGAGATTGTCGGGATGGGTTACAAGGAAGTAACTTTACTGGGGCAAAATGTTAATTCCTATGGTAATGGTCTGAGTAAACAGGTGGACTTTGCTGATTTGCTGGTTATGGCCAATCAGGTAGAGGGTCTGGAAAGGATTCGCTTTACGACCTCACATCCTAAGGATATGTCCGATAAGCTTATCGATACTATTGCTGACTGTAATAAAGTATGTGAACATATTCATGTTCCTTTGCAGGCAGGCAGTAATGCTGTTTTGAAAAAAATGAACCGTGGTTATACACGGGAACATTACCTGGAATTAACCAATAAAATGCGGGAGAGAATCCCTGGAGTAGCTATTACCAGTGACCTTATTGTTGGTTTCCCCGGGGAGACTGAGGCGGATTTTAACGATACTTTAGAAATGGTGGAAAAAGTAAGATTCGATGCAGCTTTTACATTTATGTATTCACCTCGTTCAGGTACCCGGGCAGCCCAATTACCCGACCAACTGCCTCTGGAAATAAAACAAAAGCGCCTGGCCCGCTTAAATGAGATTCAGTACCAAATAGCCTTAGATTTAAATAAGGCGCTGGAAGGGAAGGTGGAGGAAATACTTGTTGAAGGTCCCAGCAAAACCAATCCGGATACTTTAACAGGTAGAACCCGAAGTAATCGCATAGTTATCTTTTCTGGGCCCCAGCACTTAATTGGAAAGCTAATAAGTGTTAGAATAAAAGAAGGGAAAACCTTCTCTGTTGTTGGTGAACTGATTGGATAAACAAGAAATAAGTTATTAATGGTTAGGAGGATATTCGTTGACTACTGATGATATTATTAAAATGGCTTTTGAGCTAGGGAACGCCGTGGCAGCATCGGACGAGATTGAGAACCTGAAAAGAATGCAAACTACAGTTACCCAGGATAAGGATGCTTATGAACTGATAATGAAATATCAGGATGCCCGCAATCGTGCGGACAATGGCGATAACAGTGGACTTATCACCGGAAAAACAGCCGAAGACCACTTAAATATCCTGGAACAGCAGCTCAATAATAACGTTTTGATTAAAGAGCTTATGGAAGCCCAGGAGAAATTTGATAACCTCATGCAAGCAATTTATTTTGCAATGAATCAGGCTATTAGCGGCGGAGCAGGAGGCTGTTCCAGTGGTGGGTGCGACAGTTGCAGCAGCGGTTGCTGCTCATAGCATGGAAAACATTGAGCAGGATACCCCTATTACCCTATTAAATTGATGTCCCCCTATTTTCTTAAGCTATTAAACAAAATAACTTTATTAAAGAGAAAGGCTTAGCAATAACTAAGTCTTTCTTTTTAAGGAGGTAGATTAATTAGTGGCCGGTCATACCCCGATGATTGAACAGTACCTGGAAATAAAAAATCAGTACCAGGATGCTATATTAATGTTTCGTCTGGGGGACTTTTACGAAATGTTTTTCGATGATGCTAAAATAGCTTCCCAAGAGCTGGAAATAGTATTAACTTCCCGGGATGGAGGTTGTTCCAAGGTTCCTATGTGTGGAGTGCCTTACCACGCGGTGAACAATTATATATCCAGGCTTATTAATAAAGGTCATAAAGTAGCCATTTGTGATCAGGTTGAAGATCCTAAGGCAGCTAAAGGTATCGTAAAGAGGGAAGTAACCAAAGTCATTACCCCGGGTACGGTAATGGACGAGCTTATGTTGGATGAGGGCTGTAATAATTACCTGGCCGCAGTGGTTAGCGAAAACGACATTATAGGTTTATCTTTTGTAGATATATCTACGGGGGATTTTTTTGTGAGCGAGTTCAATGGTAGAGGGGCCAGGGATAAGCTGGAAACCGAGCTCCACCGGCTGGCTCCCTCGGAATGTTTGCTTCCCCGGTCTAATAGCCTGGACTTTTCCTTTGAAGATTGCAGTAACAGAAATAACTTCGTTATAACTAGAATAGAGGAAAGCGACCTAGTACTAGAACGGGCGGAGCAATTGCTAAAGAAACATTTTGCGGTAGCTTCGCTGGAAGGTTTTGGGTTAAAAGGCTTTACCAGTGGGGTGAAAGCAGCCGGGGCTATCCTGGCTTTCCTTTATCAGACCCAAAAAGGTAACCTCAAGCATATTCAAAGCCTGCGAATATATAATGCCGGTGATTTCATGGAAATGGATTATGCAACACGTCGCAACCTGGAATTGACCTCAACCATTAGGGACGGGAAAAAAGAAGGATCACTTTTGGCGATTTTGGATAATTGTCTGACCGCGATGGGAAAAAGAACTTTGCGCAGGTGGATTGAACAACCTTTAATCGACATTGACAATATTAATTTGCGTTTAGATGCTATTCAGGAACTCAAGGATAATCCGGGCTTACAAAGCCGTGTGAGTAAACTTATGGCGAAAATATCGGATTTAGAACGACTGGCGGGTAAAATTGGCAGCGAAATGGCCCATCCTCGTGATTTGCTGGCAATAAAAAACTCTCTGGCGGTACTGCCGGAGTTAAGCGATTTACTTGCTGATTGTAGCAGTAAACTGCTGAATGACATAGCCAACATGGATACCCTTGGCGAAGTTTTCGAATTAATTGACCAGGCTATTGATGAGGAAGCCCCGCTGACTATTAAAGAGGGGGGTATTATAAAAAAAGGATATGATGGAGAGGTTGATGAACTAAAGCTGTTGTCCCGGGATGGAACCGATTGGCTGCTTGAACTGGAAAGCCGGGAAAGGGAACGCACCGGAATAAAGAATCTAAAAATTGGCTACAATAAGGTTTTCGGTTACTACATAGAAATAAGCAAAGCTAATCTGGGTTTGGTTCCACCGGACTACATAAGAAAACAAACTCTGGTTAATACCGAAAGGTTCATTACTGAAGAACTTAAAAAGTTTGAAGAAAAAATCCTGGGAGCACGCGAAAAACTTTATCAACGCGAATATGAGCTGTTTTGTAATTTAAGACGCGAACTGGCAGCCCATATTGGTCGGTTGCAAACCACAGCACATATTATAGCAACACTGGATGTATTTTATTCCCTGGCCGCGGTAGCCTACCGGTATGATTACATCCGGCCGGTTATAACTGCCAATGGTATCATTAACATAAGGGCCGGGCGACATCCGGTTGTAGAAAATTCGCTGCCGGACAGTAGATTTATTCCAAATGATACTCATTTAAGTTTAAATGAACACAGCTTTGCCATTATTACCGGTCCCAATATGGGAGGAAAGAGTACTTATATGCGCCAGACAGCACTGTTGGTACTCATGGCCCAAATGGGCAGCTTCGTTCCTGCCAGCAGCGCAGAAATAGGTATAGTTGATCGTATATTTACGCGTGTAGGTGCATCAGATGATTTGGCTGCGGGACAAAGCACATTTATGGTGGAAATGACCGAAGTGGCTAATATTCTTAATAATGCTACCAGGAATAGCCTGGTGATTCTGGATGAGATAGGGAGAGGCACCAGTACCTACGACGGTTTAAGTATAGCCCAGGCAGTTAGCGAGTATATTCACGACAAGATTCATGCCCGCACCCTGTTTGCCACGCATTATCATGAATTAACCGCTATGGCGGAAGCCAGGCCCGGGATGTTTAACCTGTGTGTTTCGGTTAATGACAGCGGAGAAACCGTAGTTTTTTTAAAAAAGGTCATACCGGGAAAAGCTGATAAAAGCTATGGTATACATGTAGCCCAATTAGCCGGTCTGCCCGCCGGAGTAATCGAAAGGTCCCGGGAATTGCTGGACACGTTGGAGAAGACAACTGATCAAAAGCCTCCTACGGTTACCCAGATAAACTTATTCAGCGAAGAAATGCACCCGGTAGTGGAAGAACTGAGAGCTTTAGATGTAGATGAATTAACCCCCCGGGAAGCACTAAGGCTTCTCTACCAATGGAAGGAAAGCGTTTAGTAAGTGCAGGGGACAGACATACATTTTCCCCATATGATTGGAGGTGTTTATATTTTGTTGATAGGAATTGATGTTGGTGGGACTTACACCGATGGGGTACTGTTCAATAATAACGAAGTAGTTAAATCCCTTAAGAAGCCCACTGATGATGATAACTTAAAGGATACATTGTTGCAGGTGCTTGATGAGTTGCTGGAGGGTGTTAACCCGAATCAAATTCGGCGTGTGGTGTTCAGTACCACCCTGGTCACCAACCTGCTGGCAACAGGTGGCGGAGATAGAACCGCTTTAATACTTATTACCGGGCAGGGACTTCCTCATGATGCCTATAATATATGCCCCGATACCTACTTTCTCAAAGGCAGCGTAGACTTTCGCGGGCGGGTGGTCGAATCTCTGGATAAAGCTGAGGTAATTAAAGTATTAGAGGATATCAACAAAAAAGGAATAAATAGACTGGCCATAGTCGCCAAGTTTTCCAACCGTAACGATTCTTTGGAGAAAGAAGTGCGCCAGCTGGCTATTAAGCAAATCGCTCAACTTGAGGTAGCCATTGGCTGTGAGACGGCTGGAAAACTTAATTTTCCTCGCCGGGCGGTAACCACCTATTATACCGCTATGACTATCTCCAAATGGAACCGCTTTGTTGACGACATGCAAAATGCGCTGCGCGAGAGAGCTCTGGATGCAGAGATAGATATACTAAAAGCAGATGGTGGTACCATGCCCTTAGAATCTTCGCGGTACCGGCCCTGTGAGACGGTTTTTTCCGGTCCTGCCGCCAGTACCATGGGTGCGGCAGCTTTAACCATGGATAATCTAAATTCAGTGGTAATCGATATTGGCGGTACAACAACAGATATATCCTTAATAATCGCCGGTGACCCGCTATATGCCTCCAAAGGTGCTAATATCAACGGTAAATATACCCATATCAATTCATTTGCGGTAAGATCTGTCGCCCTGGGGGGGGATAGCGCTATAGCATTAAACAATGGAGAATTACAGCTGGGACCCCACCGTCAGGGGGAAGCTGCCTGTTTTGGCGGAGACCAGGCTACGGTTACGGATGCATTCAACTACCAGTATAACCTGGGTATAGGCGCATTTGACCTGTCTAAAGCTAAGTTAGAGGAAAAAGCATCACACTCGGGAATCGAGAGCACTGAACTGGCTAGCCGGGTGGTAGCATCTTTTATTGAGCAAGTGGAACAAAATATCAGGGAAATGTTTAGTGAATGGGAAAACGAGCCAGCTTACCGGGTTTGGGAAGTAATAAACAAAAGAAAATTTCGGTTGGACCAGATCATTGGCATTGGTGCCGCAGCTAATGCGATAATACCGGTTCTGGCTGAAAAGATGGGTGTTGCCTATTACCTGCATAAATATTCGCCGGTGGCCAATGCCCTGGGCGCATGCGTGGTTAGACCTACCCTGGCCTTTAATCTACATGTTGATACCCAGACAAAATCTTTTTTTATTGATTTGGATGGCATCAGCGGACAGATTAAGAATTCAGGTAATTTTCAACTGCAGGATGCCAAGGATTTGGCTCTTCACTACCTGCATAGGCTGGCCCGGGAAAAAGATATGGAGCAATATGCCACTGATGCCCGTTTCTACCGGGAGGAGCAGTTTAATGTTATAAGAGGCTGGGACCGGGTAGGTAAAATATTTGAGCTATCGATACAGATTTCTCCTGGTTTTATTGACAGCTATAAGGGGGTAAAAATATGAAAAAGACGGGTGTTTTATTCTTTCCTGCTTTTGATTGGGCCATCTCTCCCACCCATCCGGAACGAGAAGAACGTTTGCTGTATACCCGGGATCAGATCTTTGAAGAAGGGATAATGGATTTTCCCCAGATAACGGAATATCAACCGCGCATGGCTACATTTAAAGATATTGCCCGGGTGCATTTTTGTGTTCCTGATATTCCTGCTCAGATTACCGAAGCCCATCTGGTATCTGCTGGAGGTGCACTGGTTATAGCTGACGCTAAAATGAGCGGAGAAATTCATAATGGATTTGCCATTGTAAGACCCCCAGGACACCATGCCATGACGGTAAGCCACGGCAATCGCGGTTTTTGCAATATTCACAACGAAGCCATAATGGTGGAATATATCCGTCAGAAATATGGCTTGCGCAGGATTGCTATCATTGATACTGATGTTCACCATGCGGACGGGACTCAAGAAATATTCTGGGATGATCCGGATATTTTGTTTATATCTTTTCACCAGGATGGACGCACTCTTTATCCAGGAACCGGTTTCATGGATGAATTGGGGGGACCATTGGCCTGGGGAACTTCAATAAACATCCCGCTGGCTCCCCGCACCACAGACCAGGGAATCCACTACGTGCTGGATAATTTAGTAATGCCTTTGCTGGATCAGTTCCAACCTGAGCTAATAATAAATTCAGCCGGACAGGATAATCATTATACTGATCCGCTGTCAGATATGTGTTTCACAGCCCAGGGCTATGCACTCCTTAATGAAAAGCTAAGACCGGATATTGCTGTTCTGGAGGGTGGTTATTCTGCGGAAACAGCCTTGCCTTATATAAACATGGGTATTATTATGGCTATGGCTGGTATTGATTATTCCAATCTGCGCGAACCTGATTACCGGCCCGGAAAGTTCCGGGAAACAGAAGCGAACATGGAACGACTCAAAAAGATTGTCAATACCCAACTCGCCAACTTTGCCCGCAGTGAAGAAGTAGTAGGCGAAAACCGGATAAAACTTGATGAATTCTATTCTTATTACAAAAGTATTTATTATGATACCGACTCAATTACGGAAGAGCAGAATAACCGGCTGCGCATATGTCCGCACTGCTGCGGATACCGGCTCATAGATTCAACTGCTCATCTCAGAAATGGCAAAGTCCCCCGGGTTTTCTGCATTTCCATTTCCAGATACGCCTGTTCCAAATGCCAGGGAGAAGCCCGGGCGGCCTACCAGAATATGATTAACAATAGTAAAATGTATGATGTGATTTATTTACAGGACCGGGTAAGCGATCAATACCTTAGTTTTGATACCACAACAGGCAAGGAGACAGTTTTGTAATAATGCCGATTCAATTACTTGATGATAATCTTATTAACCAGATTGCTGCCGGGGAGGTAATTGAAAAGCCGGCTTCGGTAGTCAAAGAGCTGGTGGAAAATGCCATTGATGCCGGTGCCACTCGGATTAAGGTCAAAATCATCCGCGGCGGAATTGAAACCATTGAGGTCGAAGATAACGGCTGTGGTATGACTAAAGATGAATTGCCCCTGGCTTTAGAGAGACATGCTACCAGCAAAATAAGTAGTGCCAGTGATCTGTTTAATATCTGTACTCTTGGGTTCCGGGGGGAAGCTTTGCCCAGTATAGCGTCGGTAGCCCGGGTGGATATATATAGCAAAAAAAGCGGGCACGATGGTGTTCATATTGCTGTGGCGGGCGGAAAGATTTTGGAAATTCTGCCCTGTGCCTGTCCGGATGGAACCAGGGTACTTGTCAGGGATTTATTTTATAATACCCCGGCGCGCAAGAAATTCCTCAAAAGCCCGGTCAGCGAGGCTAATAACATTCATGAGCTCATGGTAAGATTAGCCCTTTCACGCCCTGACATATCCATGTCTTATGAAAATGAAAAGAAAACCTATTTTAAATCACCCGGACAGGGAAATCTGATGAATACTATCATTTCTCTGTACGGTCAGGATTTTTCTGCCGGCTTGATTCCGGTTAACTACCAGGGAGAAAGCTATGCTATTAGCGGAATGGTGTCGACTCCTGAAAAAAGCCGGGCCAATCGCAGGAACCAGATATTTTTCGTAAACAACCGCCCGATAAGAAGCCCCATGCTATATAAGGCAGTTGACGAGGGTTACCGGGGACTCTTGATATCCCGGGAATTTCCCGTCGCCTTGCTTAAGATAAAGGTACCTCCTGAGGAAATAGACGTTAATGTCCACCCCCAAAAGATAGAAGTTCGTTTTAAAGATGAGAAAACCGTCTTTAAACTGGTTTCCGGGGTATTACGTAATACCCTGGAAGATATCTCCTATCAATTTACCGGAGAGGTCGTCTCTCAACCGAGACCATTGGCGGCCAGCCCAGTTCAACCCTATTTGTCAGCCGGGAACCGGATGGGGGAAAACTTCTTGACCGGTTGGAAAACCCCTGACCGAAGTAATGATGGAATCACTCCCAATGGGTCACCGTTCGAGGATAGTGACATTACTCAGGTTAATGAATCATCACCGCTGGGATTTAGAATTATCGGGCAGTTTCTTAATTCGTACATATTGATGGAACAAAATCAGGAACTATGGCTGGTTGACCAGCATGCTGCCCAGGAACGGGTAAATTACGAACGTCTAAAAGCGCAGCATGGTCCGGTTCCGTCGCAGCTACTGGCAATACCGCTTACATTACAGATAAATGCCCGGCAAATGCAGTTATTGGAGAGAAATAGTGAGCTTTTGGCCAAATTGGGTCTGGAAGTAGGTAGCATAGGAATTGATACTGTTGTTTTAAGAGCAGCTCCAATATATATGCAAGGTCAGGAATTAGAGGTTATTAACGAACTTCTGGATTTACTGGAAGAGGATAAAGTTGTTGACCTGGAGCACGAAGCTATAGCTATGATGGCTTGCAAAAAAGCGGTCAAAGCCGGGGAATGTTTAACCAGGGCAGAAATGGAAAAGATAATTAATGATTTACTAGCAGTAGACAATTTCCGTAATTGTCCCCATGGCCGGCCGACCATGCTCTGTATAAGCCGGCAGGAAATTGACCGGCACTTTAAGAGGCATTAAACATGAAAATTATAATAACCACAACCCAATCGGGAACGGTAGCCGACTCCGAGAACCTGAATAAATTCATTTGCTCATCAGGTTTTGAATTTGTAAGCCGTGAACGTAAAAGCATAAAAAGCCTGATTGAGGAAAATCAGGCTGATGCTGTGGCGGTTTGGGAACCGGAAGGCCCGGTATTATATGTGGAAAATGAAAAATTCTTCTTTCACCCCAGCATGGCGAAAAACCGCATTACTGCTTATAGAAACAAAAATGCCTGTGATTTAATGGCAAAAGCCTGTGCCATTAAACCAGGTAATGATTTTCTCGATTGTACGCTGGGATTAGGGGCAGATGCTATTGTAGCTTCATACTTTAGCCAGACTGGCAGAGTAGTCGGTTTAGAAGTATCGCCCGGGATTTATGAAATTGTTAAATGGGGTATGAAGTTATACTGCAGTAGAATGACCTGGCTTAATGAAGCTATTCATCGTATTGAGATAGTTCATAGTGATCATTACGATTATCTTCGCCGCCAAGAAGATAATTCATTTGATATCGTATATTTTGACCCTATGTTTCGCCAGCCGCTATTGCATAGTGAAGCATTGGCCCCGCTCCGCAAATTAGCTGATCATTCTCCTCTGCAAAAGGAGGCCGTCCTCGAAGCCTGCCGGGTTGCCAGGAGGAGGGTTGTGATGAAGGAACAGGCAGACAGCCAGGAAATGGAGCGACTGGGGTTTAAGAAAGTTCCCGGCAGTAAGCATAACCCGATAGGTTACGGGGTAATTGAAGTAGGGTAGTAATTTTCCGCCTTTTGCATAAGATAATCTGGTATAGAAGGTGTAGTTTTTTAGCTAAATAAGTTCCATAGCGGTACTTGCTTGGCCTGGTTTATTAGTTTTAAATTTCATCTAAACATATGATTAGATAACAAACATTTGTTGGGGTGTCTTGAAAATGCTTAATCTGGCAGCTTTAGTTGGTCCTACCGCCGCAGGAAAAACCGATATCTCAATTGCATTAGCTCTCCGGCTGAACGGAGAAATAATATCATGTGATTCTATGCAGGTATACAAAGGAATGGATATAGGGACAGCTAAAGCTGGCAAATATGAAATGTCAGTGGTCCCCCATCATATGATTGACATTGTTGATCCGGACTATAATTTTACCGTTGCTGACTATCAGAAAATGACTAAACAATTGATTAAAGATATAAATTCGCGGGGAAGAATACCTATATTGGTTGGCGGCACAGGCCTATATTATCAAGCCGTGGTAGATGATTATGAATTTTTCCCGGTAGAACACCAAATAAATACCCGTAACAAATGGGAAACTATCTGTAACCAAAAAGGAATTGATTATCTTTATAAATGCTTGCAGGAGGTAGACCCCAAATATGCCGGGCTTATAAGTTCCCATGACCGAAAAAGAATTATCAGGGCTTTGGAGGTGTTTGATTTAACCGGGCAGCCTTTTTCCCTGCTGCAGGTAAAGAATAAAGACCGCTACAATCTGGCTGTTGCAGGAATTTGCCTGGACCGGCCGATTCTATATTCACGAATTGAGGAAAGAGTAGACAAAATGTTGGACTCCGGACTGATTCAAGAGGTAGAGCTGCTGCGGTCGAAAGGATATGGGCTGGAGTTAAAATCAATGCAGTCCCTGGGGTACAAACAGGTTTTCTGTTACCTGGAAGGAATGGTTACCTATAAGGAAATGATAGCAGAAATTAAGAGGGAAACTCGTAGATTTGCGAAAAGGCAGTTCACCTGGTTTAATAAAGACAAAAGAATATCCTGGTTCGATCCCAATAAATATCCGCATAAAGACGAGTTCATTAAAAATATTTCCGATTATATTGAAGGACAATTGTACAGGATGTAGAATATCATAGTGGGTATAGAGAGAAATTATGAATGGGGGACTTACTTTGAATAATAAAAATCAATTAAATTTGCAGGATGCTTTCTTAAACCAGGTTAGAAAAGAAAAGATGCCGGTTACCATATTTTTGGTAAATGGGTTTCAAATAAAAGGGATTGTAAAAGGATTCGACAATTTTACGGTAATAGTAGAATTAGACCAGAGGCAGCAGCTGGTTTACAAACACGCGATATCTACTGTGGCACCCTTAAGACCAATTGCAGTTATAAGCCAGGAGACCAGAAACGACGAAGAATAAGTTATACTTAGCGGCAGCCCGGTAAGACCGGGCTGTTTTTTTTTGTATTCTAAAGTAGAACCACTTTTGTCTGTTTATCATATAATGTTTTAGAACAGCGGGGGAGTGGTGGCTTTATGGAGATTTCCATGAGATTTATGGAAGAGATACCTGGCAGCGAAGGACAAAACAGCGTACCCTGTCCATCGGCTTTAAACCTGGGGCATATTGATAGTTTCAAGGCCTTCGATAATATGATTGGTCTAATGGGCGTTAAAAAGACTTTGACTGAAATTATAGCCTACACCTTGATACAGCATAAACGTGACCAGATGCACTTAAAAACCGGCCCGGTAGTTTTACACATGGTCTTTAAAGGCAATCCGGGCACTGGTAAAACCACAGTGGCCAGAATTCTGGGAAAAGTATTAAATGATGTAGGAGTATTGAGCAAAGGGCATCTAGTAGAGGTTGAACGTGCCGACCTGGTTGGCGAGTACATTGGTCATACGGCACAAAAGACCAGGGAGATGATCAAGAAGGCAGTGGGTGGAATCTTGTTTGTCGATGAAGCCTATTCACTTGCCCAGGGAGGGGAAAAAGATTTTGGGCGGGAAGCCATTTCAACAATTGTAAAGGCCATGGAAGACAACCGCGATAATTTAATTGTAATTCTAGCCGGATATTGCCAGGAGATGGAA
Organism: Syntrophomonadaceae bacterium; assembly: GCA_050943315.1. Taxonomy (GTDB): domain Bacteria; phylum Bacillota; class Syntrophomonadia; order Syntrophomonadales; family Syntrophomonadaceae; genus JBDKUD01. The sequence continues at coordinate 11,696 of JBMNOY010000035.1, forward strand.
ATATTCCTGCATTCCAATCCGGGTCTAAGATCACGTTTTCCCATTCACATCCATTTTCCTGATTATGATAGTGAGGAATTGTTTCAAATTGCCTTGCAAATCTATGCGGAGAGGGACTATGAATTAACCAGCAGGTGCAGGTGGAAGTTAAAACATCATTTTAATGAGTTTATCAAAAGCCGGCATCCGCATAGCGGGAATGCTCGATATGCCCGGAACCTGGTGGAGAAGTCTATCCGGCTGCAGGCTTTAAGATTAATAGGAAATAAAGCACCTACCCGTAAGGACCTTACCTGTATCGAAGATTTCGACCTTCCTGCCCCCGGGACGATTCAAATATAAATGTCCAATCTGTATGTAATTATCATTATGCCGCCAAGAATTTAGAGTATAAGAAGATACAATTTTCATGATAGAATCTTAGTTAAGTTATCGAAAGTGGTGATTGTAGTATTGGATGCATCTAAGTATATATACAAAGCAGAACAGGAAATAGCAGATAAATATGCGGAGTTTGAGGAAAATGCCTATTATAACCAGGAAAAGGTACTGCGGGCTTTTAAACACTGTAAAATTGGCGATTTTCATTTCCATGCTTCTTCTGGATACGGGTACGGAGATGTTGGACGGGATACCCTGGAAGAAGTCTATGCTGAAGTGTTTGCTGCTGAGGATGCCCTGGTTCGTGGGCAGGTTGTGTCCGGCACCCATGCTATTTCAGCCTGCTTATTCGGGATCCTGCGGCCTGGAGATGAGCTGCTGTCGGTTACCGGAAGCCCATATGATACCCTGGGCAATGTAATAGGTAAAAATAACAACCTCCGGGGAACCCTAATTGACAGAGGAATAAGTTACCGGGAAGTTTCCCTGAATACTGAATATAAACCTGATTTGCCAAGAATACGGGAGGAGGTAAGGCGCAACACCAGGATGATTATTATCCAGAGATCACGCGGCTACAGCCTGCGCCCTGCCCTTATGATTGATGAAATAAAAGAAGTTATCCAAACAGCTCGAGAAGCTAATCCTAAAGCAATAATAATGGTTGATAACTGTTATGGCGAATTTACTGACAGGTTGGAACCAAGCCAGGTAGGTGCTGATTTAATAGCCGGTTCGCTAATTAAAAACCCCGGGGGAGGACTGGCCCCTTGCGGGGGATACATTGCTGGTAAAAGAGAACTAGTAGAGGAGGTTGCTTTTCATCTCACTGCACCTGGGTTAGGAAAAGAACTTGGCAGTTCATTCAACAACCGTCTATTATATCAAGGACTTTTTGTGGCACCCCACGTAGTTTGTCAGGCCCTAAAAAGTGCCTGCCTGCTAGCCTATTGTTTTCAGCATGGGGGATACCGGGTTTTTCCGGAATGGAATCACCCCCGCGGAGATATAGTGCAGGCTATCCAGCTTAATAGCGCCGATGAAGTCTTGAAGTTCTGCCAGATAGTACAAAGTAATTCACCGGTAGACAGCAATGTGCAATTGGAATTTTCTGGAATGCCGGGATATTCCGATCAGATTGTGATGGCCGCCGGTACGTTTATCCAGGGTTCATCTATCGAGATGTCCTGTGATGCTCCGCTAAGGGAGCCTTATTGTGTATATATTCAGGGTGGGTTGACCTATGAACATTGCCGTTTGGTAATAAGGGAGCTTATTAAAGATTTAATTCTAATAAAATAAGGGGAAGATAAGCTATGGACATATTAATTATAGCTGCGGTAATTCTTTTAATACTGGTGGGCGTAGCCGGGACAGTCGTACCGTTTTTACCCGGGGTTCCACTGGTATTTCTGGGGATAGCAGCTTATGGATGGTACGAAGGATTTAATTTAATTACCGCCAGATACTTAATAGTACTAGCATCTCTTACCATCCTATCCATTGTTATGGACTATGTCTCCTCAGTAATGGGGGCCAAACTGTTTGGTTCCAGTAAACAAGGAACCTGGGGAGCTTTACTAGGTACAGTTGCGGGAATATTCTTTTTTCCGCCCCTGGGATTACTTGTCGGACCTCTGGCAGGGGCAATAATTGGAGAAACCCTGGCCGGAAATGACCTTAATAAAGCAGTCAAAGTAGGTTTGGGAACGGTGGCCGGCCTTTTTACCGGGATGATATTTAATATTGTTCTGGTGGCAGGGATGATTATATCTTTCCTTATCAAGGCATTTTAATTGATGAAATAATATAAGTATGATACTCTGATTAAGTTATATTCCGGTGTTTAAAATAAATTAGCGGATGTTGGAGGGTATTATGGACAAAGAATATATTCTAAAAAAGGCCAAAGAAGAAAAAGTAAATTTAATCAGGCTGCAATTTACTGACATCCTGGGGGTTATGAAAAGTGTTTCTATTACCATTGACCAGTTAGAAAAAGCCCTTGATGGGGAATTGATGTTTGACGGTTCCTCTATTGAAGGTTTTGTCAGAATTGAGGAATCTGATATGTATTTGAGACCTGATCCTAATACTTTCTTGATTTTACCCTGGGTTAGTCATAGTTCACAAGGTAAGACAGCCAGATTGATTTGTGATATTTATAATCCCGACCATCAGCCTTTTATTGGTTCGCCTCGTTATGCCTTAATCAGGGCCTTGAACGAGGCGGAGGAAATGGGCTACACTATGCAGGTAGGCCCGGAACCGGAATTTTTCATGTTTCAGCTGGATGAATTTGGTCAGCCTACTTTGGAGACCAATGATAAAGCCGGTTATTTTGATTTACCCCCGGTAGATAAGGGTGAAGATGCCCGCCGGGATATGGTTGAAACCCTGCAGAAAATGGGGTTCGAGATTGAAGCCGCTCATCATGAGGTTGCACCTGGTCAGCATGAAATAGACTTTAAGTATACTAATGCATTAACAACTGCGGATAACATTGTAACTTTTAGAATTGTAGTGAGAACAGTTGCCCAGATGCATGGTTTACATGCTACCTTTATGCCCAAACCGGTTTATGGTATAAATGGATCAGGCATGCATTTGCACATTTCGCTTTTTAAGGATGGCCAAAATATATTCTATGATGCGGAACGTGAAGATGGATTAAGTGACACCTGCCGCTTTTTCATGGGTGGTGTGCTGCAACATGCCCGGGCTATCTCGGCCATCACCAGTCCCACAGTTAATTCCTATAAACGTTTAGTACCTGGTTACGAAGCCCCTATCTATATTGCCTGGTCATACCGTAACCGCAGTCCTCTGATTAGAATCCCGGCCCGGCGCGGTATAGGCACCCGCATTGAACTGCGCAATCCTGATCCCACCTGTAACCCCTACCTGGGCCTGACCGTAATTCTTAAAGCGGGGCTGGATGGAATTAAGAATAGGATTGAACCATCGGCACCAGTTGAACAGAATATTTATGAGATGGATTTGGCTACCCGCAAAGTGAAGGGAATCAAATCTTTGCCGGAAAATTTATATGAAGCTATTGATGAACTGAGTAAAGACAGACTGGTACAGGAAGCCCTGGGTCCTCATATCTACTCCAGGTTCGTATGTGCGAAAATGAGGGAATGGGAAAATTACAGTTCCCGCATTTATGACTGGGAGATAGATGAGTATCTGGAGAAATTCTAGGATGAGCTAACGCCAATAGTATTTGCTAAATATACGAAAGAGTCACCGAATTTGTGGTGACTCTTAATTTTATAAACCGGCCGGGTCAAGTTATTAAAATTTGCGTAATAAGCCTTCAACTTTACCCAAAATGGTAACTGTAGGAACAATAATCGGCTGCATAGCACTGTTGGCTGGGCGCAATTCAATATAGTCATCATATTTAAAATATCGTTTTACGGTGGCCTCATCCTCCAGCAAAGCTACAATAATTTCGCCATTGTTGGCATCTGGCTGTTCCCTTACAATAAGGTAATCACCATTTAGTATACCTGCCTCAACCATACTTTCCCCTTTTACGCGAAGAATAAAGTGAGTACCACTGCCAATAAAATCAACCGGTACCGGGAAGTAAGTTTCAATGTTTTCCGCAGCTAAAATAGGTGTCCCGGCGGCCACATATCCAACCACCGGCAGTTCAACCGTATCCGCAACAGGTTTATCTTGATCCATATCTACTGGAATTATAGCCCTTGGAGTAGAAGGATCGCGCTTGAGTAATCCCATCTGTTCCAGCTGAACCAGGTGAGCATGTACGGTGGAGCTGGATTTCAGCCCTACCGCCTGGCCGATTTCACGCACTGATGGCGGATACCCGGCACGGTTAATTTTTTCCCGAATATACTGGAGTATAATCTGTTGCCTTTTACTAGGAACTTTACGCATATTATCCTCCTGGTTTTTGTTTGATTGTAACATTAAATTAGGTAAAAAAACATCTGTTCGCTAAAATTAGGAGTGCCAAAAACAATCCGGCCCAACATTCTCGATGCTGGACAAGAAGTTCTTGCGGGCATTTGGATACCTTGCTTCAATAGTATTTAGCAACTCGGCAATTTCACTCCGCCTGGTTTTTCCGTCTGCCGGACACTTATTAATTATCGGCGGAAAGGAATATTCCTTAATAAAGGTGCGAATATGTTTTTCCTCTACGTATATAAGCGGGCGAATTACGGTTAGATCGGTACGATCCAGATAAGTTTTGGGTTTGAAGACATTAAACCGTCCCTCAAATAGCATCGATAAAAATAATGTATTAACTACATCATCCAGATGGTGCCCAAGCGCTACTTTATTACAACCGTTATTCTTGGCCACCCGGTTCAACGCACCGCGGCGAAGGTTGGCACACAGGGAGCAGGGATTAGTTTCCTCACGGGCTTTAAAGACTATATGACCTATATTGGTTTTCTCCACCAGTATAGGCAAATCAAGTGATGCGCATAAATCGGTCAAATGCGAATTATCATTCTCCCAGCCCAGATCAACAACTATCGGTAATAGCTCGAATTCAAGAGGGGTATATTTCTTCAGTAAACATAGAAAATATAACATGGTGATACTGTCTTTACCCCCCGAAAGACCGACCGCTATTTTATCGCCATTCTCAATAAGGTTATATTTAAGATTGGCATCACGTACTTTTTTGAAGATTAGTTTTTCATTTTTCTTACCCATAACAACAATTTTTCTCCTCAACCAGTTAACCTATACAAATAATAATATAAGGTATCAGACTCAAAAAGTCCGGTGCACTAAACACCGGACTTTTAAGCGCGATATTCGCACTATTTAATTACAGGCTGGCTATTATAATAATTGCTTAACAATTCCACCGGATGAACAACTTGCGCACTCCAGTTACGGCGGACAGTACCATATTTTAACTGCATCATACAGCTTGGACAGCAGGTAGCAATCTTTTCTGCTCCGGTTTCCATAGCACTATCCATCTTGCGGTCTAAAATTTTCATAGACATGTCATAATGGGTGACACTATAAGTTCCCGATCCACCGCAGCACCGGTTGGCTTCGCCCATTTCCACAAAATTTACCCCGGGAATGCGTTGTAAAAGCTCGCGGGGCTGTCTGGTTATACCCTGGGCATTGGCCAGGTGACAGGGATCATGGTAGGTCACACGGGTTTTGCTCACCGGATTACTAGAAGGTATAGTGATATTAACAACATCAATCAAGAATTTAGTTATATCCATAACTTTGGCCGCAAACTGATAAGCCTCATCTTCAATCTTAAGTCCTTGAAAAAGAAACGCCATTTGCTTGTGCGATAGGGCAGCCGAACACGAAGCACAATCGGTAATTATATAATCAAAATTATAGGAATTAAAAATCTTTATATTATGGGCTGCCAAACTTTGAGCAGTATCAATTTTACCATTAGCTATATGGGGTAAACCACAGCATTTCATATTTGGCGGAATAACTACCTCACACCCGTTTCGAATAAGTACATCTACTGTGGCCAGCGCAACGCCGGGATTAAAAAGGTCAGTACCGCAACCTAAAAAATAACCAATGGTATATTTTTTGTTTCCGCGAGCCGGATTCACTTCACTTAAACTGCTGCGAGCCGAGTGCAGGGGCACATCGGACAATATTTTTTCAGCTTTGGGTAAATCGCCCGGGAGTATATTCAGAAGTCCCAACTTACGAGCCAATTTTTGCATTCCTGATTTTTGCGCACCCCACATAAAAAAAGACATAGTTCTCAGCAAACCCGGCCTGGTCCACATAGTGTCAAAAACTAAATCCTTAGCCAGGCTGGGATTCTTTTTATATATATACGACCTGGCGGCAGCATTTAGTTCATGTACATCTATTCCTGAAGGACAATTAATGCTGCATGTCTCACACATTAAACACCGGGCCAGTCTTTCATACAACTCTTTGGATGGTTCTACTTTTCCATCCCGCAGCATTCCGGTCATAAAAACGTGTCCGCGGGGAGCAGCAGTCTCATTTTTTATTTCGCTAAACACCGGACAAACACTACGGCATTTGCCACAGCGCACACATTTCATTATTTGTTCTTTTACCGGAGGTAAATTCTTAAAATCCATAGAAAGCCTTCCTTCCTAAAGGGATGGTCCTGGTACCAGAAGCACCTGAATGTGAAGCTTTAGAACACCTTTCCGGGATTCATGATACCTTTGGGGTCGAAAGCCGCTTTAATTTTCTTCATGTATTCAACCGCATTGCCGTGTTCTAATTCGGCATAGCCGCGACGAACCACGCCTACGCCGTGTTCGCCTGTAGTAGACCCTTCCATTTCAATTGCCAATAAATGAATTTCGTGCACCAGTTTTAGTGCTCTGTCAACTTCCTCCGGAATCTCGGGATTAATTACCGGGGCGGTATGCACATTGCCATCACCAATATGGCCATAATTCACAACCTTAATATTATACTTTTCCCCCAGAGCCCGTATAGCTCTTAAGGTATCAGCAACTTTGGACAGGGGAACGCTTATATCTTCTCCCGCGAATACCCTGGTTCCATCAGGCCGGACCCGGGCGGCAGCACTAGCTGTCACGCTGCGCCCTTCCCATAATTCAGCCATTCTTTTCGGTTCGGTAGCCCATTCAACGGTTCTGGCCCGCCGCTCAGCAATTTCTTTTATGGCTGTACCTTCATAGTTAACACTGGGTGGATTCCCGTCCACCTCAAAAAGCAAAATTGCTTCAGCATCAGGTAATTTGATATGGGGCTTAAATTGATTGACTGCTTGAATAGCTGAACTGTCAAGTATTTCAATTCCCGATGGAAGTATGCCTTCCTGATATACTTCCAATACTGTCGCCGGAGCATCATCAAGGTGATCGAAAACGGCCATGGCAATACCACGTGCCTTGGGTTTAGGCCAGCATCGTAACCTGATCTTGGTAATAACTCCCAGTACTCCTTCGGAACCAATCATAAGTTTGGTCAAGTTTAAGCCGGAAACATTTTTTATACAGCGGGCTTTAATTCCGCCGGTATATATTATCTCACCATTGGCAAGAACCATCTCCAGACCCAGGATATACTGTTCTGTACATCCATATTTTACCGCCCTTAAACCGCTGGCATTATTGGCAACCATACCTCCCACCGTACACATTTTGCTGCTGCCTGGGTCAGGAGGAAAGAACAAATTATACTTGGCCAGTTCATCGTTCAAATTCGCGTGAATTACTCCCGGTCGTAAAATTACCTGCATGTTCTTGGCATCTACCTCTATAATATCATCCCAAGTGGCAAGATCCATTATGATTCCACCATCAAGTGCCACACAGCCACCGGTTTCTCCTGTGCCTGCTCCCCGGGGAATAACATTAATATCATTGTCGAAGGCAAAACGCATAACTTTTTGTACATCCTCGGTCGATTGCGGCAAAACCACGGCATATGGTGCCAGGGGTTTAAGCTTGGTATAAAATGAACTATCATAGGAATAATACATTAAGTCGAGGTCTTCGCTAAGGACCTTTTCCTTACCCAATAATCTGATAAGTTCATTATTTATATCCTGTTTTTCCAAAACTTTCACTCCTTCATTAGAAGTTAACGGTCAATAAAGAGACTAACCTGGCAGGTTTTGGGGCATATTACCCTTATACTAAGTCTATAATACTTGCCTATTATAACATAAGAAAAACTTGTATTAATGGCCAAAAGACGAACATTTTCGATGTACACAAAATACACAGCAGTGTAAAAAACAAGAGCATAATGCAGATGTACATTGGTATAAAACTCACGAAATTGCAGATACTATGCGAAATAGCCAATAGTTAGCAAAATATGTAAGGCCGATGAGTGTGTAATGCAACTGTGCATTACATGGTAATGCACAGTTGCATTAATGTCACAACACATGAATTTTAGTACCGGAGGAGATGTTCACCAAATTCAGAAACACTAAGGCATTAGCCCGATTTGCAGCAACTGAAAAAGATTGGCACGGTTATTGCTAATCAATAAAGTGGTGAGGAATGAAAATGCACAATCACGTTTCAGCCTCCTTATATGCCATTTTTTATACTCGCGCAAACTGCTCTATGGTGCTAGGTCAAAGCATACTGTGGTTTATTTAACCGCAATGATTAAACAAAGTAACCTGCTATCATCATGGAGCAGTTGCCCCTTCCCACTTTTCCGGTTAGCAATTCAACGTAGCTATCGGAGATGTAAGGGTTGCCAACCAGAACCGAAGCATAAATATGGTTTTCTGATACCGGGAACAGTCCTCTTCTGGTATTGGTTAAGGAATAAGGAGGTAACCGGTTTGTATGCATGATTCCTTGCTTAAGTCATTCACAAGGAAGGGTGTTACCTTGGGAATGGATAGATGATTGGAGGGAGGGATGTTAATGGCGTATGAGAACATTATTCTTGAAAAGGAAGATAGGTTAGCCATACTCTATATCAACAGGCCCAAGGCTCTTAATGCTCTAAACAATGACACCCTGGTAGAGCTAAAGAGTGCTATTACCGAAATTAAAGAAGATTCCGGGATTGATGTATTAATCATTACAGGTGCTGGTGACAAATCCTTTGTTGCTGGTGCAGACATTGCTTACATGCAACCTTTATCGGCTGTAGAAGGCCGTGCCTTCGGCGCTCTAGGGCAGGAAGTTTTCCGCATGATAGAGGCTATGGAAAAACCGGTTATTGCAGCAGTTAATGGCTTTGCACTTGGCGGTGGTTGTGAACTAGCTATGTGTTGCGATTTCCGTGTAGCGTCTTTCAGGGCGAAATTCGGACAACCTGAGGTAGGCCTGGGCATAACCCCCGGTTTTGGCGGAACGCAGCGTTTACCGCGTTTGGTCGGGCCTGGAATGGCCAAGCAATTATTGTATACGGCAGATGTGATTGATGCTAATGAGGCCTTAAGAATTGGTCTGGTAAATCATGTAGTACCACCAGAGGAATTGATGGAATTTGTCAAAGGTATCGCCAAGCGCATCATAAGTAAAGCGCAGGTGGCGGTTCGTTTTTGTAAAGCTGCGGCTAATGAAGGCATGCAGACGGATATTGACCGTGGCATGACTATTGAAGCCGATGTATTTGGTCTGTGTTTTGCTACTGAAGACCAAAAAGAAGGTATGACAGCTTTTATTGAAAAGAGAAAACCCGCTTTTGTAGGGAAATAAAAATGTAGGGGAATAAAATTAATTTTTTTATTATTAAGGAGAGGTGAATGTTTGTGAGAGAAGTAGTTATTGTTAGCGCATGCCGTACACCAGTTGGGACTTTTAATGGGACGTTGAAGGATACCCCCCCTGTAGAATTGGGAAAAGTCGTAATTGCCGAAGCAGTAAAAAGAGCTGGAATCGAACCAGCTGCTGTTGATGAAGTTATAATGGGTTGCGTATTGCAAGCTGCCCAGGGACAAAACGTTGCTCGTCAGGCTATGATTAAGGCAGGCTTACCTGTAGAAACTACCGCTTTTACTATTAACAAAGTATGTGGTTCCGGTTTGAGAGCGGTTAGCTTGGCTGCTCAGATAATCAAAGCCGGTGATGCTGATATAATCGTAGCTGGCGGAACAGAAAACATGAGCTATGCTCCTTTCGCACTGGAAAAAGCTCGTTATGGATATAGAATGAATAATGGCGTTCTGGTTGACTGTATGATAAAAGACGGCTTATGGGAAGCTTTTAACAATTATCATATGGGTATAACCGCTGAAAACGTAAACGAACAATGGGGCATTACCAGAGAAGAGCAGGATGAATTTGGCTTAAGAAGTCAGGAAAGAGCTGCAGCAGCTATTGCTTCTGGCCGCTTCAAAGATGAAATCGTTCCTGTCGTATTAAAAGGCAAAAAGGGTGATATCGTATTCGATACCGACGAACATCCCCGTGCAACCACTGCCGAAAAAATGGCCGCTTTGAAACCCGCATTTAAGAAAGATGGTAGCGTAACCGCAGGTAATGCCTCCGGTATTAATGACAGTGCAGCAGCAGTTGTTGTAATGTCTGCTGAAAAAGCTGCCGAACTGGGTTTAAAACCTTTATTTAAAATCGTAAGTTATGCTTCCGGCGGCGTAGATCCCAAGATTATGGGCGTAGGTCCTGTTCC
>JBMNOY010000037.1:0-21992 GCA_050943315.1 Syntrophomonadaceae bacterium
AGCCGGTAGAAACATTCACCGCCGGGGTCTATCTGGCCGGCTCCTGTCAGGGACCCAAAGATATACCCGATAGTGTGGCTCAGGCCAGCGGTGCGGCGGTTAAGGTATGCGGTCTCTTTTCCAAAACCGAACTGGCCACTGAACCCATGACCTCAGAAGTGGATACGGACAAATGTTCCGGATGTGGTTTATGTGTTCCTATCTGCCCATATAGTGCCTTATCCCTGACTGAGCTAAAAGGGAGAGGAGCTCATGGGCCATTTACCAGAGAAGTAGCCCAGGTTAACGGCAGCTTGTGCCAGGGGTGCGGAGCATGTGTCCCTGCGTGCCGAAGCGCGGCCCTTAACCTGAAAGGCTTTACTGACGAACAATTAGCAGCGGAGGTGGATGCACTGTGTCTGTAGCCAATAATCACTGGGAACCGAAAATAGTAGTATTTGCCTGTAACTGGTGTTCTTATGCAGCTGCCGACCTGGCGGGGCTTAACCATATGGAATACCCGGCCGATGTCCGCATCATCAGAGTACCCTGTTCAGGAAGAATGGATCCCATGTTCGTACTGCGAGCATTTAATCGAGGTGCAGATGGTATCCTGCTCTCCGGGTGACACCCCGGCGACTGCCACTATGGTAGTGGCAATTACTATAACCGCCGCCGGCACACCATAATGAAAAGCCTGATGGAATACATCGGCATAGAACCAGAAAGATACCAGACAGCCTGGATATCCGGGGCGGAAGGTATTAAGTTCAGAACTACCATGGAAAAAGTGGTTAATGATATAAAACGGCTGGGACCAAACAGAAAGCTGAGGGATGCAAGATGAAAGAAATAGAAAAACAGATTAAGGAAATAGCTGCCCGGCTTTTCGGGTCTGGTCAGGTCGATATATTCATGGCCTGGGAAAAGGGAGACTTCGATTTTCAGAGTAAACCTTTAATCGCAAGAAACACATCTGATGTAAATAGGATCATTTTTAATGAGTATTGTATTCATAATTTGGCCAACAGCCTGTTAAAATTCCGTGATAGTGAAGACAGAATCGGTATCGTGGTCAAAGGTTGCGATTCGCGGGGAATAGTCAGGCTTTTAGAAGACAATCAGTTTGACCGGGAGCGTTTGTATATCGTGGGAGTAAACTGTCCGGGTATGAAAGACCCCCTTGAGGCTATGCGCAATAGCTCCGGGTTAAGCAATGCCACTAAAGAAGCCGGCCGGGCAGCTAAATGTTTGCGCTGCAATTACCCGAATCCGGTTATTTATGATGAAATACTGGGTATAGAACAGCAGTCTCACGCCGAGGGAGACCGGTTCGCCGCAGTAAGTGCGGTAGAAAATAAGTCGCTAGAAGAAAGGTACAATTTCTTTGAAGAAACCTTTTCCCGCTGTATCCGCTGCTATGCCTGCCGTCAAGCATGTGTAGCCTGCAACTGCCGGGTTTGCATTTTTGATGAAATGAAACCTCAGTGGGTAGGCCGGGAAACCAACCAAACCGACAATATGATGTACCACTTGGTCCGGGCTCTGCATATGGCCGGTCGCTGTATAGAATGCGGCGAATGCGAAAGGGTATGCCCGGTAAATATCCCTCTCATGCTCATTAATCAAAAACTTGCTCAAGATGTAAATAAGTTCTTTGGCCCGTATGAAGCCGGAATAAAGTATGTAGCTGGGGCTAAACCGCCCTTAAGTGTGTATAAGCAGGATGATCCCGACGATTTTCTATAGGGGGTGATACGGTGAAAGTGCTAAATAAAAGTAAAATTAACGAAGCTTTAAACAATCTGGCTAAAGCCGGTGATGTATATGTTCCCATGCAAAGAAATACCCAAACCGGGTTCTTTTCCTGGAAAACCTTTGATGAGACCAGAGACAATATAGCTCTTGAAATGTTAAATGTCTTATTGCCTCCTAAAAATATTGTCCTGCCACAGACCGAGAAAATGTACAGCTTTAAGCAGGAAGGCCAGGAAATTAATATTGACCAGGTCTATGAAAACAGCAGCCCGAAAATAATATTTGGCTGCAGACCCTGTGATGTGAAAGCAATTGAATGCCTGGATATGGTGTTTCTGACCAAAGGCTATGTGGATAATTTCTATCAAGCCCGCCGGGACAGCACCACAATTATTGCCAATGCCTGCTATACGCTAGGGGCTAACTGTTTCTGCGCAGCCATGGGAATTGACCCGGTTGAGCCCCCGGCAGATGTTGTTATCCGTGATATTGGTGAAGGCTGGGTGTGGGAAGTTGAGACCGAGAAAGGTCAAAAGGCAACAGATAAAATAGCTGCCTTTTTAGAGGATAAATCAGTAAAACTGCCGGAGCCGGCGAATTTTTCCCGGGCTGTCAAATATGAAGGCCTTGCCGAAAAGTTGAAAGGCCTTTTTGAACACCCCCTGTGGGAAAGACTATCCGATCCCTGCCAGACCTGTGGCATATGTACCTATCTATGTCCTACCTGTTACTGCTTTGACATTCAGGTCAAGACCTGGGGGGAGGAAGGATATCGCTTCCGCTGTTACGATTCCTGTATGTACCGAGAATATACTTTGATGGCAGGCGGACATAATCCCCGGGAAACAGCCAAAGAGAGATTTCGCAACCGGTTTCTGCATAAATTAGAATTCTTTAAGGAAAGATACGGCACCCCTTTGTGCACCGGGTGCGGAAGGTGTACAGCTGCTTGTCCCAACGGAATCAGTATAGTCGGTGTAATGGACGAGATTAAGGAGGTGGAGGCTGGTGCCTAACTGTAATTGTGAGAAACCTCTGGTCCCGGCAATTGTAGAAGTTGTGGATATTAAAGATGAGACACCGGATGTTAAAAACTTTTATGTCCGAAGCCAGGACGGAGTCCCATTTAATGTTATGCCCGGGCAATTAGCCATGGTGTCGCTGGTGCCGGTGGGGGAAGGTATGTTTTCGGTTTCCTGGCAGGAGGAAAAAGACCATTTGGAATTTGCCATCAAGAGTGTGGGCTTAATGACTAATGAACTGCATCGTATTGATGTGGGGCAGAAACTGGGAATCCGCGGTCCTTATGGCAACGGCTTCCCAGTAGAAGATTGCCGGGGTAAGGATATGCTTTTCATTGGCGGTGGCATTGGGCTGGCACCTTTACGCTCTTTTATAAAGTACTGTTTTAAACACCGGGAAGATTATGGCAAGATTCAGATAATATATGGCAGCAGAAGCTACGCTGACCTGGTTTTTAAGGATGAACTTTTTGACCAATGGCCTAAACAAAAAGATACTGAAGTATTTGTTACTATAGATAATGCTGAGGAGAAATGGGATGGACATGTAGGTTTTGTTCCTTCTTACCTGGAAGAATTAAACCCGGCAGCCCAGGGTAAGATTGCCGTTACCTGCGGTCCCCCCATTATGATCAAGTTCGTATTGCAGGCCCTGGAGAAAATGGGCTTTACTGATGAACAGGTAATAACCACCCTGGAAATGCGTATGAAATGTGGTATCGGCAAGTGCGGACGGTGCAATATCGGCAGTGAATATATCTGTTTGGATGGTCCGGTGTTTAATCTGGCCCAGCTCAAAAAGTTGCCCCCGGAATGGTAAAGTAGCGTTGGGAAGGTTCTTGTACCGCATACTAAGCAGGGCAATAACCTTCCCCATTTGATTTACCTAAAAGATGGAGTCGCCGAATATATACCCCAGATAGAAAATAGCCGCGATGGCAATAATGTGGAAAATCCACCAACCGGTCTTGAGAAACTCGAAGGTGCCCAGCTCAATCTCATCCCGACTTTTAACCTCTTCATTTTCCATTATTTTAACCCCTTTCATGGATAGGTATAGCTATTGGTTCTTAATATTTCCACATTTCGAATTAATATGTAAGAAAGATAAAAAAATATGTTATTTGACAAATCTATTTCAATAACTAAAATAGTAGTAATTATAGAGATTGCACAATGACGTGCACAGAGGAGGAGTCACATGTCATTTCCACGCAAGGACCTGCTTAATCCTACCCTGGCCAGGGTCCTGGAGACTTTTAGACTCGATAAGTTTTATATTCGGGGTGAGGGAAACTACCTGTGGGATGCTGATGGAGTGCGGTATTTGGATTTTATTGCCCAATATGGATCAGTACCATTTGGTTATAACCCCGACTTTATATGGGAAAAACTGAAAGAGGTGCAGGAAAAAGGATGGCCCAGCCTGGTCCAGCCTTCACTGCCCCCCGAAGCACTACGCCTGGCAGAGAAATTGGCTGATATTACACCGGGTGATTTGTGCTATTCTACCTTTTGCCAGAGTGGTACCGAAGCTGTTGAGGCGGCTATTAAATTGGCCCGTTCAGCCACCGGCAAACATACCATTATTTCCACCAATAATAGTTTTCATGGTAAGACCCTGGGATCTTTATCTGCTACCGGCAAAAAGTCTTACCAAACCCCGTTTTATGCACCTGCCCCCGGTTTTATCAAAGTGCCTTACAATGATGCGGAAGCGCTTGAGCAAGCTATTGCCGCCAACCGTGACGATGTGGCCGGTTTCATTGTTGAACCGGTGCAAGGGGAGGGTGGAATAGTAGTAGCAAATCCCGGGTATTTAAGCGATGTTCAGAGAATATGCAATGAAAATGGCATTGTTTTCATCGTTGATGAGATTCAGACCGGATTAGGGCGGTCAGGGAAGATTTTTGCATGTAATTATGAAGACATTGAACCGGATATATTACTATTAGCCAAGGCACTGGGCGGAGGATTACTTCCCATGGCAGTCTGCATAAGTTCTCCGCGGGTGTGGAATGATGAATTTGGTATGCTGCACAGTTCTACCTTTGCCAATAATAATGTTACCTGTGCGGTGGGCAGTGCAGTTATTGAAAAATTACTGGATAATGACGGTCAGTTAGTCCGGGACGTAGCCTTAAAAGGCGAATATTTGTTGGAAAAGGTTAATAAACTGGCAAAAACCTATCCCCAGGTTATAAAAGAGGTTCGGGGCCGGGGATTAATGGTGGGAGTAGAGTTTTACGGCCTGGAAGACTGCGGCAGCTATGATATGGCCTATTTGGTTGATCAAGGCGGTTTTACTGCTCTCTTGGCTGGTTTCTTATTAAATGTCTTCCAAATAAGATTAGCTCCTTTTCTTAATAACTCTATGACTTTAAGATTGGAACCTCCTTTAACTATCACCTATGAAGAGATTGACCGTGTTGTCATGGCTCTTGAGCAAGTGTGTAAAATACTCGATTACCGCGATTATGTCAAACTGTACAAGTTTTTACTGGGCAACTATTCCCGTCCTGAAAAACTGATCGATTACCGGCCTTGCACCAGAAAAATAAAGCCTGCTACGGTGCGGGAGGGAGAAAGAACCAGCCGGAAGTTTGCCTTTGTTATTCATTACCCGGCTCCTGAGGATGTTATACTTAACAATCCGTCATTTCAGGAATTAAACCGGGATGAATTATACCAATTTATGCAGTGGGAAAGCCGGATTGATGATCCCGGTATTGTCTGTCATATGCCGGCCATAAGATCCAAAAACGGTACTCTGGTAGAAGGCTGGCTGATAGGAGTCCCCCTGGGGGGCAGAGAGATTATGTCTATGCCCGGCAATGAGGCAGCAGCAATGGTCGCAAAAGCTGTGGATCTGGGACGCGACCTGGGGGCGGAAATAGTGGGCTTGGGTGCGCTTACTTCCGTGGTAACCAGGGGCGGACGTTCCGTTATGGGGCGTGATGTAGCAATAACCAGTGGTAATAGTTATACCACCTTGATGGCTATGGAGGCACTGCTTGAAGGGGCAGAAAAAATGCATATCGATGTTAAGCAAGCCCGGGCGGCAGTTGTCGGTGCGACTGGTTCCATTGGCCGTGCCTGTGCACTATTGCTTTCCGAACAGGTAGAAAATATTACCCTGCTGGGTAATTCCAGTCATGCCGTTAGCAGCAGAAACAGGTTAAATTCGCTCGTCCAGGATATGCTGGGGCAGGCGGTGACACGCATGAAATCAGGCGAAACTGCCGGACTTAGTGGATTCCTGCAACGGGTAAGCAATCTTTTAAAGAGCAACAACAGCCAGGCAGCCAAACAATATATTAGACTCATAGATGATAACAGCCTTAACTTGACCTTACTTAATGAACTTTGTAGATATCTTGGGTTACTCTGCCCACTTACCGTGAGCCTCGATATTGACAAGGCCCTGCCTGCCTGCAATATGATTGTTGCCGCCAGCAACTCCCCGGAATATATTATTTTCCCGGAACACCTGCAACCAGGGGCAGTTGTGTGTGATGTAGCGCGGCCGGCTGATGTTTCACCATTGGTATGCGAACACCGCAATGATGTGTTGATTCTGGAAGGCGGTCTGGTGCAGTACCCTGATCCGGTAGCTTTTGGACCTAATCTGGGGTATCGTGACGGGGTAAGCTTAGGTTGCCTCTCTGAGACGGTATTGCTGGCCCTGGAAGGTGATTGTCAGGATTACAGTATTGGGGTTAAACTTCCTTTGGAAACCATCCACTACATGCGTGAGCTGGGCGAGAAGCATGGATTTTCGCTGGCTGGATTAAGGATGGGCAATCATGAGATCAGTGATGAGGAAATTGAACAGATTTATCTTAATTCCCTAAAAGTTAATAATATTAAGGGGGCTGTACTGTAAAGCGTACCAGCGGTAGCCAATAATAATTTAACAGGGAGCTAATGCTCCTTGTTTTTTTAGGTGAAGAAATCAAGTGTAAAGTATAGAATAATAACAGTATGATTTTTCGGGGGGATTAAAGTGGATTTGAAGGAAATTGTTATTCGCAAGGATGGAAAGTGGTATTTTGGCGGTGCCGAAATGTTCAGACGTAATATTTTGAATATACTGGCCCGTAATATAAAAAAACAAGAGGATGGTTCATATGCTATTGAACTGGAGCAGGATACTAGTCCCATAACAGTAGAGGATGTACCTTTTCTGGCCCAGGGTATATATGAAGAAAATGGATATTATAAACTGGTATTCCACGACCTGCAGGAGTTGGTATTAGATCATGAACTCAAGATAACCTTAAAGGGAGATGTACCCTATATCGATTATAAATGGCCGGCTGATACCAGGCTCAGCAAAGGCTTATACTGGAAGTTAAGTGATTGGTTTGAGTTCCGCGGAGAAGACATATATATCGTCCCACCAGGAATTGAGCACAAGAAATAGAGACCCCCACCGGGTGGGGAAATACCCGATTTGACGGATGGGTCTCTAAACCTTTTGGCGGTGACAAGCAATATCCCTACAGATGGGAAAGGTGAGGGGGGCGAAAATCAGACTCCGGGATCTGTAAGGCCAGGTCGATTTCTTGCAGCATGTTTTCCTTATCGCCCGGAAGCAAACCGTTAACATTACAATAATTAGAGATATGATCACTTAGCAGCAGGCTGTTTTTACAATCAAGATTTTCGATTAGTAAGCGGGTCTCACGCAATGCTTGATGAGGGCTTAATAAATTAAAAACACCCTGCTTATAATCATCGTAAAGGGGAGTCCCCGGCATGGGGACATACGTTCTTAGTCTTATGAAGTCAGGACTAAAAGAATTCAGAACCCGGGCACTGTTGACGGCATGTGCTTCGGTTCTTTCCGTGCCACCTATTCCTACCAGATAATACTCACTGATTTGAATACTGGCTTCTTTAAGTTTTAGACCAGCCGCAATAATTGCTTCGGAACCCACTCCTTTTTTTATCTTCTCCAGGGTAATATCATCCCCGCTCTCCATGCCAGTGTGCACTCGCGTTAATCCAGCCTGGCGGAGGCGGGATAACTCAGCCGGGCTTTTACGGTTAACAAACCGGGCGGAGCCGTAAAGGGTAATCCGTTTAAGGTTAGGATATAATGAGTGAGCGTGCTCAAATATTTTTACCAGATCATCGGTCTTCATGATGATCGTATTGCCATCTGGGAAAAAGATAGATTGAACCCAATCACCGTAAAAATCCCGTGACTGATTCAGGTCATTTATTATTTCGGAAACTGGTTTAATACGGAAACGAGTCTGTTTGTACATAGAACAAAACGTACATTTATTATGCGGGCAGCCAACAGTAGCCTGGATTAATAAACTGTTAGCCTCGCTGGGGGGGCGGTATATTATTCCTTCATAATTCAAAACCTAATACCCTCCTTTTTAGATAGATTAACAGAAAATTAACCACGTTTAAAAGAGCCATAAGTAGGGATCTGATAGGGAAAGATTAAACTGACTTGTCCATATTTGGAAAAAGTACTAGAGATAACTACATGCATGGTGTATACTTAAAACAAGTAGTGTACGGTAAATAAGCATAAAAGGAGGGACAATTATTTAGGAGCCAGACTTCGGACGTTAGGAAGGCTGGGCTCAAGAAAACAGTTATATATATCTATATTTGTTTTAGCGCTCTCATTCTTGTTTACTAAGAAGTTTTAGTTACAGAGACCGGAAAGGTCTTGGCGTAAAAAGATTGGAGCGATGCCCATGATACCATTTTGTAAATTGGAACGATATGAAGGCAACGAATCGTTATTTGAATTGGTAATGATGTCTATCGTCTCAACTTATGTAGGGGAACCCCTGCATATTCATGCGGAAGGGTTGCGGGGAACAGGAAAAACAACCATTATGCGAGCTGCAAAGGGCATTTTGCCCAACATAACGCGAATTAAAGGTTGTATTTATAACTGTGATCCAGCAGCACCCCATTGCCCGCACCACAAAAGCCTCAGTCCTCAGCAAATATCAGAATTAGGAACTGAAGAGATACCTATGCCCTTTCTGGAGATTTCGCACTCTGCTAAAGTCGGTACCATTGTCGGGAGTATCGATCTTGCCAAACTAACCGATCCCTCGCATCCGGAAGCCAGCCTTTTGCCAGGTATTATTCCCCAGGCTCATCGCGGCATCATCTTTGTAGACGAGATAAATCGGCTGGCCGATACTTCACCGGAAATTACCGATATTTTACTTGATGTTATGGGTAATAAACCCGGTCATATTCAGATTGAGGAAGCAGGGCTTCCGGTAGTTGATATGCCATTGAGTGTCTCCGTTTGGGCGGCTTCCAACCCAGATGAAGAGCCGGGACCACTGGAGGAAATCAGGAGGCAGTTATCTGACCGCTTCGATATTGTTTGCTATATGGGAAGGCCAGACTCAGTCGATGTTCTGTCTGATATACTCAAAGATAATTCCTACTATTATAAAACCCATCACAGCAGAGATAAGAATATAACCAAGGCAGATGAAGCAGCTAACGATGTGTACCGGCAGCAAATCATAAAATGGGCTCAAAACTACCGCTCTGCTGACCTCCCCGATTTCCTGCGTAATTTTATCGCCCGCTTATATGTAAAACACAATCTGGAAAGTATCCGGGCTATTGAGGCAATGCAGCAGGGCGCAGTGCTATACAGCATTATCAAGAATCATGACAAAATATTGATTAATGATGTAACCCATATGATACCTCTGGTGCTAAAACACCGCATTGATGGTGACACCCTGGTCAAGATAATCAATGATGTGGATAACCGTGGGATTAAGGACGGAATTCTCAGCTTTAGGAGCAAAAAGAACCAAAACAGGGACATGGATAACGAATATTTTCAGACCAATGCTCGTGCCCTTAAGGATATGAGCCGGGGTGAACTGGTAAGTACTGAGAAAACCCTTTCCCCCAACGACTAAATAAGAAAGGGGGGTTGGCATAATGCTAGGTGAAGACACGAATGTCAATAAAGCGGCATCGGTGGGCAACTACCTGAGTCTTTATTTTGGGCAAAACCAAGGTGTCAGGCTTGGTGAGAGCTGTGTCGTCAGTAGAAAGGCCCACGCGCGGATGCCGGAAAAGAGGGTTAAGGGCCAGATTAAGATATTATTGAATCGTGATGCTGGCAAAACCTATCTGGGTTATGTTGATGATAATCAGGTAGTGCATCTGGATGTTTATCACCAATCAGGAGAAATTGACCCCCGAGATGTAGCACAGGCCGTTTTTTGGAGCCTGGATAAATGTTTTGTAGAACAGGATCCCCAACTGCAATATGCTGAAGATGAACGCTTCAAAATGGTTGCCGGTTATGCCCATAAAATATTTATAGTAACCAATCAAGGCAAGGGACTTTTGTATGATTTATTTCAGGACGTGGTTAAAGCCTACACTGAGGGTGATGAGGGCTGGGACCACGTCCACGTCCTGGTTCGTTTAACCCGGGAGGAATATTACCTGGTATATGTGATTGCCGAAGCGGTGGAAAATGTAATATTAGCTTCAGGGGTAAAGCTGGCCCGGGTGCGCAATATTACTCATGGTAATCAAAAACAGAAGGAAGAGAGTTTTGCCGGATACATTAAACTGCCCTGGAAGAACTTTAAAGGACAGACTACTGCTCCGCTGCCGACTAAAGAGAATGTTAACCAGTTGATAATCAAGTTAGCGGAAAAGTTTGGCGGGGTAGACCAAATAGAAGATTTTATGGACTGTTATTCTACCAATATATTTAAACGTAAAGGAGTAGAGCACCAAAAGAAAAAGTGGGGTGATGTGGAGCATTACGTTGAACAGCTTGAAGAACTGGGACTACTGCAGAATACCCCACTGGGAAGAGTATTTACCAAAAAAGGTCAAAAGCTAAAGGATTATATAATCAACCACAAGTGTGAATTGGAGACTGAAATCAGGCGCAACGTGCGCCGGGCACCAGCAGGAGGCTCTAGCCGGTTTCGTAAACTGGGCAAGGTTGAGCACAGAAATAGTCAGGTTGAGTTTACCAACCATAATAAAACTATAAATGACCCTGATAAGAACTGGTCGGGTGACCTGGCTGTTCCACAAACAATAATCCAGGCTTTAAAAAATAGCTTTTTACGGGGCGATGATCGCTTAACCATCAAAAAGACCGATTTACATTTTTACGACAAAAAATCCTATATACCTATTGACGTATGCCTGCTTATTGATGCCAGTGGAAGTATGGCCGGAGATAAAAGGCAAGCAGCTTGTTACCTGGCTGAACACCTGCTGTTAACCGGAAAGGAAAAAGTAGGAGTGATAACTTTTCAAGAAAGAAGCAGTAAGGTGGTGGTTCCTTTTACCCGCAACCACAGCATTTTAAGTAAAGGGCTGGCAACCATAAGTCCGGCTGGACTAACACCGATGGCCGATGGTTTGGTTACCGCGGATAACCTTATTAAAAGGAGTAAGGTGCGTAATCCGTTACTAGTCATGATTACTGACGGTATCCCCAACACTCCTTTGTGGACTATGGATGCCAAGGCTGATGCCCTTGCTGCTGCGGCCCGTTTGGCACAAAATAAAGTTCGTTTTATATGTATAGGGGTTGAATCCAATCGCTTATTTCTGGAGAAACTGACCAGAAAAGCGGAGGGAGCCTTATACCTGGTTGATGATCTGAACAAAGACAATCTAATTAATATTGTGCGCAGTGAAAAAAAATATATGTTGGATAGTTGCAAAATGGCGTAATTTAGACAGGAAATTGAAAAAACAAATTTATATTGACAAAATTAGGTTATTTTTATTATAATATGATATATTAAAATTGTGTTTAAGCAACCCGTAGTTTGCTTTAATAACTCCTCCTTCATAATGGCGGGCGTCTGAAATATGACGCTCTTTTTTTGTATTGTACAAGTCATAATTAGCAATCATTAATCGTATGTTGTTAAAAGGGATTAACAATGATTATGTACATAAGAAGGGAGTGGAGTTATGACCAGAAAGTTGATTTGTGTTCTGGCACTAGGGGTACTAGCTATTTGTTTACTAAGCGGGGGATGTTCTTTTTCTGACAATGACACTTTAAAAGCCTGGAAAGATCTTATTAAGATATCACCGCAAAAAGATACTAACCAAGCGGCCGACCGGGAAACCGGCACACCGATTGAGAAACTGCTAAAATCCCAAAACAATTCCGAAAATAATGCCAGGGCGGGTAAATCCAATGAGACAATTCAAGTTAAGCTTTATTTTATTGGTCCGGACGGTAAAAAACTGGTTGTCGAAAAAAGAACCATACCTAAAGTGGAAGGAATAGCCCGAAGAACAGTTGAAGAACTTCTCAAGGGTCCCGAAAAAACCGAGAATTGCGGTATAGCGCCGGACGGTACGAAATTAATGGATATCAATATTAAACCTGACGGACTATGTCTGGTCAGCCTGAACTCATCAGCCCAAAAGGTTGGCAGTCGAGAGCAGGAAGAGTATATGATTTATGCTATCGCCAACACACTGGGACAGTTTCCGACGATTAGCAGCGTTGATTTCATGATCAATGGAGAGAAAGTCGACAGTATAGGCAAGTATGTAGATCTGTCCCAACCGATAAAACCGGACTACAGTATTTAAACGTACATATAATATCATATACAGTAAGGTTTACCGGCATATAATAGGGGTAAGCGCTTGTTTAAGAGAAAGCAGATTACTCCTATTTTTTTCTTGCTAAAACCGCCTTTCGGGTATCATGTTAAGTTTTTGCGGTTTGCTTGTCGCCGTTTATGTATAATTCTTATTTTGCGCTTAATAAGTGTATCCCGGAATTAAAACCGCCAGTCAAGTCAACAATTAAGTTAAAGAATAGAATATCATTGCCAAAAGTGATACATTATGTATTGTATTGTTTATTAAAATGAGGTGTTTAGTTTGGAAAGTACCGGTTCAATAGGTATCTTTGATTCCGGTGTAGGTGGCTTAACCGTAGTTAAGGCCTTAATGGAGAAGTTGCCCGAAGAGAGTTTTATCTATTTTGGTGATACCGCCAATGTTCCTTACGGCAATAAGACCAGGGAACAATTGTTTTATTATGCAGAAAGAATTATTTCATTTTTGCTGCAAAAGCAGGTAAGAGCTATAATGGTTGCCTGCGGTACTCATTCATCTGTTACCCTGCCGGTTCTGGAAGGGCAGTATGATATACCCATGCTGGGAGTTGTAAAAGCGGGTGCCCGGGCTGCTGCACGTACTACCCGTAACGGCAGGATAGGTGTGATTGCTACTGCTGCAACTATTAGCAGCCACGCCTATGCAAAAAACATAAAGAGCTTTAATTCTGAAGTTACAGTGTTTGAAAACGCTTGTTCAAAGTTTGTACCGCTGGTAGAGGCGGGAAAGCTTACTGGGGAAGAGACCAGGCAGGCAGTGGCCGAATATCTGGCACCGTTAATCGAAAAGGGGATTGATACCCTGGTGTTGGGATGTACCCATTACCCATTTCTTGAGCCAGTAATACAGGATTATGTTGGTGAAGGGGTCAAATTGGTGAATCCTGCCTACGAAACCGTAGATGAATTGGCAGGTATTCTGGAGCAGAAGAATATGCGGCTAGAGCATGACCACCCCGAACGGAAGTTTTTTGTCAGTGGTAATGATGAGTCTTTTTTTAAAGTTGGTAAAATATTAGTTGGGGATATACTACAAAGAGTGGATAAAGTAGATTTGGAATAGCCAGTGCATGCCCGGGCAAGGATTTTGAAAACTATAGGCAAGATGGAGGTAGTAATGTGGATTTAACTGTACTAGGGTGCTGGGCTGCTTACCCGGCAGCGGGGCAGGCCTGTTCAGGCTATGTAGTCAGAAATGATGACACCAGCATTTTGCTGGACTGTGGACATGCAGTTTTTTCTAAACTCTGGCAATATGATGATTATATTAATCTGGATGCAGTTTTTATCAGTCATTTTCATCCGGATCACTATGTTGATTTATATGCCCTGCGCCATGCTATAAGAGGGGCTATATATATGGGTAAGCGCAAACAACCGTTAAAGGTTTATCTGCCTCCCAAACCAGCCGAGATAGTTGATCAATGGCTGGGACTGCCGGAACTGGAGGTAAAGCAGGTTGAAGAGGGCATGAGTATAAATGTTTCTGGTCTAAAGCTGAGTTTTTTTGCTACCACTCACCCTGTACCCGGGCTGGCAGTAAGATTGACCAGTGGGGATTCCAGCTTGTTCTACAGCGGAGATACGTCTCTTAGTGATAATTTAATAGAGGCTTCCCGCCAGGTTAAGGTTCTCCTGGCAGAATGCACTATGGCTGACATTGAACAGGATTATGCCGCCGCCAGAGGACACATGACTACCAGAGATGTAGGGGAGTGGGTCAAAAGGAGCAAACCTGGCTTATTGCTGGCTACCCATTTCTGGGAGGGAAGCAACCGGGAAGAATTAAAACAGGCACTGTCCTCTCATTGTGAAGCTGACTTTATCATGGCCTATGAGGGTCTGAAGTTAACCATATGAGCAAAGGATGATTAGATGCGGGAGATTAATACTAATAAAGTCAAGGAAGCGGTGGAAGAAGCGGTTATAAAGGCCAACACCCAGCTGCCCCAAGACATATTAAACGCTCTACGAGGCTTCCGGAACCAGGAACGTTCCCCCTTAGCCTGCCGCTTGTTGGATATAACTCTGGAAAATGCTAACCTGGCCTGCAGTGAAGGTATGGCCCTCTGTCAGGATACCGGCCTGGTGGTAGTTGATGTTGAGCTGGGCCAGGAGGTTGTGTTAACTGGTAATGACCTTGAATCAGCCATAAATCAGGGAGTTAGAGAAGGCTATAAGCGGGGGTACTTTCGCAAATCAATAGTCAGTGACCCTCTGGAGCGGGTTAATACCCAAGATAACACCCCGGCGGTAATCCACCTGCATATGGTTCCGGGTGATGGCTTAAAACTGAATATCATGCCCAAAGGCGGGGGAAGTGAAAATATGGGGCAGGTAGCTATGTTAAAGCCATCCCAGGGTGTTGAAGGGGTTAAGAATTTTATCATCAAGGTGGTTAAGGAAGCAGGAGCTAATCCGTGCCCTCCGGTAATTGTCGGTGTAGGGGTGGGCGGTAATATGGAGAAGGCCGCTTTACTGGCCAAAAAGGCCTTGATGAGGGAGGTCGGCACTGCTAATCCACTGCCGGCTTTGGCAGCACTGGAAGAGGAACTGCTGACCAGTATTAATGATTTAGGAATAGGGCCGCAGGGAATGGGGGGGGATACCACCGCCCTGGCAGTACATATAGAAACATATCCTACCCATATTGCCTGCTTACCGGTAGCTGTAAACCTGGGTTGCCATTCTACACGGCGGGTTACGGTGGAAATATAAGCTGACAAGGGGATGGAAGAATTGGCAAAAACCATTAGTGCACCTCTGAATAAGGATGATGTACTCCAGTTACATATGGGGGATGAGGTCCTTATCAATGGAACTATTTATGCAGCACGGGATGCAGCCCACAAGAGAATGGTGGAATGTTTGCAAAAGGGCGAAGAATTACCCTTTGATGTTGGCGGGCAGCTGATTTATTATGTAGGTCCGTGTCCGGCACCCCCGGGAAAAGTAATAGGCTCAGCCGGTCCGACGACCAGCGGCCGGATGGATGCTTATGCTCCCTTGTTAATAGAGAAAGGTTTAAGGGCTATGATTGGCAAGGGCTACCGCAGCCAGAAAGTGATAGAAGCCATGCAGAAGCATGGAGCGGTATACCTGGCAGCAGTCGGAGGAGCAGGAGCTTATCTGGCTAAAAAGATCACCGCAGCAGAGACTATAGCTTATCCGGAACTGGGACCTGAGGCCCTTTTGGAACTGCAGGTAAAAGATTTCCCCTGTATTGTGGCTATCGATGCGTATGGCAACAATATTTATGATAGACGGTAAATAAAATGTGATGTGATGGAGGTTTTTTTATGGAACGGCCCAATAATAGAGCAAATGACCAGATGCGAAACATAAGAATTATTCCCGGTTTTGTTAAAACCCCAGCCGGCTCTGTGTTGATTGAAACTGGAGATACCCGGGTCTTGTGTTCCGCCATGATTGAGGACAAGGTTCCCCCTTTTCTCAAAGGCAGTGGCAGTGGGTGGATAACGGCTGAATATTCCCTGCTGCCCGCATCGACAGAGCCCCGCAGCCATAGGGAGGTAAACAAAGGTAAGGTTAGCGGCAGGACGTCGGAAATCCAACGTTTGATAGGCCGTTCCCTGCGTGCCGTGGTGGATATGAAGGCCCTTGGAGAGAGAACGATTTGGATTGATTGTGATGTAATTCAGGCTGATGGCGGAACCCGAACCGCATCTATAACCGGTAGTTTCGTAGCTCTTTACCTGGGGCTGATTAAACTTCACCGGCAGGGGATAATTGACAGCATTCCTATTAAGGATTATGTTGCGGCGGTGAGTGTAGGAATAATGGGTACGGAAAAGATACTGGATCTCGAATATGTGGAAGACTCCCAAGCTGACGTGGATATGAATATTGTAATGACCGGTGAAGGCAAGTTTGTGGAGATACAGGGTACAGCAGAGGGTGAACCCTTTAGCCGCCAGGACTTTGATGAGCTGGTAGCTTTAGCGCAAAAGGGAATTCAGGAACTAATTTTATTACAAAAAGATATTATAGAAAAGGAACTCACAAATGATTAATAAACTCTTGCTGGCTACCCGCAATAAACACAAAAAACAAGAATTACAGGAAATACTTAGCGATCTGAATTTGGAAATAGTTACCCTGGAAGATATTGAACCTTTACCTGAGGTCGAAGAAGATGGCCAGACATTTACCGCCAACGCAATTAAGAAAGCTCGGATTACTGCATCCTTGAGCGGGATGATTACCCTGGCGGATGATTCCGGACTGGTAGTAGATGCTCTGGACGGAAAACCAGGTGTATATTCAGCCCGGTTTGCAGGAGAACATGCCACTGATGAGGAAAATAACCGTAAGCTGTTAAAGATGTTGAAAAACGTACCAGAACCACAGCGGACTGCACGATTCCAATGTGTAATTGCTATAAGCAGCCCGGAAGGCAAAATAGCCACCGTTGAGGGCAGTTGTGAAGGCAGAATAGCTTTGAAGCCTTCCGGCCAGGGAGGATTTGGTTATGACCCCTTATTCATACCCGCAGGGGAAGAGAGAAGTTTTGCCATGCTTTCGGCCGAACAAAAGAACCGCATAAGTCACCGGGGTAAAGCTCTGAAGAAAGCGAAACCGGTCATAGTAAACTTTTTAAATGAGGCCAGCCAATAGTGGGGGTATTGGTTTGAAAATTGCCGTAACCGGAGACACCCATGGGAAAATTGAACGGATAAAAAAGGCACTTGCTGTGCTTAAACCTGATTATCTATTTTTTACTGGTGATTATTATCCGGATGGAAATAAAATATCCAGCTATCTGGGCATAAAATGTTTAGGAGTGCCCGGCAATTGTGATCGGCGAAAGCAGGATGCCTCAGAAAAATTGGTAGAAATGTCCGGAAAGAAGTTCCTGATTGTACATGGACACCAGTATGGAGTTAAAAAGGATTTAAACCGCCTGTTTTATCGTGGCGTGGAAGCCGGGGTCGATATGGTCGTTTTTGGGCATACCCACCATGCCTGTGCGGAAAAAATTGAGGGCCTGTGGTTATTAAACCCGGGCAGTCCCACCCAGCCCCGGGTCCCGGACCGGGCCAGCTATGCGATTATTGAAGTAAATGAGAATAGTCTTAACCCGGTGATTGTCAGGTTATAATGGTGATTACCCGGGGCTTGCCCCGAATTTTTTTTTTCGGCAAGGAGAAAGGCCAGAGTGAAACTGGAACATATTGCAGGTAATACTTATTACATAAATGGCCCCACCATAGTGGGAGTATACATATTTGCCGACCGTTCCTGTTTGCTGGTAGACAGCGGCCCAACCGTTGAACAGGCTACCCGCATACTTGAGCTCTTGGAGCATAATGAGCTCAAGGTTTATGGAATTATTAATACTCACGCTCATGCCGATCACTGTGCAGGAAACAAGCTTATCCAGGACAGCAGCGGCTGCAAAATATATGCCTCCCGGCTGGAAAGGGTTATGCTGGAAAACCCGTTAATGACCCTAATCGGGATATATTCAGCCAGTCCGCTGCAGGCTTTAAAAAATAGATACCTATTGGTCAAGCCATCAGTGGTAACCGATATTGTTGAACCGGGTTTGGTATATATTAAAAATACGGCCTTTACCATTCTCGAATTAAGCGGTCATAGTATGGGCCAAATCGGAGTGGTAACACCTGACAATATCTCTTTTGTCGGGGACAGCCTGATTTCTCCGGATATATTAAAAAAACATCACTTTTTGTATCTGGCTGATCTTGACAAACATCTGAAGGCATTAGATTACCTGGAGCATACTGAGTTCGGCCCCATATTTCTGGCTCACGAAGGGCGGGTAAAAGACTTAGCTCATGTTATTAACTACAATCGTACTGTGCTGGAAAGTCTGATGAGCTTTGTACTGGAAACCATAGCCGTACCTAAAACCAGAGAACAGGTAATTCAAAGTGTCATTAAGAAATTTAAGCTGCCATATACCCGTACTCAATATTTCCTTACGCTGTCATCCATTTCGGCCTTTTTATCTTACTTATGCAATACCAGAAAAGCCGGCTGTAATGTGGATGATGGGGTGATGTATTTTTATGCCTCAACTAAAAGAAAAAGGCACAGCGGTTGAGAGAATCCTAGCCCAGGTCACATAGTAGCTTGAATAAATGGGAAAGCCAGCGTCTTTAGGCGCTGGCCGGTAATGTCGTCTACCCTATTTTTTATCAGGTGCAACTCCTCCACTAAATCACGCCAGCCTGGGCTGCCAATCTGTATTCTTCCATTAATGATGCAATGAGGTCCTTTACCGAGAGAATCTCCTTAACCCGGTGAACACTCTTACCGGCAAAAGCAAAACCATGATTAAGCTTGCCTCTTTGAGCATTCAGCAGGGCCAGAGCTATACAATAAGGACTGTCTTTATGTTTACACGTTGTTATGCAATGATAGGGGCATTTAAAAGGTTTCTTATTGCCTGCGTTAACGTCTTCGATAAATTTATTTTTTAAGGCTCGTCCCGGCATTCCCACCGGGCTGGCTATAATAACGGTATCTTCCGGATTGGCGGCAACATAAACTTTTTTAAATTCGATTGCAGCATCACATTCATGGGTAGCTACAAACCGGGTAGCCATTTGCACTCCGGATGCTCCCAATTGCATGAATTTGTATATATCAGCGCCCGAGAAAATACCTCCGCCGGCTATTAATGGAATAGGTGCCTGCTTTATTTCCTCGAATGGTTCTAATTCCTTTTTTACCGCCGGGACGAGATTTTCCAGGGATTGCCCGGGATCATCAAGTTCATTCTTCTTAAAGCCTAAATGACCTCCCGCCATAGGGCCTTCTACTACTACGCCATCAGGAAGGTAATTATATACATCCAGCCACTTTTTGCAGATTATCCGTGCTGCGCGAGGAGATGATACAATAGGCACCAGCCTGGTACGACAACCTTTATCTAAGTAGCGGGGAAGATGGAGGGGAAGTCCTCCTCCTGAAAAAATTACGTCGATGTCTTGTTTAATAGACTCGGCGGCCAAATCAGCGAAATTTGACAAAGCCACCATAATATTAACGCCAATAATTCCACTGGTTAATTCCCGGGCTTTTTTGATTTCGTTTCTTAAAGCTCTTTTACTGGCTTCCAAGAAATTCGTATAGCCATCTGGTTCCAGCATGCCAATACCGGCAGCTGCTATAACCCCTATACCTCCTTCGGCGGCAACGGCCGAAGCCAGGCCGGACAATGATATACCTACCCCCATGCCGCCCTGAACAATTGGAATCGAAGCTACCAGATCACCTATTACAAGCGGCTTTATACCATTGGTATTCATAATCACTACTCCTATTATTAAATTCCATCATTAAATATCCCTATAGCTCTTATTTTCTGGTAACGTTCCTGAACCAGCAGATTTTTGTCTTTTCCGGACAATTCTTTAAGGTAATGGAGCAAGCGTCCCTTTAGGGTCTGGGCGGTAGCTGCAAAGTCCGCCTGTGATCCTCCTAAAGGCTCTTCGATCACTTCATCAACAATTTTTAATTGATAGAGATCATTAGCCGTCATTTTTAAAGCTTCGGCCATTTCCTCTGCTCTTTGCAGGTCCTTCCACAGAATAGAGGCACAGGCTTCTGCGGAAACAACCGAGAAAACAGCATTGGATAACATTAACAGGCGGTCGGCAACTGCCAGTGCCAGGGCTCCGCCGCTGCCGCCTTCGCCGGTAACAACTGCCACTATGGGCACCCGTAAGCGGGAAAGGGTCATTAACACCCGGGATATGGCCCAGGCCTGGCCTCTTTCTTCAGCACCTATCCCGGGGTAGGCACCAGGGGTATCCACAATGGTTATAACCGGCCGGTTAAATTTTTCCGCTTGTAGAAGCAACCTTTCAACTTTTCGGTAGCCTTCTGGATGGGGCATGCCAAAATTATGAACAATATTATCATTGGTATCTTTTCCTTTTTGGTGACCTAAAAAAGTAACCGCCTTCCCTTCCAGGAGGCCGATACCACCGATAACCGACCTGTCATCGCGATAATTGCGGTCACCATGCAGCTCTATCCATTCATCACATATGTTTTCCAGATAATCCCGGGTAGTAGGTCTTTCCGGACTACGTACCAGCAATATTTTTTCCCAGGCGGTAAGATGCTGATATTTTTCCTGGCGCATGTTGTTCATTTTTTCTTCAATAAGCTTTATCTGTTCGGTTAAATCAATATTTGTCATTTTCGCCAGGTCTTTCAACTCGTTGAGCTTGATTTGAAACTGTTGAAATTGCTGTTCGTAATCAAACTGTCTTTTAACCATTAGTCACCTCCTGATGAAACCTCAGCAAAAGGGCTAAAGTTTTCGAGAGCTCCAAGCGGTTGACTACCATATCTACCATTCCGTGTTCCAATAAAAATTCGGAGCGCTGAAAATTGTCCGGAAGCTGCTGTCCAATGGTCTGCTTAATAACCCGGGGACCAGCAAATCCCACCAATGCCCCGGGCTCAGCTATTATTATATCGGCCAGGGAGGCAAAACTGGCCGTTACGCCACCGGTGGTTGGATCAGTTAGAACCGCAATATACAAAACTCCTTCCTGATGCAGCCGGGCCAGAGCGGCGCTGGTTTTGGCCATTTGCATCAGAGACAGCATACCTTCCTGCATACGGGCACCACCGGAAGTAGTAAATAAAATTAAAGGCATAAGCTTGTCAATAGCTGTCTCAATAGCCCGGGTGACCTTTTCTCCCACCACTGACCCCATACTGCCCATCATAAAGCGGGAATCCATTATGCCAATAATTACATTGTTTCCGCCAATAGCTGCCTGACCAGTGATTATACCCTCACGCAACCCGGAGCGCTGTTGTGCCTGGGTAAGCTTTTCATCATAACCGGGAAAATCAAGCGGGTTAACCGATTGCAGGGTAGTATTAAATTCGTGAAAGCTGTTTTCATCAACAGTTATCGTAATGCGCTCCCACGCGGTTAAGGTATAATGATAGTTGCAGCGGGGACAGACCTTGTGGTTACGGATCATTTCCAGTTCCGATACGTGGGCATGACAGGACGGGCAACCTATTTTTCCGGGACCAATGTCTTCCCGGAATGTTTCGTCAGTTACCGGTATGGAGATATATTTTGTTTTTTTGAAGCCGTTTTTAAACATAGTAGTATTTACCCTTAAGGCTATCTGTCAGCCAGGGCAAATAAAAACTCACCTCCACAAACCATCTGATTACCGATGGTAATCTTACCCTTTCCTTTACCAATACCGGCTTTCATACTGACAAGTTCCGTACATATTTCCAGGGTATCGCCGGGAACTGCGTTACGTTTAAACCGGACCCGGTCAACGCCGGCCAGAAATGCTATTTTTCCCTGGTATTGGTCTTCACTTAATAAAGCACATGCGCCTACCTGGGCAATTGCTTCGATCATAAGAACCCCGGGCATTATAGGACGACCGGGAAAATGTCCGGCAAAATAAGGTTCATTGATAGAAACATTTTTGATGCCCACTGCTTTTTGTCCGGGTATAAGCTCAATTATTCTGTCTACCATGACAAATGGATATCGGTGGGGAATAATACTCATTATTTCTTCAATGTTCATAAATAT